>CALGIG010000117.1 GCA_937915865.1 uncultured Prolixibacteraceae bacterium | reverse complement strand
CATGTATGCAAGATAATAATTATCCTGTAAATTACAAAGTCCGACAGGCTCCTAGGTACCTTTCTGCTTGTCCTGTTCGGTTGCGGCTCAGTGGCGGTATCTGTACTTTTCAATGCCCATCAGGGTTTGATGCAAATTGCCCTGGCCTGGGGAATTGGCGTTACCCTCTCGATTTACCTCACCCGCCATTTATCATGCGCTCACCTTAACCCTGCGGTTACGCTGGCGATGGTTATGAGCAAGCGGATGTCGGCAAAAAAAATTCCGGTTTACATGACTGCACAATTTCTCGGCGCGTTTATTGCCGGATTGGTCATTTACTTGTTGTTCGGCCCTTCAATCTCGGCATTTGAGAGCGCTCATAGCATCACCCGAGGCTCAGCCGAATCCGTTCAAACCGCCAAAATGTTTGGTGAATATTACGCTGCACCCGGAAGTACGTCAATAGTCTCGTTACCATTGGCCATTGCTACCGAAGCTTTTGGAACCTTCCTGCTGGTACTGATGATTTTTGCGCTCACCGAAGGATGTAATGTTGGTCGGCCTTCCGATGCTTTGGCACCATTGTTCATTGGCCTTACAGTAAGTTCTATTATTTGTCTGGTTGCTCCTTTAACGCAGGCTGGGTTAAATCCTGCCCGAGACTTTGGTCCGCGTATGGTGGCCTGGATTTTTGGTTGGGGCGATGCCGCATTTCCTGACAAAAGCGCTGGCTTCTTCCTGGTTTATATCCTCGGTCCGCTGGTTGGAGCAGGAGCGGCAAGCGCATTTTTTCTTTATGCTTTTGAACCAACATCCAAACAGTTGTCGCAAAAATGCGACTGTAACGATGAATCTTGTGAAAAATAAATCATACTGATTTTTAAAACAATTAAACGAATAACAATGCAAACAACACGATTAATTCTTGTCGGGGGCTTTCTCGGAGCTGGTAAAACAACTTTGCTGTGGGAAGCCGCACAAAATGTAATGAAAAAAGGTCAACGCATTGGCCTCATAACCAACGACCAGGCTCCGGAACTGGTTGACACAGCCCTTCTTTCGCGCGACGAAGTGAATGTTGCTGAAGTAAACGGGAGCTGCTTTTGCTGTAATTTTCCCGGATTGATTGACGCCACCAGAAAGCTGAAAACAGAAGCTGAAGCCGACGTAATTATTGCTGAGCCTGTGGGTAGTTGTACCGACCTTTCGGCGACCATTGTTCAACCGCTGAAAGAAAACCTGAAAGGCGAATTGTTGATAAGTCCGCTGACTGTTTTGGCTGATCCAATCCGTTTAGCCGATATTCTGAATGGTGAAAATGCCGGACTGCACCCAAGCGCCGCCTACATTTACAAAAAACAGATGGAAGAAAGCGATATTATCCTGATCAGCAAAACAGATTTGGTTTCAGCCGATGAACTTAATCTCCTGATAGAAAAAACCAAACTGCATTTTCCCGACTCTGAGGTTTTGACCATAAGTTCTGTTTCAGGAGAAGGGCTTGAAGAATGGTTGAGCAAAGTGCAAAACAGTGTCGAAGCAGGAAAAAAATTGGTTGAAGTAGATTACGATGTTTATGCCGAAGGCGAAGCCGTTCTGGGCTGGTTAAACTCCACGATCGAACTTTCAGGAAGCAACATTGACTGGGATGCTTTTGCCCAAACTCTGATGCAAAGCCTAAGCAAACAGTTCGACGCAATGGGAGCTTCGGTTGGCCATGTCAAAATTTTGCTTGAATCGGGCGACAAATTTATCGTTTCGAACCTGACCGGACTGAACAGCACGCTCACTTTCCGTCAGTCCGCCGGAACCAGCGACCACGCCCGCCTGACTGTTAATGCCCGCGTTGAAATGACTCCCGAATCGTTGGAAAATATTGTAAAAACAACCCTCGACGAAATCGCCGGGACAACAATTAAGAAAAAGGTTGTTGCTCATCGTTGTTTAAGTCCGGGGCGCCCCAATCCGACCTTTCGCTTCGACCATATCGTTTCGATTGCCTGATGATTTCAATAAAACTATATACCTTGTCTTGAATATAAAAAGGGCAATAAGTTCAAAACTTATTGCCCTTTTTCTCTAGTAAATTTTAATTGCATCGAATATTTAATTAACTCATCTAATCATAAGGTTTAAAGGAATAACTTTGAAATTGTTTGACTTCATTGCTTATTGAAGTTCGATGAATTTATTCTGCAAATATCTTTTTTGTTTCGTCCAGATTCTTGCCAACATTAATCAGTCCAACTTGTTATAAGAAATACTCATTTTTAAAGCAGCGCCTATGTCGGAAGTAACCGTTCGCAACTATACGCTCCGCCAGTTAATCGTATATTTTCTCAAGCTGGGGTACTCCGGATTTGGCGGACCGGTGGCGTTAGTCGGATACATGTATCGCGACCTGGTAGAAATGCGAAAGTGGATTTCGGAGGAAGAATATAAAGAAGGCCTTGCCCTTGCCCAGCTCGCTCCAGGCCCGCTGGCCGCCCAATTGGGCATTTATTTAGGCTATGTCCACTATGGAATAATAGGCGCTTCGCTTTGCGGAATGGCTTTTATAATCCCTTCATTCATCATGGTTGTTTTGCTGGGGATTGCCTATAAAGTTTACGGCGGGTTACCCTGGATGCAGGCTGCCTTTTATGGTGTTGGAGCTGCTGTCATCGGAATAATTGCAATGAGTTCGTATAAACTCACCACCAAATCAATCGGGAAAATAAACCTCCAATCCTTCAGGCAAAACTGGTTGCTGTGGCTGTTCTATTTGCTTGGCGTTGCGGTTACTGTGATTACGAAAGCCGAGAATATTTTGCTTTTTGTGGCCGCCGGAATAATTTACATGACTGTAAAAGCACCGCCTGAATGGATAAGGAAGCCCCGAACAGTAAACAGCATTATTCTTTTGGCTGGCATCGGTTTCTGGAGCTACGAATCGGGGACTTTGTGGAATATTGCCCTGTTTTTTACCGAAGCTGGAGCCTTTGTTTTCGGAAGTGGTTTGGCTATTGTTCCTTTTCTCCATAGCGGTGTGGTTGTTGATTATCAATGGCTAAGCGAGCGGCAGTTTGTTGATGCCGTTGCGGTAGCCATGATTACACCCGGGCCGGTGGTTATCACCGTTGGGTTTATCGGTTATCTGGTTGCGGGATTTCCGGGGGCTTGTGTTGCTGCATTGGCTACCTTTCTGCCATGCTATCTGTTCACCGTTATTCCGGCTCCTTACTTCAGAAAATATGGCAACAACCGTTCAATTAAAGCTTTTGTTGACGGAATTACGGCAGCCGTAATCGGCGCATTGGTCGGGGCTGTGATCATTATTGCCACGCGAAGTATTACCGATTTGGCAACCATATTGATTGCCATTGTAACCATACTGGTTTTGCTCTATTTCAAAAAGATTCAGGAGCCTTACATTATAGCTATCGCGGCTATTATTGGATTAATTTTAAAAACATTGCTATGAAATGGATCACGAGGGAACGACCAAAGATTGACCGGATTGCTTGTCCGTGGTTAATTAAAAACTTTGTAGACAAAGATGCAGAGTTTGTTTATGTGCCAACTGATCAGGTGTTGACAAAAGCCAAAGAGCTGGGGGCAACCCCATTTGATATTCCCAATGTTGAATACTCTCACGAAGGTGAATTTTGCACTTTTGACACCATCGTTAAGAAACACCAACTTACCGATCCGGCACTTTCACGACTTGCAGTAATTGTTCGTGGGGCAGACACTGATCGTTTTGATTTAGCTCAACAATCCGCCGGACTCTGGGCCATATCCGCCGGACTTTCTTACAACATAAAAGACGACCATGAAATGCTCAAGGTAGGAATGAAAATCTATGATGCGCTGTACAGTTGGGCGAAATATGTTTCAGATGAACGACATACGTGGAATCCAGACTTAAAGGTATGATGATGCGAAGGATTATTTTGATAACGCTTGTTGCTTTTAGTTTTGTTCATGGTGGATGCACCGCAAAGGCACCAATGGAGAACAATACCCTAAAACTTGTTGTAACCATTCCGCTACCTGATGTAAGCGGCAGAATTGATCATTTAGCTTTTGATCCGGAGCATCAAACGGTGTTTGTTGCAGCATTAGGGAACAACACCATTGAAGTGGTTGACCTGAAAAACAGAAAAGTTATCCACACTATTAAAAACCTCGATGAACCGCAGGGAATAGCTTTTATTCCTGAAAGCAAAAACCTGATAGTTGCCAATGGCGGCAGTGGCGAATGTGATGTTTTTGATACAGGTACTTTCCAGAAAATTAAGTCTGTAAAGTTGGCTGGCGATGCTGATAATGTAAGGTATGATCCTGCAAATAAAAGAATCTATGTGGGTTATGGCAGCGGTGGTATTGCTATTATTGACGCGACAAATTACCAACTGGTAGCTGATATTAAACTTTCCGGTCATCCCGAATCTTTTCAATTGGATAAGTCGGCCAATAAAATTTATGTCAATGTTCCCGATGAAAAACAGATTGAAGTTATTGACCTGACAAAGAATACCGTAACAGATAAATGGAAAATGACAGAAGCCTCATCAAATTTCCCGATGAGCCTGGACGAAGCCAATCACCGGTTACTTATTGGTTGCCGTCATCCTGCAAAGCTCGTCGTTGTTGACACATTTACCGGCAAGCCGATTTCTTCAATGGCAATCGACAGCGATGTGGACGATGTTTTCTACGATAAAACAAGCCGCCAGATTTATTTGAGTTGTGGCGCGGGATTTCTTGATATTTTCAAGCAAACCGACGCAAATACCTACGCGGCAAACGGAAAAGTTTCTACTCATTCCGGAGCAAGAACATCTCTTTATTTGGCTGATTTGAATCTGCTAATTGTTGCATCGCCTTCGGGTTTTACAGGCAAGGCTTCCTTGCTGGTTTACAATACAAAATGAAAACAAACAATGGACAGAAAACAATTTATTCAAAGCAGTTTGATCATGGGAGGCGCTACGATTCTCCCTTCAAACTCCGTTTTTACATCTTCTGTAAATGATGGTAAAATTGATCAATTGGTTGATCAGGATGGTAATTTCGCTCTGCAAGCTTTACCGTATTCTGAAAACTTTTTGGAACCCTATATGGATGCTGAAACGGTTCATCTTCATTACACTTTTCACCATGGAGGAGCGGTAAAAGGAGCGAACAAAGATTTGCAAATGATTAAGAAGGCGATGGACGAAAATAGTCTTGAAACGGTTGACTACTGGACTAAAAAACTGTCCTATCACCTTTCATCGCACGTTTTGCACACTATTTTCTGGACTAACCTGACGAACAATCAAACCAATCCTTCAGGAGACTTGCTAAAACGTATCGAAAAAGATTTTGGCAGTTACGACAAACTAAAATTGTATCTGGCAAAAACCTCGAAAGATGTTGACGGCAACGGATGGGGAATATTCGGCTACCAGCCGTACACCGACAAATTAACTATTCTGCAATGCGAGAATCACGAGAAGCTGACACAATGGGGAGTTATTCCTTTGCTTGTAATTGACGTTTGGGAACATGCCTATTACCTGAAATTCAAAAACAAGCGGAACGACTTTGTCGATAACCTTTTTAGTATTATTAACTGGGATAATGCATCGCAAAGATTGGACATTGCATTGAAACTTATCAAGTAATAGTTATTAATTTACTGATATAAAAATAACATAGACCTTGACCATTTTTAGAATATCAGGTTTCTTTCATCCTTGAATCAGATTCATTCATTCTGGTCGGAAATATATACCAGCTATCGCGATAGCCATTTGTTCCAATCAAGTTGAAAGCACCCGTTAATCCGCTTTCCTGAGCGAATTGTTTTGCAATATAGATGCTGTCGAATTCGCCTAGTTTCCGAAATCCTACGAATAATTTATACATGGTTGTTTGAAATAATTTGTTTAAAAAAGCTCCAATTGAACTGCTTTTCTGCCTGTCAACTCATCCAGCAAGTCTTTAACCTGCCGTACTACTTCCTTTGAATGTTGGGCGTTGAAATTGCCACAGGTGTCGTTCTTCAGTTGCGCAGCAGCTTCCCGATGTCCATATAGAATTTCAGACAGGGCAGCTTTCAGGCAGTCTTTCCGGTTATCGAATATCTTCCCCCATACGCTTAGACCATAACAATGTCCCCAACCTCCTGTTGAATAACTTACTCCGTAACTCCATTTACCGTTTGCTCCCTGTCCGATGGTTACGTAATTGAACGCTGCCCAGCCTTTCCTGTCGATAAATTCGATCCGTTCCACATTTGCAAATTCGGCGTTTTTCAACCAGCCGTGTTTGTCTAGAGTTTTGGCAGTGAACCCAAACAATTGTCCCCTGTTGTATGCCCTGCGGTTCATAATGATGTACTGGGGTTCGTTGCCAAAACTTTCGTATTCGTCAATTGTCTGCCTGTCGTTCTGGCGCAAGGCTGTCAGGTAAACAGCCATGTATCGCCGTTCTTCCTTATACGGGCGATATTGCCGTACCTGCTCTATCTTTTCGGATGCCGATAATTTTATGTAATCCATGACTTGTGGTATTGTGGGGCGGATTGCTCCGCCCCGTGTGAATAATCTGTTTGTTAATTGAGGTTTACCAACCGGCGTAAATCGTTCTCTTTGCTCTTTTGGAATATCCAACCTACTTGGCGGTGTCCGTTCAGAGTGAGGTACTTATTGAAACGTCCGCCCAATGCTGCAAGCTGTTCTTTTATGGTTTTCGTATCGCCGAATATGGCTACCGATTTCTCGGAATAATCGACAATGGTGTAATTGCCTATTACCGGTTCTACTGTTTCGGCTGCCTCTGCTGCCTGAAGAGCGACTTTGATACGGATATTTGCCTCATCCCCTGCGGTGTAGGCATACCGTTCTATGAAGTGCTCACGGTCGTATATCCGTTCTTTTTCGATAATCCACCCATGATATTTGCTTTCGCCTAAATAGTACCCATGACCGCCCGTGTAATTTTCACGGTGTTCGTATTCCTCGTTTTTCCCGGTCAGACAGGCGGTTTCCCCAAAGTTTCCCGCATGGCTGCGCATTTCCTGAAAGTTGTTTTTCGTGTGGGTGGAAAAGCCCAAAATCACACGGCGCACGGTCGATGCCGAATAATAATCCGTATAGGGGTCGGAATTGTCTTCCCGCTCACAGGCAATTATAACGGCTTGCGCACCGGCGGGGATTATCCCTTTGAGGCGTTCCCGTCCAATGGCTGCAACCTGTTCCCGCCGTTGCTTCTCCTGCTGTTCGGCTTTTGCATCGGAATCGGCTTTCGCCTGTGCTTCCTGCCGAAGTACGGCTACCTCGAAAGCATCTAAAGACTGAGGGTTCTTATCATCGTAATAGTGACCTATCCCGAATTTTTCGCTCAATGGCCTGATTAAGTCGGACGTACCGAACTCCTTTGTACGGAGGTTTATCAGTTTATAGGTGATACCCCACTGATTTTTGGCAATTTCGTACACTACATACTTGTCGTAACTGTATCCCTCCAATTGGATAACCTGATTAACTTCTACGGTCTGTTTATCGGTGTCGATTTCCTTGCCTGCAAACAATAAATATTTTTTTGCCATGACTGTAATTTTTAGAATGTTAGAAAAATGATTGTTACTAAAAGTGCAATTGCTACCGCCAGAATGAGAAGCGAGAGAAGGCAGGAAAGAAGCCCTTTCAGGAATTTAAACCCAATATACACTCCCGTAACCACCGCCACGAAAGACCAGCCCCACAGGGCGAATCCTGCAACTGCAAACCCTATCTTTAAAACCCAACCTATGCTAATTGGAAGGTAGGAGGATCGATGTTTCATATTTTTTTCTGCTCGTATCATAATTTCTGACTTTTTTTTTAACGCTATGCCGTATCGGAGCCGGTGAGGAGTGTTCGAGTTTCAGGAGCTTAAAAAAGGTAGTGTTTAGCCGTGCAAGGTTTTGGCGAATAAATACGCTCACCCGGATAGCTGAAGGAAGGGAAAGAGGAAGATTTTTCGACAAACCCGCCAGGGCTTGACCTTGCGGCGGCGTGAAGAACACGGAAATACCTTTGCGCCTGAAATCGAACTCTCATTAGGCTTCGATGGCATTCCGCTAAACGGGGAAGAAATAATAAAAAGATACGGACGGAAAAAACATCGATCCCACGGTTCAATTCTGCATCCGTGGGTCAAATTCCATTGGCGGGGATTAGGACAAACAACGCCACACCCTGCCAATATCGGACAAATGATTGGCAGCCAAAATATTTCAAGTATATTTGATACACTAATTAAAATACAGGCAATATGGAACGATTTTTTCCACTCAAACATTTAGAGGTGGAACAGTTACGCGATCTGTACCGCGATGCCTGCAAGGTCGGCAAATTATTGATCGAATATGATCAACCGGGGATGGAAGGACATTGTGAGATAACCCTATCCGATGATGAGATACTTAAGAATATTAGTGTTGAGTGTCAAAATCACTTTGTTTTTCACGAAGATTTTGAAGGCTTCCCCGATGCGACTACGGTTGCTTTTCCCTTGTCCCAGCACCCGTTTATAACGGCTTATATTGATATTGACAACGCCCGGCTGGATTGGTTTGTCAAAAAGTACGGCCTTGTGGAGTGGTGGCAAATGGAGGGGAGCGAACAAAAGTATTATCCGTTCTCAAAATTCTATACGCTGGAGCCGATGAAACGGCATAACTTCAACTGAAAACGAAGCCCGGCAAGGGGCTTTTTTGGCTCCGTCCTGTGCCACTTGCTGCCTGATGCGACCACAGCTTAAACAACTGATACAAAGCCGGGATAATCGGTTTATCTTTGCCTTCCCGTGATAATAAACCATTAAAAAATGAAAGATGGAAATAGTAAGCATAGAAGCCCGTACATTCGAGGCGATGATGTCCCGCTTTCAGGCAATGACCCAAACGGTAGCAGCCCTGCGCAAACGCAGTGAAAGCAAGGAATTGAAAGAATGGCTGGACAGCCAGGATGTTTGTGAAATACTGGGTGTCACCAAGCGGACGGTGCAAACGCTCCGTGAAACCGGCAAGCTGGGCTTTACAATGATTGCCCATAAAGTGTATTACAGGAGGGAGGATGTGAAGAAGTTTTTGGACGCATCCGTTACCAGAAAGGAGGTACGAAATGGGAAATAGAATTTTTGGGTATTTTGATACAGGGGATGACCTCATCACCCAGGATAGCCCAGAGGTCGCCGGTTTCTTCGCTTCGATCGATGAGCTACTGGAAGGAGTTGAAAAAATAGCGGAAAACTCCAAGCCTTTGTTCTATGGCGAACGATACCTGACAGATATTGAGGTTTCGGAACGATTGAAAGTCAGCCGCCGTACATTGCAGGAATGGCGTTACAGCGGAAAGATAGCCTATCTGCAAGTAGGGGGTAAGATACTTTTCCGGGAAAGCGATATCCAGGCTATCCTCGATAAAAGCCTCCGTCCGGCATTCAGGTAATTTTCGTTCCTGCTTGCCAATAATAAAACCGGCCGTAAGAAAATCCGTCAAAGGAAATCTTACGGCTGGTCTGCTTTAGTTGTATAAAGTCCTATTCGATAATTGAATGATGAGCTTTGCCGGTAACGGATTGGCTGTTATTCTTCGGATTACCCAATCCCTGAATATTTCCGCTTTCGGGCTGCGAACTCTGAAAGCAAGGGTGGTTATCATATCCAGCCCATAAATATCGGGTAGGAGGATATTTCCGGTAACGGTTACAGGGCAGGAAATATCCGCTTTGACAACGCCCGATTTCAAAATAGTTTTGATGCCTGCATTGACTGTTTGGACATATACTTCAAACAATGCGGCGATTTCAAATGCGGTCATCCGTATATCACCGGATTGCGGTACGGTTACAATGCTGTTCTCTATGGCTATTATTGTTCTTTTCATTGACATACCTCCTTTCTGCGTACCATCAGTTTATCCATGTCTTCGGAAATTTTATCGTCGGTTACTTTTGAATAAATCTGTGTGCTACTGATATTGGTATGCCCCATCATTTTGCTGATGCTCTCAATGGGAATACCTGCTGAAAGCAAAAGGGTTCCGAAAGAATGTCGGCTCATATGATAGCTTAGGTTCTCCTTAATTCCCAAAGCAAAACCTATTTCATGAATTTCAAACCAAATCTGATCGCGGCTGGGCAACGGGAATACGGGAGCGGTATCGTTAGTCGTATTGTATAGTGATAGTATCTGCTCCGCTACCGGATGCAGCGGAATAAATGCCTCTACTTCCGTTTTAGCCCTTTTGGTTCGGATATACTGCCTCCCGTCGGTTGTCCGCCCGATATGGTGCGGATAGAGTTTATACACATCTACAAAGGCAAGTCCCGTGAATGCCGAAAATATAAACGCTCTGCGGGCCAACTCCTGCCGCTCGTAAGGCATGGGGGTTTCCATGATTTTTTGTAACTCGTTACGGGTAATATGACGCAACTTGGGCGGATTCTTTTTCTCATATTCCACTTCTTCGAGCGGGTTGCTTCTCAATACTTCCTGATCGACGGCAATATAGACAAGCCTGTTCAGCCAGCAGAGGCAGTGGTTCACATGGGTGGTGGCGTAATCCAAATCCTTTTTCAGAAAAATTTTGAACGATTCCCCGAACTCCTCCGTAATAGCTGAAAACGGAATATCTTCCATTCCCCGTGAAAGAACAAAATCACGCAGGTTGCTTTGAGTGGTTTTAGACTGCCGGTAGGTGGATGTCGAGTTTATTTCCAGCGAACGGAGCCTTAACCGCTCCCGCTCCGCTTCGCCTCCCTGCAACAAGCCGGTCGCTACGGCATTTACCCCGGCAAAGGTATTTTTGAGCAATTCGGCGCTGATAACGCCTTGCTCTTTGAGGATATGTTCATAAGTTTGCTCAATCCGTTTCCGGAACTCCTTCAGTAGATTGTTTTCCCTGACTGTTTTGATTTCTCCCTTTTTACTGTTCCAGTCTTCGGGACGGCAATAGATACCCGTACTGATTGCCGGATTTTTTCCGTCGATGCTGATGCGGCACATGACGGCTGTCGTACCGTCTGCCTTCACCTTGTTACGGTTGATGTAGAATAATAATGAAAATGTACTTCGCATGATGATAATATTTTTTGATGTTATTTATTTGACATTCTTACAGGACTAACCGTAAATCTTTGGTTGTCGAGATATATTTGTCCATATCCTCAAAGAGTTTTTTCGGGGTAACACGGGCGTATATCTGTGTTGTTTTTATATCCGAATGACCAAGCATTTTGGAGACGGTTTCAATGGGAACGCCCTGTTCAAGCGTAATCAGGCTAGCAAACGAGTGCCGGCTCATATGATAGCTCAGGTTGCCCTTGATACCCGCAAGAATCCGTATGCCTTGCATATTCCGTTTAATCGTGCCGTTGTGTATCATCGGGAATAATGTATCCCTGGTATCATCCCGGTATTTTTCAATCAGGGCAATGGCTTCGGGCAGCAGCTTGATACGGGCAAGCTGTCCGTTTTTACCGCGCTTGTATTTGAGCCATAATGCGCCGTTGTCGTCCTTGACCAGATTGTCTTTGGCGACGGATATTGTGTCGATATAAGCAGTGCCGGTATAGCAGGAAAAGAGGAACATATCGCGCGTAATGACATGCGAGCGGCGACGTTCGGGAATACTCAAATTCCGAATCTTCTCGAAGTCTTCCCGGCTAAGGGCTTTAGGGGTGCTTTCTTTCTGTTTCGGTAGCTTGTAGTAAGCAAAATAATGTTTGTCTGAATGGCCTTCCTTGTAGGCCATCTTACAAACTTTTTTCAGGATTGCGAGATAATGGCGTAACGTATCGACTGCAAGTCCTTTGTCTTGCAGGATAAAATCCTGAAAGTCGCGGATAAACTGCTCGCTCAACTGCCCGAAAGCAAGGTCAGAGGCGTTGAACTTCTTTTTGATAAATTCGGCAACGGCTCGCCGGGTGTAGATATGGTTGGGAAGGCTTCTCGGGGAACGGTCAACGCCGATACGCTGCTTCATGCTTTCGACATGCCGGTCAAAGAGTTTAAGCAGGGTTATTTGTGTTGCCATTCCGCCCTGGAACAGATTTTTTACCGCTTCGGCATCGAACGGTTGTTTTCTTCCGACAAGTGTATCGTAAGCCTCACTGACGGCAAGCAACAGTTTGTCTAACTTCGCATTGGTTTCGACTGCTTCCCCGCTTTTGCCGTTCAACCGGCTCTCGCGGGGATTCCACAACGTGGGGGTACAAGACAACTTGCAACTGAACTGTGACATGGATCGGTTTACAGTAATGCGTCCCATAATCGGAGCCTTGCCCGATTTATCCAAACCACTCTTTTTAAGGTAAAGCAAAACCTTGAATTTTTCCACTTTCATACGCTTATACTTTAATTGGTAAAATTACCCATTACATAAGCGTTCTTTTTTATGCAAAATACTGTGAATCAACGAAAAAGAAATGGTTTGGATTTCGTTTATTTGTACCTCGTTACCTATCCGCATTCCAGTAACAACCCGGCTAACGGTTTGGTAACTGAAATACTGTGGGATTTTGTCTTTTTCCGTCTTTCTTACGGGATGACAAAACCAAATAGACTAAACAAACAGGCTCATTCTAAACAGATTGCGTTTTATCTGTGTCATTTTGTTCTTGCTCGTTTTTCAGGGTCTTATTCATTTGGCACGCCATACATTTGCCACTACAGTAACCTTAACCAATGGTGTACCTATTGAGACAGTTTCAAAGCTTTTGGGCCATACCAGCATTAAAACCACCCAGATTTATGCAAAAGTAATTGAGAAAAAAGTTAGTGATGATATGCTTTCTCTCCGTGAAAAACTTATGCACAAAGTTGAAGTCATTACAATGAAAAATGCCACGTAATACAAACCAACTTTTCTTTGATCAACGTTTAAAAATGAAATCAAAAACATTCTGTATGTTGAATTTTGGAATCAGTTTATATATATGTTTTGGACTTTCCAACAAACTAATTTTGGATTTTCTAACAAACTAACTTTTCAAATGAATATTGACCTTTGCATTAAATAAAAGGTAAAAAAATGAAACAGATTAATTTAAGCTCAATTCTTAAAAAGAAAGAAGCACGAATTAAAGGATTCTTTAAAATATCTTCTTTGGTTTTCATAGGGCTAATAACCATTGTATTACATAAAGAAAACGTAAATGGTCAAAGTCGAGTAAAACTTGATGAAGTTATTCGAACACAACTAAAAAAAGAAGGCAAAGCCAGTCAATTCATAAAAACCTCACAAGGGATAATGCATGTAAGGGTCAATGGTCCTGATTCTGGGTCTGTGGTATTATTGGTTCATGGTGCAGTTGTTGGTGGATATGCTTTTGAGAATTGGAAGAAGCCTTTGGTTGATGCAGGATATAAAATAATAATTCCTGATTTGTTAGGTTATGGCTATTCTGACAGACCAAAAAATAATTACACGAAGGAGTTCTACGTTCAGCAATTAAAAGAATTATTGGATACCTTAAGAATAATAAAGAAAGTAAATGTTATAGGAGCTTCACAAGGAGGAGGATTTGTTTTGGCATTTGCTTCAGCATTTCCCAAAAGGATTAAAACAGTGGGACTAATTGCGCCTAATGGAGGTGGAGATGTTCGAATTGTAAACAAATTTCTTCGTGCACCCATTATTGGCGATTTTATTTTCAAAAATTTTGGAGCAAAAACTATGTACAATATGATTTCTAAATCATACAAGGGTAATCCGGCAAGAGAAGGTATGTTAAATTGGATGAAAGAGCAAGGAAAATACAAAGGATATGGCGAAGGTGTCCTAAATTCAATAAGACACACATTAGCAAACAGAGCAATTACCTGGCAACCTGAGGCAATGGATATAATTGGTAAATACCAAATTCCTGCATTTGCTGCCTGGGGCAATAAAGACGAAACAGTCCCTTATGAGCATTCGGCAATTTTTAAGAACCATATCCCTCAATTACAATTATTTACTTTAGACGGGAAAGACCATGCAATTGCTTTTGGTCAGGCAGAAACCATTTTATCAGCATATATTCCTTTTCTAAATCAATCAAATTTTAAATAAGGTAAAAACAGACAATTGCAATAAGCTTTGATAATTTATATTATAAAGACAACATGGCAGATAAAACAAATATAACCTTATTTCGGGCTTGGGTAATTATTTTGGTATTGCTGGTGCTCACTACTCTTTCTACTATTGACCGCATATCTATTTCATTGATGGTTGACTTAATTAAAGGAAGTTTTAGAATAACTGATTTGCAAATGAGTTGGATACAAGGGCCTGCTTTTGCAATATTTTTCTTATTTGGTAGCTTACCGATGGGTTGGCTGGTTGATCGTTACTCTAATCGTTGGATAATATATTTTGGTGTTACTCTTTGGTCACTAGCAACAATTTTTTGCGGACTTTCAGGTAATTACACTGAACTCCTGATAGCCCGCTGTATTGTGGGGTTAGGAGAGGCTGCTTTACAACCTGCTGCGTGGAGCATTACAGCATCAATTTTTCCAAAACATAAATTATCATTTGCAATTAGTGTACTAACTGCCGGAGGACAAATCGGTGCAGCAATTTCAATGTTACTCGGCGGTTTTCTCATATCGGAAGCTAATGTAATCTCTTCATCCTCAACAGAATTATTTTTTAGCAAGTTTGAACCATGGCAACTGGTTTTCTTTATGTCTGGTTTACCAGGTATATTATTAGCTTTTTCAATTTTTTTGGCACCATCCAATAAACATAGAGTAAATAAACAATACAGAGTTTCACCAAAGGAATTTTTGCAGTTTATAACATTTAATCGTCAATTTTTTATTTGTCATTTTCTGGGATATGGGTTGTTAAGTGCTATGGTTTATGGTGCTGCTGCTTGGCTACCAACAGTTTTAATGCGCTCGCAGGGACTAGAGCCTGATAAAGTTGGTGTTATAATGGCAATTATGGCAGTTCCAATTGGTATGTGTGGGGCAGTTATTGCAGGTTGGCTTGTTGATAGAAGTTTTGCAAGAGGAGGAAAGAATGCACATCTTACCCATTTCGCTTTTAGGGCATCTGCAATTGCAATTATTGGAAGTTTGGGATTTCTTGTTATGGATTCATCTATTATATATTTGCTCGCCGCATTTGGTATCATTCAATTTTTGCAACCATTTTCAGGTGTCGCTGGCGCTTCATTACAAATTGTCACACCTCCGGAATACAGAGGACGAATTTCTGCCGCATTCGTAATGTTTTATAATGCTATAGGTATGTTATTAGGTCCGAGCTTTGTCATATTTGTTAAAGATTTTTTACTTCATACCGATAACTTAGCGAATGCAATTGGACTAAATTATTTGATTTTTGGAAGTACTGCAGCAATACTTCTTTGGAAAGGAAGTAGATATTTGGTTTCAATAAATAATAACCTATTGACAAAATAATTTAAATATGAAAGACTTAGATATGAATAATTCAAACACAACAGTACTTGTTACGGGCGGAACCGGATTCGTTGGCAGTCATATTATACTTCAACTTTTACAACAGGGATTCCAGGTAAGAACCACACTTCGTACAATCTCCCGTAAAAATGAGATAATCGAGATGATGGAAGCAAGTGGCATTGGCAATTTGTCTAACCTGTCTTTTTTTGAAACTGACCTCTTGAAAGACAAAAACTGGAATGAAGCGGTTAAAGGTTGTGATTATGTATTGCATGTAGCTTCTCCTATTTTTCTTCGATTACCAAAAGATGAAGATGAGATGGTTCGTCCTGCCGTTGAAGGCGCTCTTCGAGTGCTGAAAGCTGCAAAAGAAGCCGGAGTAAAACGAGTGGTAATGACATCCAACTTTGGTGCTGTTGGATATAGTCATAAAGACTCATCTAAACCTATCACTGAAGAAAGCTGGACGAATCCAAATGAAAAAGGTCTTTCAATATATAATAAATCCAAAGTGTTAGCTGAGCGGGCTGCGTGGAATTTTATTCAAAATGAGGGGGGAACGTTGGAATTAAGTGTTATCAACCCGATGGCTATATTCGGGCCCTCACTTAATGCGACTCTTTCAAGTGGTTTTGATTTGTTATTAAAGGTATTGAATGGTACAATGAAAGCTATCCCGGATATTCGCTTAGGAATAGTAGATGTGCGCGATGTCGCGGACCTTCATATTCGTGCAATGCTTAATCCGAATGCCAAAGGAGAGCGTTTTCTTGCTTTAGCTGGTGGAACTATGTCATTATTGGAAATATCTATGTTCTTAAAGAAACAGATGCCTGATATTGCGAAGAGAGCCTCTTCAAAGTCGATGCCAACTTGGTTGATAAAAATTGCAGCGTTATTTAATAAACAGGCAAAAGCTATTCTTCCTATGGTTGGAATTAATAGAAATGCAACAAATGAAAAGGCAAAAACAATGCTTAAATGGAACCCGAGATCAAATGAAGAAGCAATCCTGGCAACCGTTGAAAGCCTTGTAAAATACAAGGCAATTACAATATAACCACAAAATCAATCATTTAGGCAATAATAAATAGGATAAAACACTTCAAATAAAATGTAAATTTGTAATCTGTAAATCAAGCTCCATACAATGTCAAAATAATATTTTAATGAGAATTACCGAAATAAAATCCTGCTACATTGGTCCCCAAATTTCGCCGGAACAATTTATTCCCGAACATTTCTTTCTCTTTCTGGGTAAAGGAAGAATGAATGGTTATGATGGTTCGAAAGAATTTACAATGAAGGCAGGCGATTATTGTCTCGTATGTAAAAATCATTTGGCACGGTACAACAAGCTTAAAGATAACGGTCAATTTGAAAAAGTCGTAATTATCTTTGATGAACCTTTTCTTCGTGAATTCAAGGATAACTATACTGTAAAAGATACTATTGCAAAGTCAAATGATGCATTTCTGAAGTTAAATAAAACTGAATTGATACCCAATTTTATTGCTTCGTTAATGCCATATTATAATCAGGGAGGGAACATTAATGAGACGTTTTCGAAAGTAAAACGGGAAGAGTTATTGTTGATACTCATTAATACAAACCCTGAGATTGTATCAGTACTATTTGATTTTGGCATTCCTGAAAAAATAGATATTGAAGCTTTTATGAATCGCAATTATAAGTTTAATGTAAGTATAGAGCGATTTGCATATTTGACAGGCCGAAGTATTTCAGCATTTAAAAGAGATTTCTACCAGATATTTAAAGACACTCCAAAGCGTTGGTTAATAAAAAAACGATTAGAGGAAGCATATTTCTTAATCGAAAAAAAGAATAAAAAACCAACAGAAATATACCTTGATTTGGGATTTGAAGACTTATCCCATTTTTCATTTGCTTTTAAAAAATTGTTTGGTGCTTCTCCAGCAAAATTAAAGACTTAGCTGTAAAAAATACCAATAGCTACCCAATAATTACTTCAATTGATACAAATTTTGAAAGAAGATAACTGGAGCCTTCTCAATTGCCTGATAAAAATAAGGCGAGAGTATCCTTAAATTTTTCACAAGTAAACTAAAACCTATTTTCAATTGATTAGAAATTACTGTATCCTTTTTACAACTAGCTGTTCTTAACGCATCTAAGGGTGAATCTGGGCGATTATTGAGATATTTCTTCTCTCAACCCGATCTGATTGAGGTAGGATTGCCCGATACAAAATATTTCGCCGACCATTTAATCTTTCGCCCAACTAATTGCCAGATTTACGTTGTAAATACACTGGAAAATTAGCGATGAAAGCTATCGATCTGAAATTGATTAAGCCGACCAAAATTGCTTTATAAAGCGCACGGACCCCATTCACATGATCGCATACGAATTTGTATTTCAGCATCCGTCTCATTTTCCAAAACTATTCAAAAACAAAATGTGTAAGTCTTCCCACGATTTCAGGAACATGAAAAACTAAAGTTTAACTTAATCCGTCGTTTTGGACACAGTTTAACTCAATTTGGAAACTTCTACAGAAATAATGTGCCGCATCTTTGCGATGTCTTCTATTAGAAAGTTATGAAGATAATTCTCAATAAAGGCAAATAACCAGGCTTGTAGATAATAATTGGTAAATTGTTCAGTAACGCTGATATACTGTCACTACTGTGTTTTTTACCAAAAAGGAAACAGAACTGAGCTATTCGGGGATAACCAAATTGAATAATAAATAGAATGGAATCACTAAAAACAATCAAAGCATACGGAACAAGAGGAAAAGAGGAATCATTGATTCCCATGGACATATCACGTAGATTGTTGCAATCTCACGATGTCGAGTTGGAAATTCTGTATTGTGGCATCTGCCACTCTGATCTGGATCAAATTACAGATAAATGGGGCGCAACACTTTTCCCGTGTATTCCGGGGCACGAGATTACCGGTCGAATAATCGCTGTTGGGAAGGCAGTGACCCGATTTAAGGTTGGTGACCTGGCTGCAATTGGTGGAATTGTCGATTCGTGCCGGGAGTGTGCTCCATGCGAAGCTGGTCAGGAGCAATTTTGCGAATCGGGCAGTACCATTGTATTTGGTTCTCCGGATAAACATTTGGGAGGGCATACTTTTGGTGGCTTTTCTGAAAAAATTATTACTAATGAGAATTACGTGTTGCACCTGCCTTTATCAATGAACATTGCTGCTGCTGCTCCATTATTATGTGCCGGGATAACCGTTTATTCACCATTAAAACGCTGGAAAGTTGGACCCGGTAAAAAAATCGGAATTATAGGCATTGGAGGTTTGGGACATATTGCCATAAAAATTGCCAAAGCAATGGGAGCTCATGTTGTGGTATTTACCACTTCTGAAAAGAAAGCTGCTGATGCTTATCGGCTTGGGGCAGACGAAACAGTTATAACTACGGGAAATACTAAAGACGCGCCAACTTCAAAACTGGATTTTATATTGGATACAGTTTCTGCTGAACACGATATAAACAGATTTATGAATTTATTGACTATTGATGGGACGCTCGTGTTAGTTGGACTCCCGATGCAACCGTTGCAGGTGCATGCTTTTAGTGTGGTTGTAGGAAGAAAAAGTCTGGCAGGTTCCAATCTGGGAGGCATTGCCGAAACCCAAGAGATGTTAGATTTTTGCGCAGAACATCAAATTGAAGCTGATATTGAATTAATCTCAATTCAACAGGTAAATGAAGCCTTCGATCGTTTGGAAAAAGGAGATGTCAGTTACCGGTTTGTTATTGATATGAAAAGTTTGAACGCAAAACCAACTGAATCAAATGCTTCAATGAAATAAAGTTGGTGGTTTGCTACTTTACGACAACTTCACTTAAGCGCTCTTTATTTTGGTCGCCCCATTGTACTAAGATTGAAATAACAGGAATTAATGTTTTTCCAAATTCGGTTAGCCGGTATTCTACTTTTGGCGGCACAACCGGGTAAATGGTTTTCTCTATCAGCTCATGCTTTTCCAGTTCATTTAACTGAATATGTAACACCCTGCGCGAAGCATTTGGTATTTTGCGTTGCAATTCACTAGGGCGAAAAAATCCTTCGTTGATAAACCAGAGCAAACGGATTTTCCATTTGCCATATAACACTTCAGCCATCAGGTCGAGGCCGCAATTAAGGGTTAGAGGTATTTTTCGTTCATACATGGTGCAAAATTAGTTCCGGTGTTCTAAAAATGCAATAAGTGAATAATTCATCCCTATGCAATTCGATTTTCCGTACTTGTATAAGATTCGGCATGACACTTCCTTTGCAGAAAAAAGTTTATGAAACAATTTGATTACAACAATGTATTTAATGGAAAATAGCTTTGGCAACTAACGGAATAATAAAAAGGTTACTTCTGGCGCAAGCCGATTTTGACAGTGCTGCTTATGCCGATTGCTTTGCTGAGACAGCCCATGTTTTGGACGAGGGCGAAGACTATAAAGGGAAAAAGCGACGAGAAAATGGAATGAGGCACTAACGCAAAATACCAGATGGTAGCCCTGTATTGTTGGATCATCATTATGAACTGGCCAACGAACTTATCACTTCGTTAGAAATTACGCTTCATGAATAAAAAGAAACAATGAAAATATGGCTTAATAATCGGCAAAATAATACTGCTTAAAAAGCTTATCTTAACGAAGCTTCATTATTGATTGTGGTGGAAAATGATTGAATCTGTCATTTTGGACACAGGTTAACTCATTCTGGAAACATCTGCCGGTATAATGCGCCGCATCTTTGTAACATCATTTTAAATATTAAAAAGTTATGAAAACAATTTTTATTACAGGTGCATCGTCTGGTTTAGGTAAAGCAGCCGCTTTATTGTTTCAGGCTAAAGGATGGAAAGTGATTGCCACTATGCGCGATCCGAAAAAAGAAACCGAACTTAATCAGTTGAATAATGTTACATTATTACCGCTTGATGTAACCGAGCTGGCCGAAATTCATTCTACTGTACAAAAAGCTATTGAAAAAGGAGTTGATGTGGTATTCAATAATGCTGGTTACGGACTTCTCTGGAGCTTTAGAGGCTACCTCTGACGAACAAATCCTGCGTCAGATAAATACAAATCTTCTAGGCGTAATTCGTGTAACACAGGCTTTTATTCCTTATTTTAGGGAGAAAAAAAGTGGGCTTTTTATCAGTACTTCTTCACTTGGCGGGTTAGTTGGGTTTCCTTTCTCCTCTTTATACCATGCCACAAAATGGGGACTGGAAGGTTGGAGCGAGAGTATGTTTTATGAACTGAAAGGTTTCAATATCGGGATCAAGGTAATTGAACCAGGTGCTATTCAGACTGATTTTATTGGCCGTTCTTATGATAAAGCATTTCATCCGGCCTACAATGAATTATTCAATAGTTTTTTCTCCAACGTTGATAATGTTGCCTTTACCCCGGCAGAAAAAATTGCAGAAATTGTACACGAAGCTGCAACCGATGGAAAAGACCAATTGCGCTATTTGGCTGGCGATGATGCAAAAACCATTTACGATCAACGCCTTCAACTGGGAGATGAAGCTTTCCGAAGATTCATGACAACTAATTTTTTAAGAAACTGATATTCCTTTTTATGAAAAAAGCAGAGAACATACCATACAAAATCAGTTCAATTGCTGATTTACATAGATTACTTGATTTGCCCAAACCATTGCATCCGTTGGTAAGTCTTTTTGACAATACGCAGGTTTTAGCTAATAAAAGGGCATTGCCTAACTCATTTCTTTTTGACTTTTACCAAATATCATTAAAAAAAAGACTCAAAGGCAGAGCTGGTTATGGGCAAAGCTATTACGACTTTGACGATGGAACGATGGTATATACTGCGCCAAAACAACTGATCTCAATTGTTGACGACAATGAATATTATGGTATTTCCCTGCTTTTTCATCCCGACTTCATTAAGGATTATCCTATACGGACACGAATAAAACAACTGGGTTTTTTCTCCTACGATAGTAATGAAGCGTTGCATCTTTCGGATAAGGAAAAGAGTATTATGCTTTCGCTTTTCAAAAACATTGAGGAAGAGCTTCAGCATAGCATCGATGATTTCAGCCAGGATATAATTATTTCACAATTGGAATCATTACTCAATTACAGTAATCGTTTTTATAAACGGCAGTTTATCACCCGTAAAGCCGTTAATCATGACCTGCTTGTCAGAATAGAGCATCTTTTGGAAAACTATCTGGATAAAGAAGACGGT
Organism: uncultured Prolixibacteraceae bacterium; assembly: GCA_937915865.1. GTDB lineage: Bacteria > Bacteroidota > Bacteroidia > Bacteroidales > Prolixibacteraceae > Aquipluma. The sequence continues at coordinate 106,403 of CALGIG010000117.1, read as the reverse complement.
CTGAGCAAAGGTTCTCTGACTGTTGAATATCTGGCTGAGCAGGTAAATTTGTCACCCCGCTACCTGAGCGATATGCTTCGTTCTCTTATCGGACAGAATGCTCAGCAGCTTATTCACGAAAAACTGATAGAAAAGGCAAAGGAATATTTGTCGACTACAAGCCTATCGGTTGCCGAAATAGCCTATATGTTGGGCTTCGAGTACCCTCAGTCGTTTAATAAACTGTTCAAGAAGAAAACGAACGTTACTCCACTCGAATTCCGCGCTTCATTCAATTAGAGTTGACGATTGAGGCAATCCGTATAAGCATTGAACAATTTGGATAGGCGGTTACGCAAAAATATTAATATGAACGCATTGTAAGATAATAACATATTTAGGTATGATGAATAAAACATTTCTTTTAGGTGGCGATCTGGAAATCAATCGTATGGGATATGGAGCTATGCGTATCACGGGGCCACAGGTATGGGGAATGCCTGAAGACCCCCAAAACTCGATTCGAGTATTACAACGCGCAGTAGAGTTAGGTGTAAATTTTATCGATACGGCAGACCAATATGGACCGTTTACCTCTGAACAATTAATTGCTGAAGCCCTACATCCCTATAAGGGCAAACTAATAATAGGAACCAAAGGTGGCCTGGTACGCTTCGGCCCATGGGCGAACATCAACCACGATGCCAGTCCACAACACTTACAGGACGCACTGGATGGGAGTTTGCGGCGTCTAAAACTGGAACGAATAGATCTGTACCAGTTGCATCGGATAGACCCTAAGGTTCCGGCAGAGATAAGTTTCTCTTTTTTGCAAAAGGCACAACAAGAAGGAAAAATTCGACATATCGGTTTATCCGAAGTTAGTGTGGCTGAAATCGAACTTGCCCGGCAGTTTTTTAATGTAGTATCTGTTCAGAATAGGTACAGTATTGACAATCGGGAATGGGAGCAAGTTTTGGAATACTGTAATGCGCATCAAATTGCCTTTATTCCATGGTATCCGGTAAGTGGAGGAAATGTGAAAGGACAAGAAATAATGAGTCAAATTGCCAAACAGAAAGATGTAACCATACACCAACTTGCCCTAAGCTGGTTACTACATCGTGCAGATAATATTATAGTTATTCCGGGGACATCCAGTATAGATCACTTAGACGAAAATATGAATGCGGCTGCTTTGCAGCTATCAGCAGAAGACCTTAAAGAACTTGAAAGAATTGGAATGTCTATTCAATAAATAACAGGAAATTAATATCCTAATCAAAAAAACTGGAACAATGAAGGAAGTTTTAAAAGATAAAAGAGTTGTCGTTATTGGAGGAAGTGCTGGTATAGGCTTCGCAGTTGCTAAGGCTGCTATCACTAAAAGTGCAGAAGTAATTATTGTTTCGAGCAATAGGCAACGTATTGACAATGCGCTTCAAAATTTATCTGCAAGCACACAAGGATTTGTTGCCGATGCAGGTGAAGAGCAGCAATTAAAAAACTTGTTTGAGCAGATCGGCAATTTTGACCATTTGGTTTATACCGCAGGTGATGTTATCGAATCTGGTTTAATTACGCAAACAGATATTGAGAAATCAAAGCAATTTTTTAATGTACGGTTTTGGGGTGCATTATCTGCAGTAAAACATGCAATCCCCTTTATTCGTGCTAATGGTTCAATTACACTCACCAGTGGCATTGCAAGCGAACGACCATATAAACGTTGGGGATTAGGAGCAAGCATTACATCTGCAATGGAAGGATTTACAAGGGCAATGGCAATGGAACTGGCACCTGTTCGTGTTAACGTTGTATCACCCGGTATTGTAAAAACCGATGTATGGTCTGCAATTCCCGAAGAAAAAAGAGAACAAATCTTTTCTCATGCTGCAAACATACTGCCTGTTGGCAAAGTAGCTGTTCCCGAAGATATTGCCCTTTCTTATATATACTTAATGGAACAAAGCTACAGTACGGGACAAACTATTATCGCAGACGGCGGCGGAACATTGATCAATATTTATTCAAGAATTTAATTGATTTACAGGCATATAATTTTAACAGAGATTCGGGATGCAAAAGGCAAACATGGGGAGCATTCCGTAACCTTTAGGTAAGTGATATTTTCCCTCATTTGAAGATTGTCAGGATTATACCCGGATAAATAAAGATTCTTAACTATGAAAAATGAAATAATTGCTGTTGTAACCGGAGCCAGTCGTGGTGCAGGAAAAGGGATAGCTATTGAATTAGGAGCATCAGGGGCTACCGTGTATGTCACCGGGCGTAGTGAAAATAATGTCAACGAATTCGGCGGGTCTGTTTATGAAACAGCCCGGGCGGTGGATAATGCTGGAGGTAAAGGCATTGCGGTGATTACTGACCATGCCGATGATAATGCCGTAAAAGCATTGTTCGATAAAGTAAAGGAAGAGCAGGGACGACTCGATATTTTAGTAAACAATGCTGCTAAGCTAACACCGGCTATCACCACGCCAAATCCCTTTTGGGAAAGCCCTCTGGATGCGGTAGATTTAATTACGGTTGGATTACGATCACACTTTGTGTCCAGTTATTTTGCAACGCCGTTGCTCATTGCCAATGGAAAGGGACTGATCGTTAATACAGGACATTATGGTGCGGTAAGTTATTATCTGAGTCCGGTCTATGGTGCACAAAAAGCCGGAGCTGATAAAATGGCTGCTGATATGGCTAAAGAATTGAGACCATATAACGTGGCAGCTATTTCTATATGGATGGGAAGTTTGGATACAGAACGTTCACGTGCCTACCGCAGTAAAATTCCTGCTAATATGCTTTCGGAACGAAAACTGGAATCTCCCCAATTTACAGGAAAGCTAATAAATGCACTTTACCAAAGCCAGGATCTGATGAAGCTTTCTGGTCAGGCATTGATTGGTGCAGAACTCGGGCAAAGTTTAGGTATTAAGGATATTGATGGCTCCCAACCTTTGTCATACAGGCAAACAATGGGATATCCGCCTGAACTGCATCTCAGTCTTAAAGCATGATAGGCAAAGCATGCTTTAATTTATTTCAATAATAGTTTTTAGAGCTTTCCTATGCCATTGTGTTATAAATCAATAAAATGTTATCTCGAATAGATAAGATAAAGTCTCAGTTGTTTAAAGAAATTAAACAACTTGAAGTTGAAAAAATATCAATCCTTAAACAAGCTGAACAATCTATCTACTTAATCAATCAGGCTTTGGTTGAAATTAAAGGTTATATTCGAAAAAACGGTTTTTCATCGCCGAATGAAGAAATTTTGTTTTTTAAGGAAATCAAGCCCACTATTTACAGCAAGCTCATTTATTACGTTAAAATTTTCAATATCGAATCGAGACGGCCTAATGGAAGCGATAAATCCCAGAAAAAATATCTTTTGAACGAATTGGATAAACTTGAAAAGTATTTTTCTGACAATTTGGAATTCTATCAATACATGCGAAATAACATGACATATCTTGACGATAAGTACTTCGTTCGTGGCCGTCTCGACCTTCGTTTATATGTTGATACATTCATTTACGATGCTGATCCTGATTTCTCAACAAGCCACGACTATAAAGTAGCCAAAATCCTTGCTAACGACCTTCTGAATATTTATTTAAAATCTGAATTAGCTATAATGGAACGAAAAGATCTCTCTGCAAATAAAAATTTCATTATCTCAAAAGGGAAATATACATGGACTGATTCTAAAGCTGCTCTAACAGAATTTATTTATGCAATTCATTCCGTTAAGTGCATTAACAATGGTAATATTGAAATAAAAGAAATTGCTGACTTTTTGGAATCTCTTTTTAGAATTAATTTGGGAGATTATTATCGTGATTACCTACAAATTAAAAGTCGTCAGAACCAGACAAAATTTCTCGATGCTTTAAAAAATTCGCTCATTAATAGAATAAATGAGCAGGACGAATAAACTACCAACTTGGTATCTCCTTGGTAATTTATCATTTTATCCACTTTAAGAGCCTAATCAAAAATCAAAATAATTCAAAAGCCGCAAAAACTTATTTTTAACCAGCATGGTTTCACCTTGGTAAAAACTTTCAGCCAGTTTATTGATTTTTGATACACAAAAACTCAAAAACAATAAATTATGGCCACTGAAATTATCACAACCGACGATTTACGCGAGTTTAAAATGGAATTACTCGACGAAATCAAGCAACTTTTCAAAGAACATAACGGACAACCTTCTAAAAAATGGTTAAAGTCCTACGAAGTTCGCAAAATCCTCAACATCTCACCAGGTACACTTCAAAACCTTCGTTTAAACGGCACATTGCCCTACACCAAGATTGGCGGCGTTATCTATTATGATTATGCCGACATTCAGGATATGCTACAATCTCGCAAGCAGCAGTTATCCATGTTCAAATAAAACAATAGGTTATGCATGAATTACATCAAGCACCTAACCGCTGTTTTCGAACTTTTCGATGCCGATAACAGGCTTACTCCGTTTCATGTAAGCCTATACTTATCCCTTTTTCGGTGTTGGAATGCAAACTTCTTCCACAATCCGGTTTCCGTCTCTCGCGACGAAATGATGAAAATGGCCAAGATAGGATCTGCCAATACATATGTCCGTTGCTTAAAAGAGTTGCATTTGTGGAATTACATCCGGTACGAGCCTTCATACAACCGACATAAAGGCAGTTTGGTTTACCTGTACACTTTTGATAATAGTACTGATAATGCCTCTGTAATGCCTGTGCGACCTTCCATAAACAATATAAACAGATTAAACAAAACAAACTTGATTGGCCAAGCCCAAAATTTTAAATCAAAAAATTTAGATATGAATAAAGAAGAAAAGAAAGAAAAAAGTTGCGGCCAAAAAGAAAGAAAAGCTGAAGCCGTAGGCGAAAGTCCCGATTTTTCGGGATTGCGCGAAAAGAAAAAGAGCGATGAGGTTAACTCATCCGGTTCTTTCCCCCCAACACTTGAATTCGTCAAAATATATTTCGATGAGAAAGGCATTTCCGCCATCGAGGCCGAAAAATTTTTCAACTATTTCGAAAGTAACGGTTGGCTGGTTGGTGGCCGCGCCAAAATGAAAGATTGGAAAGCTGCCGCCCGTAATTGGATTCTCAATATCCCAAAATTTGCACCAAAGGCCAAACCTTCGGGCAATAGTCCAACCAACCTCAACCAATCCAAAAACTATGGCGAACCACTTTGATTATACCACCTGCATTATGCTACGGTCTTGTGTCTTGATACTTTTTACTTGATACTGAAAATATGAATTGCTCTTTCGACTTCACTCAATGTCTTTCGTTCATCGAAACCACCGGACAAAAAATATATCATCCCGGCTTTAAAGTCATAGCCGACGATTACGAGATTATTTTCAAACTGCTGGCCTATTTCCTGAAGGATACCGCAGCAGCCGAAAAACACAACATCTCTTTCCGGAAAGGCATTTTACTTTCCGGTCCGGTTGGCTGTGGCAAAACATCGTTAATGAACCTCCTTCGCTTCTTGTTAAAACCCGAGGAAAGGTACAATATGAAACCTTGCCGCAATGTAAGTTTCGAGTTTATCCAGGAAGGTTATTCCGTAATTCATCGTTACAGCCAGCAATCTTTTAAACACGGCATTCCCGTTGCTTGGTGTTTCGATGATTTAGGAACCGAGAACAACCTCAAATATTATGGCAACGAATGCAATGTAATGGCCGAAATACTACTTTCCCGTTACGATTTGTTTGTATCCGGCCACATGCTCACTCATATTACAACCAATCTTAACAGTTCCGAAATCGAAGAAATTTACGGCTCACGCCTTCGCAGTCGCTTGCGCGAACAATTCAACCTCATCGCTTTCAGCGAATCGGCCAAAGATAAACGTATCTAATACTCTAAAGCAATGAAAACAATAACATTTGAATCCGTTTACAACGCCATGCAAAACAAAGGTTACGAAGTATTCGAAACCGACACCAAACCATACAACCTCAACATTATTGGCATCCGTAACAATAACCGTGCACCCAATTTCTTTGACGATACCATCGTTGTCATGTGGAAATACAAAGGCCAATGGAATTTCAACCAGTATCAGGCCACTACCGACCCTGGTTTATACTATCTCAACCATTCGTTAAGCCCCGGTGGAACCGCCATTTTAAAAGAAGGCCAATACCTGCATTGCTATTGTTTAGGCTTACACCGTGGCCAATACAAAGCACTGGTACAGTTCATGCCCGTTACCATAATCCGCGATTTCAACAAAGACAATTACCTCGATTTTTCGACTGGTAAAGAAGACACCGGAATCTTTGGCATCAATATCCATCGGGCAAATCTTACCGGCAAAACTATCAATGTAAACCAATGGTCCGCCGGTTGTCAGGTCTTTGCCGATTCCAACCAGTTCAGCGAATTCATTTCGCTTTGCGAAAAAGCTGAAAAGTACTGGGGTAAAACATTTAGCTATACGCTAATCAATATCAACGATTTAAAAAACTGAGTAATTATTTCACTTTATTATCATTTTTTGATACTTTTATGGAAATTTTACTCTATTTGGAAGCAACAAGAAATAATAATTACTTACTGAGTTGGGTTGAAAAACAGCAATCCTGGGGAAAATATGTATTTAGTCTGGAACAAATAAAAACCGACTTTCCCGACATCTCAGAACAAGCACTTATTTTGGCATTAACCAGGTTGTCCAAAAAAGGTCGTGTATTATCGGTTTATAAAGGATTTTATCTGATAATTCCACCCGAATACGCTTCCCGTGGTTTATTGCCTCCCATGCTATTCATTGATAACCTGATGAAATATGTCGACAAACCATATTACGTTGGGCTTTTAAGTGCAGCAGCTTTACACGGCGCAGCTCATCAACAACCTCAGGAGTTTTTTGTAGTTACGAATTCCAAACAATTAACAACACACAAAAAAGGATTGAAAATAAACTACATAACAAAAAGAAATATACCCGAAGGCTTACTGGAAAAAAGAAAAACAGAATCCGGTTATGTAAATGTCTCAATTCCGGAGTTAACTGCTATCGATTTGGTTTATTATGACAACCGTATTGGTGGCATTAACAGGGCTGCATCTGTTCTGAACGAACTTGCTGAAGCGATGAAACCTGAACGCATTACCGGAGAATTAATTGAAACCTTTACTGTACCATCAATACAACGACTTGGCTATATTTTAGAAACTATACTAGGTCAAAAAATATTAGCGGATAAGCTTTATTCTGAATCACAAAATTTAAAAAAAGAATTTTTCCGGCAACCGCTAAAAGCAGGAGAAGAAAAAACAGGTTTTCCGACTAATGACCGTTGGAAAATAATTATTAACACCGACATTGAAATTGACGAATGATACCAGCCAACGAAATAAAAGCATGGAGTAATGTTGTTCCCTGGATAACCGACGAGCAAATAGAACAGGATTTGGTAATATGCCGTGCATTGGTCGAAATTTTTTCCAATGATTTTCTGGCCGAAAACCTTGTTTTCAGAGGTGGTACAGCATTACACAAACTCTATCTCCAGCCACAACCTAGATATTCTGAGGACATCGACCTGGTACAGAAAAAAGCAGGCCCAATAAAAGAAATAATTGTTCAATTGCAGAAGTGCATGTCATTTCTGGGAGAGCCAACTATAAAACAAAAGGCAAATAACAATACGCTGGTATATCGTTTCAATTCCGAAAGTGTAACCCCGGTATCGTTGAGGTTAAAAATCGAAATCAATTGCCGTGAGCATTTCTCTGTTTTAGGTTATACCACAAAAGGATTTAGTGTAAATACCGGTTGGTTCAAAGGCTCATGCAACATCTCAACCTACCATCTCGAAGAGATGATAGGTACAAAAATCCGTGCCTTGTACCAACGCCGTAAAGGTCGCGATTTATATGACTTATACAAAGCCCTTACCCTTGCTAATCTGAATATCGAACAGGTTCTTACTTGTTATCACGAATACATGAAATTTGTAGTCGATAATCCTCCCTCTCAAAAACAGTATCTGCAAAACATGGAATTGAAAATGAAAGACCGGGAGTTTTTAGATGATACAGTTTCGCTGCTTCGGGTTGAGGAAAAGTATGATAGTGAAAAAGCTTACGAACTTATTAAAAATGATATTATTAAAAGAATTTAACTTAAACAAATTTTACAAACCATCTTATTTATCAAATGTGGAAAGATTGCGAAACAAATACAGATTTATTAGATTTTGATTATTTAATTGAAATTACCAAGGATATAATACTTAATGACGATTTATCACCATCAAGTATTGGTATATACGGTGATTGGGGGTGTGGCAAATCTAGTTTAATCGAAATGACATTAAATGATTTGTCAACAGACGAGAATATTTTATGCTTAAAATTTAATGGATGGCTTTTTGAGGGATACGAAGATGCTAAAACAGCACTAATAGGTACAATTCTCGACAAGATAAGCGAGAAAAGGACTTTGTCTGCCAAGGCTACTGATGTATTAAAAAGACTCTATGAAAATGTTGATTTTTTTAAATTAGCAAGCAAAGGAATAAAATATGGAGCAGATCTTCTTTTAACTGGGGGAATTGGAACAATTGCTGATATTACTATACAGTCAATTGCAAACAAAGCCAAAGAAAAAGCGAAAGAAGTCAGCGAAGATGAGATTAAAGATTTACTTGCGAATACATTTAAGGGTAGCGAAATTCGAAATAGTCTAAAATCATTTCAGAATAATTTTTCCGATTTATTAGCCGAAACGAAAATTAAGAAATTGGTTGTATTCATTGACGAACTCGATAGATGTAACAACGATACTATCTTAGAAACGCTTGAAGCTATAAGATTATTCCTTTTCACAAAAGGTACTTCTTTTATTATTGGTGCTGATGAACGGCACGTAATGTATGCAGTACGTAAAAAATTTCCTGAGATTAAAGGAAATCAACTTGATATTGGTAAAGAATATCTTGAAAAGATGATTCAATACCCAGTGAAGATACCTCAATTAGGTAATAAAGAAGTGGAATTTTACATATTGTGCTTATTGCTTCAGGATATACTGAAAGCTGACTATGAGAAGGTAATATCATTCATTAAACAGCAAAAACAAAAAGACTTTTTAAATTTTGAGATTACTTTCGAATTGCTTCATTCAGAATTTCCTGAATTTGACACAAAAATCAAAGATGTAATTTCATTGTCAAAGCAATTGTCATCAGTCCTAACATATAAATTAAACGGGAATCCTCGTCATTGTAAAAGGTTTTTAAATTCTCTTTCTATGCGTTTAAAAATGGCTCAATTCAAAGGTCTCACATTAGACCGTAAAGTATTGGCTAAAATAATGTTACTGGAATATTTTAAAGATGGTGTCTATAAAGAAATTGGGGAATTACAGGCAATAGAAAAAGGGAAGCCCAAAGAAATCAGATTGATAGAAAATGACCAATGGGAAAAAGTAGAAAAATTGAAGTTATGGAAAGATGATGTTTGGTTTTTTAATTGGATAAAAATCGAACCTAATCTTGGAGACATTGATTTACAGCCTTATTATTATTTCACTAGAGAAAGCCTAAAACTTCAAAGTTTTGCAGTTACTCAAGGTTTAAGCCCTGAAGCTGAAAAAATACTGACTAACTTAATGTCCGGTGTTGATTCTTCACGAAGTTCAGCAATAAAGAACTCAACACAAGTTAATAGTTTTGAAGCATCGGAGATACTAAAAGCAATAATAAGCGAAATAGAAACATCTACTTCAATTAAAACAGAGCTTTTTAAATCATTTATTGAATGGGGAGCTATAAGCAAAGACTTATACAGTGAAGTGTTAGCATTTCTAACCAGGCTTCCCAGTGACAAAATAAAAGCGGCCTTTATTCCCCGTATTGAAGAATTTGGAAAGAAAACTTCAAAAACTACAGAGGTAAATGAATTGGTCAATAAATGGAAAAGCGAAAACACAAAACTTAAGAATGCATAATAATGTGTAAATAATATCAAACCTATGGGAACATCTAGCATGTATACTGGCCCTTCGAAAAATCCTCTGTTACCGAATGATTTTGAGGGTTCCGGTGATTCTAAATCATCCAATGGAGAGGCTTCTCCCAATAAAGGAAAAAAGCAAGATAATGTCGATGGGATTAACAATTCGTCAGGAAATGCTATTAATGTCCAAAAATCAGTTACCAGTTGGAGAAGTGCTAAAAACGCTATAACTCGTTACGCTTCTGGAAATTCTAAAAACTATAAGGGAGCTTTATCACGCTATGTTAAAGCACATGGCGGAGCAAAAGCTGCATCTGTCTCTGCTAAATCTGGGATAAAAACGACAGTGAATGTTGGGCGTTTTTTCAATAGTGTATCATTACAAGGGTTTAGAGAAACATTAAACCAGGCTAAAATTGACTACGCAGGCAAATCAGCTAAGGAGATTCTTAACGAAGTCATTAATTATTTAGCTCCGATTCCGGTTACAAAAGAAGATGCTGTTGCTAGAAAAGCGTTAATATCCGCTATGGAAATTTTATATGAGAAACTTGAAATTGAAGGTAAAGACATTACTATTCTTGAAAGTATTGATAAAGAGACTTTAAACACTATCATTCCTCTTCAAATAGAATCATATATTTATGAACGAATCATTAATGATTTAGGTAGTCGTATAGAAACAAAATCATCATCTCCAGCTGATGCAATTAGTAAAGAGAAAGAAATAAAGGAATATATTAATTCAAAAGTTGAAACTACCTTTTCTGGAAAAGATTTTTCAACAATTGACTACAATAATAAAAATATCGAAAAAGAAGTAGAAGGGCTTTTTACTCAATGTTATAAAGTAATGGAGGATATGCTATGAATCAAATAGTTTGCAAATTAAATACCGACGATAAATTTAGTGTGTCTGAGTCTATATTTGAAGTTAATCTTTCTGACAAAGAAGGATATCATTATACGTTTTTCAAACTCTTCAGGAGGTTATATCAAATTCCTAAAGTGTTTACCAATGAGGCTATTGATTTGTTTTACATATCTTTAATGGTTTATTATGCAGATAGAAAAGTAAAACGAGCAAAATCTGATGACGCATGGACAAGAAACTTCAGGTTGTACGTTCCGGTATTAGAATTGGATAAATGGGAAAGTAATAAGTTACTACTCGAAAATATGATTTCCTATTTAAGTGGAGATATATGGAAATTTGAATTCAGGATCAGACAATTAAATGAACTAGAGAATAAAGTTAAGAAAGGGATTGAAGCTTCAAAAAAGAAATTTTCTCCAGATAGCTTTTGTATGCTTTCAGGTGGTTTAGATTCTTTTATTGGTGCAATAGATTTATTAAACGACAATAAAAACATAGCTTTTGTCGGCCATTATAGCGGAGGTAAAGGAGTTAAAATTTATCAGGATTGTATTATTCAAAAACTTACTGAGCAATATGAACTTAAGCATGAGCAATTCTTTAACTTTTTTGCTGCACCGGTAAAAGGTACTGAAGATACAACTCGCACGCGGTCATTCATGTTCTTTGCTCATGCTATTATATTAGCTTCTGGCATGAATAAAGCTACCGATTTGTTTATTCCAGAAAACGGTCTAATTTCTTTAAACATTCCATTAACAAATACAAGAATTGGCAGTAGTAGTACAAGAACAACACATCCATATTATATGGGGTTATTACAAGAATTGATTAGCAGTTTGGGGTTGCAAATAACCTTAAAAAATCCTTATCAATTTTTCACTAAAGGCGAAATGATTCAAAACTGCAAAAATCCAACCTTTTTAAAGGCAAATATTGAACATACTATGTCATGTTCTCACCCAGACCAAGGCAGGTATTTAAAAGAAACTAAACCCTCTCATTGCGGCACATGCTTACCTTGTGTAATTCGAAGGGCATCAATTGAAAAGGCTTATGGCACTGATAATTCTGCATATAGAGATAAAGATTTTAGAGTTGGAAAAGCAGCTTCGGAATTAAATTCATTTAAAATAGGCATACTTGACTTTAAAAGGAATTCAGGGAATAAATCATTTATAATTCAAAATTCTGGTCCAATATCAAATAATATCAATGACTTTTGTGCATTGTATGACAGAGGGATGACAGAGTTAATACAATTAATAGACAAGTATAATGGATAATCATTTATTTGACACACATTTTCATCTCGATTTATTTGAGTCTTTTATAGATGTTGTCAAAGAAATTGAAGAAAAACAGATTTATACAATTGCCGTTACCAATTTACCTGTTTTATATACTAAACTTAAAAATAAAGTAAATAGCAAATATATTCGACCTGCTTTAGGTTTTCATCCTGAGCTTTTGCAAGAATATCAAAAATATATTCCAGAAATGTGGTCATTGCTGGGTGATACAAAATACATTGGGGAGGTGGGTCTTGATTTTAAAATCGCTAAAGAGTCAAAACAACTACAAATTTCGTTTTTTGAAGAGCTAATTGAACGATGTAACAAAATGGGGGGTAAAATATTGACAGTACATTCAAGAATGAGTGCAGATGATATTGTTTCAATTATTGGCTCTAATTTTAATGGTAAAATAATTTTGCACTGGTATTCTGGTAATAAAACTACTCTATCGAAGGCATTGGATAATGGATTTTATTTTTCAGTAAATTATGCAATGTTAAATTCAAATTCAGGGAAAGACATTATTAATTCTATTCCATTAGAAAGATTACTCTTAGAGTCAGATGGTCCATTCATTAAATATAACAACAAGCCTTTTACTCCTTCAAATATTAATATAGTCACTTCAAAGTTATCTCAATTAAAAAATATTGAACAAGATAAAATGTACTCTAATCTTTGGGATAATTTTAAAACCCTTTTAATCTAAGTTGAATGGATTTTTTGTTTAACAATTAATCCCCACCCGCCCACCCAAAGGTTATAAGGTATTCGTCATCAGTTGTCAGCAAAAGCCTCGCCAGCCCGTTACAGCATATGCTTTGAACATGTTTATTTTCTATGGTAAAGCAAAAGCTGCACCGCCTTTCAGGTGCTCCATTTCATTCCGCAGTCTGTCATGCCTTTTGCGTTCCGCCTTCTTCCTCATGGCAGCCTCCACTGTCCTGCAAGCAGCTTTACTCATTGCGTCTGCATTTCACTTCAGGGCTTCGCTGCGCTCAACATCCTTACGTTTCATTCCGGCTCCATTCCTTTCAGCAACTTACAGTCCACCGGCTGCCCATTATTGGCTCGCCTGCTGGTCGCCACCGGCTGCGGGGCTGTCATGGTTTTTGTAAGCATGGCTGGTATAATCTGTTTTTAAGCGGTAGCCATGCAGAAGACAACAAAAACACACGCCATCCCCTTGCTGCAAGCAGTAGCCATCCCCCGGCTTCGTCCCTCAGCCTCTCAGTCTGCCACCGGTGGCTCCACTCGCAGACGGCTCGCGCCGAAAAAAACAAAACGTCCGCAATGCATTGCATCCGTTTTGTTTTTTTAAGAAAAGACAGCATTACGGCAGGCTTGTTTCTCGACCTCATCGTTTATAGCATCTTGAAACATTCCAAAAATCAAATTCCGGAATAATTCATCATTAAATACACCAAACATAATAGCAAAGTTACAGGTCTGGTTGCCAATGCTGACAAGGGTTCGCTTTACCAGTCTCAAAAAATCTTCCTTTTTCTTTTGCAAAAGCCAGGAGCAAAACAAAAAGAGTATTTTTTGGCCTGCCCATGCAGCTATGGCCCCCAACCTGTGGACACCCGGGCATTATGTTTCGTTGTATCGTTCGTAGTAAATTGGGTGGCTGGTGGTTGCTCATTTACGTTTATCATTGTCCCGGTTTCCGCTTTTATTTCTTGCGCCATACCGGTTGGTTCTACATTAAGCTCTTGTGGCTTTCCTTCTCTATTAGTAGGCTCCCGTTTTAGGGGGCTTACTTTTTTTTGTGTACCAAATAAAAAACGAATTACCAATATTTCAAAAATCAAAAAAGGGCGCAAAGATAGGCCGTCCGTTACGGCTTATAAAGGTCGAGCCCTACGGGTTTTCACAAAAAATCTCCAACCCTCCTAAAGTCGGGTAGTATTTTTCGTAAAAAACCTTGACAAGCCTTGACATCCGGCCTGTTTAAAAGGCTTTCTTTTTTCTTTTTTTCTCGTTTTTTCTTTCTTCTTTGTCGAAATATATGTGCGAGCGAAGCGAAGCAAGCATTTGAGCATAACTTTTAATCGCGCGTACTATGGAGACTTTCACCGTAAAATCAGTTACCAGGATAGAAGAGAATAAAAAACCGCATTTCTTTGTTTTAAGCAAAGGTTTAAATTCCGGCAAGCCACTTTCACATCCTTGCCCTAATTGTTTTAAAATTGAGGCCGAAAACAAAGAATTTACAGAAACATTATTTTGGATGTCTTATGCGCTCTGGAGGTCTAAAGCGTTTCATCCCTATTTAATCGGGTCGGTTATCCCCTTTATCCGTATCGGGGATTTTAAACAGGTTATTACAGAAAAATTAGAAGTGGTAAAAATCCATCCGGCAGAATTTACCAGGACAATTGAAAAACTAAGGTTCATTGAAATACAGGAAAATCAACTTAAAAAGAATCTAAAATTGATACAGGAATTAAAACAGGCTTATGTGTTCCGGTTCTTTAACCCGTAATCGTTGAGGTTATGAATGAAAAAAGCCCGGGGGCTGAATCCGGGCTTCAAAACTCAAAAGCTGGGGCCTTTTATTCCCCTTCGACTGTTGCCTGTGCAACGGCAGTCATCACTCCACCGGCGACGGTAAGGTATCCGGCAGCCGTCACGATTGCCGCTGGCAATGCTACGGGTGAAGCCAGTAAAGCTCCTCCAACTGCAGCCAAGCTGATACCGACAGTACGGACAATTTTAAAGAATTTCGACGTAGGAGCGGTTAAACGCTCAACTATATTAAGATTTGCCATGTTCTTTATTATTAAAGATGAATGATTCAATGTGGTTTATCCGTTTTTCAAGGAATTCAATCCGCTGGTTCATCAACTCGTTGATTCCCTTGAATTCGGTTTTAATGAGAGCAGTCGTTGCCTTCACCTCGGTAACATCTTTTTCTACCCGCTTAAAATCCGAATGTAGTTGCTTCATGAAGTAAGCAACCACGGCCAGTAAACCGGATAAAACAGAGTAGAAAAAGATTTCAGGGCTTGCCATAGCACTAAGGATTAAACTCCGGAAATACTAACCAGACTCAAAGCATTTGCTTTACCGCCTTTTAAGGCATAATTAACGCCATTGACCTGTTGATAAAATTCCACACCCAAAATCAGGAATAATGGGCTGGTGCTGTTTGCGGTCAACTGGTTTGCAAGTGCAATTGCATCTGCTTGCACAGCTGATACTGAAATATCTGCACTTTGAGAAGTTACTATCTCAAAAGTTTCGTTCTCAAAGTCGATAGCAGCACCACCAGATACAAACCTCACATGGGTTGCCCCATCTGGTGCACTGATAGCATTTGCCGGAACAAAGGCAGGTATTGCCACATTAAGCAAACCAGTTACACGGTCGATAGTTGCCGTATAAGCAAGAAAAAGGGTAGTTGAAAGTTTACCATCTATATTAAAATCGAACCCTTGCAAAAGTTCCAACTCACCGTCCAGGACATTTCGTTGGCCACGGGTACTGGTGGCATCGGCTTTAACCACTTCCATCATGGCTTGGGTTAAACGGCTTACCATTTTGCTGTCTGCCGCATTTTGAAGGAAGGTTCTAAAAGCTAACCTCAACAGTTTACCGGCACTACCAGCTCGCCCAAACTCGCTGTTATTCTCCCGGGTCCTTTCGAAAGCTGCATCATTCTGGATTCGTTCTGCAGACACTCCGCCTTTGGCTCGTGCCAGCATCCCATCCTGCGATTTATAGAAGGTCACATCTCCGATGGTCCCTTCAAGTTTTATAATTCCACTCTGTTTTGCCATATCACTAAATTTTAGTTAAACATGAACAAAACTATTTCAAGCGTAAATGCTTTCAAAATAAGCACTTCCGCTATTGTACAAAACAGCCGCATTTGTGCTTAATATTCCTAATTCGGTAATTACAAGGAAATAGTAAATTTGTAGATAGATACAACATAGAAAAGCCGTATCAAAGTCATGGATAATTCAGGGTAAAGCTTAAATGAAAACAAACCGCATGATAATTTATCCCAAGGATGTACAACGGATAACAGGCAAAAGCAACCGGTATGGTCGGCAACTGCTAAACAAAATCAAGATGAAGTTTGCAAAAGAACCTCATCAATTTGTAAGCATTGACGAATTTTGCCAGTTTACCGGCCTTGAATCCGAACAGGTTGTCCAGTACCTTAAAGATTGAAATGCCCCAAATGAAGCAGTTCAATTCTTATCAAATAAAATGCTCTATTCCAATATATTTTGAAGACATTTAGTCCTTTTTGCATCCGAAAGTCACAGCTTTTTCATACATTTGCACAGTAATCGGAGTTCATTAAAAAGCCTTATCCATACTCAAAATAATTGAGAACTAGATAGTGAACCCGCCGAAATTGTTCTTTCCAAAGTCCTGATAAAAAGATATTTGCAGACATAAGGGGTAATCGGATCACCCCGACTAAAAGATCGCAAAATTGCGGTCTTTTTTTGTATGTAGAAGGGATAAAATTAGTTTGGAAATAACAAAAACAAAAAAGGTAATCATCTTTAAATTTGATGATTACCTTTTTATTTGGGTGGTAGATGGGGCTCGAACCCACGACCTCTGGAACCACAATCCAGCGCTCTAACCTACTGAGCTACAACCACCGTATTTTGCGGTGCAAATATAGTATTTATATTTTAACTTATACAATAATAATACATGTATTTTAGAGTTTTTTCTAAAGCTTACTTTTATAAATCAAACCACCTTTTTCATTTAAAAGCAAAGAAAACCTTATTAAAGCTTCATCTCTAACAATCAATTCATATCCAACAACATCATCCTCACTTATTTCGATACAATTCATTAATTCACCGTGAAAAGAGGCTTTCTTTTTAATATGCTCTGGTATAGATTGTAGTGACAAATTTTTCTTTAAATTAAGTAATAAGCCAGTAGAGTCAAAATGGGCTATATGTTCAATACCATCAAGATAAAATATAGCTTCATAAAAATCATCGGAATGGAGCCATTCAACATTGATCGAATTTCCAAATTTCTTCAAAAATGAATTCTTTACTGAGCTTGGTAATGTTACATTTGAGAAATTTAATATTTTGTTAAAAATGTTCTTCATAAACAGATTTGAAAAGTTTTAATGAGGTAAAGTGTTTAATTAATCCTGTGGTAATAAGTATCATATATATTTACCAGCAATATATGTAGACGAACTCCTTTTCACAAGTAACATTTGTTGGTAAATTTTAATTGGTTGTTTTAAATTTCTGGTTATACATATATATAACACGGGAACGTGCTCTTTTTAGTCTCATTTTAACAGCATCTTCACTTATTCGTAAGGTTTTAGCTATTTGTTTTAGAGGTAAATTATCCTGATACTTCATTAATAGCAGTACTTTTTCTTCAGGATGTATTAATTCAAATATAGTCAACAAATTCTCGTAATTTGCTGTTTCGATATCTGCTTCCGATTCATCAATTATCTCAGGTATTTCGTTGTTATTATTCCATTCCGGGTAATGTAATTTCTTTTTTAGCCTTAAATAATCGATACAAAAATTGTATGTTATCGAGTAAAGCCATGAGGAGAAAGTACTATTGCCTTTGAAGCCATGAATCTTTTCATAAGCTTTGGTCAAAATATCATTGGCAAATTCTTCAGATAATTTACCATCTTTTAAAAAGCTAAAACATTTATCCTTAACTTTACCAAAATATCTAAGATAAAGTAATTCAAATAATTCGTGATGACCGGAATTGATTAAAAATACAATTTCTTCATCCGATTTCTGTTTAAATTTGCCTTTGTGCGTCATCAAAAAGAAATTGATTAGGAACAGTGGTACAAAAAAAATAAAAAAAATGTACCTATACCTGTTACTTCTTTATAAACCTTCGTCAAAATGGTAAATTTATCAAAAAACGCTCTTGGTAAATTCAATGGAAAAGTTGATATTTGCAAAAGTTTTTAGATAGAGTTAATTTTATTATTTGAGAAAACCAAAATTAATTGAGTTATGAAAAGTAAATTAGTTCTTGCTATTGTAGCATTAGGTGGTGTTGTTTTATTTAGTTCATGTCAGAAAGTTCCACAAGCTGAAATCGATGCAGCAACTGCAGCTATCCAGGAAGTAAAAGATGCTGGTGCTGATCAGTATGTTCCAGAAGTATACCAGGCATTGGTAGATTCAATGAAAGCTGCTAACGAAAAAGTAGAAGCTGCAAAACAAAAATGGTTCCCAAGCTATACAAAAGCTAAAGCTACTTTAGCATATGTTAGCCAGGCTGCTGTTGATGCTAAAGCTAAAACTGAAGCTCGCAAAGTTGAATTGAAAAATGAAACAACCCAGTTGATTGGTGAAGTTAAAGCTCTTGTTGAAGAAAACAAAGGCTTACTTGCTAAAGCTCCAAGAGGTAAAGAAGGAAGAGAAGCTTTGGAAGCTATTAAGAGTGATTTAGCTGTTGCTGAAACTACTGTAACTGAAGTTGAAACTGCTTTAGCTAATGGTGACCTTCTAGGTTCAAACAGCAAAATTAAAGCTGCTAAAGAAAAAGCTACTTCAATTAAAACTGAATTGGAAGAAGCTATTGCAAAAAAAGGTAAAAAATAATAACTCATTGAGTTAGAGTATTCAAATACCCGGGGCTTTCCTCCGGGTATTTTTTTAATACAAATATAATGGGCTTGAATAAGAAAAAATTTAAGTGGATTTCGATCATTTTGTTATCGTTTGTTTTTATTGTGATAACTGTTTGTGTAATTATCGTTTCACAAAAAAAACTACCAAATGATGATTTAAAAAATGCAAGAGAAGCATTGTCTGAAGCAAAAGAAGCTGAAGCAGATGTTTATTCTGAAACAAAATATAAGCAAGCTTTACGTATTTATGAATCGGCAATGACCGGATGGTCGAGGGAAAATGAAAGGTTTATTCTTGTCAGGGATTATTCTGGAATTATTAGTTCAGCTTTAAAAGCAAAAAAAATTGCTGATGATGCTAAAGAGGAATCAATAGAAAAATCTGCAGCGCTTAGTAAAAATGTTGAATCAGCATTTGTTAGTCTTGAGAAAAAGATTGATTTGTATAATAAACTTTTTAAAAATTTACCAATACCTAAATCAGTTTTTGATGCGCATAACAAGTCGAAAATGCTTTTTAGCGAATCAAAAATTGCTCAGCAAAATGGTAAGTTAAAAGAAGCAGATATTCTGTTTAAAAAGGCTGAGATTTATACAAATCATGCAAATAATTCGGCAGCAAAGATGTTACGTGATTATTTCACTGATTATTCAAAATGGAGAGCTCTTGCAAATGATGCTATTGCCGCATCACGTGGAGGAGGAAAAGTAATCTTGGTGGATAAAGTTGCGCATATATTATATATATATCAATCTGGTAAGATATTGCGTAGTTACGATGTTGAATTTGGCCCCAATTGGATGGCTCATAAAGAAAGAGCAGGAGACAGGGCTACGCCAGAAGGAAATTACCATATTGTTAATAAAAAGGCGGGTGGTGGAACAACATATTATAAAGCCATGTTGCTTGATTATCCGAATTCAGAAGATAGGGCAGAGTTTGCGCGAAAGAAACAACAAGGACTTATTTCTCGTAGGACTGGAATTGGTAATTTAATAGAAATACATGGAAATGGGGGACGAGGTTTTGACTGGACCAGCGGTTGTATTGGAATGAGGGATCGTGATATCGATGATTTATATCGACTGGTTGGTTCTGGCACGAGAGTGACTATTGTAGGTTCGGTTGAACCATTGGCAACTGTGACCCAAGGTTTAGATTTTTAATATTATTATGAATTTTTTTTTGGATAATTAGTTTGAGTTTGTGAACTTAGATTTTTATTGGGTTTAAATAAATAATTCAAAGCCTATGATTCGTAATTTCTTTATTTATTTTATTGTTTTAATACTGGGAGTTGTCTTTTTTGCATCTATGGTTCTTTTTGCGATACCTGCGTTGCAAGACTCTACGGTTGCTTTAGTTGGTTTATCTGCTAAATCTACTAGTTCTGATAGTGAGGCTACTGATAAGTCAGCTATTATTAAAGAAATTAATAAGCTGCAAAAAAAGCTGGATGACTATACGCCAACAAATGGATACATGGTTGTAAATACAACAGAGAACCATTTCTATTTATATAAAGGGAAACAACTTTTGCGAGATGGCATTTGTTCTACCGGTAAAAATGAAAAACTGATTTCAGCAGAACGCAATTATTCGCACGAATTTTATACACCTTTTGGCGTTCGTAAAGTGTTGAGAAAATCACCTAATCCAGTATGGAAAAAACCCGATTGGGCTTATATTGAAGATGGGTTGCCCATTCCCGGGCCTAATGATCCTTCACGTTGGGAAACCGGAACGCTTGGCGCATACAAACTTGAGATTGGCGACGGGTACATGATTCACGGAACAATATATAAGCGACGTATGGGTATGAGTGTCACTCACGGTTGTATCAGGTTGCTCGATGATGATTTGGAAGCTGTGTATAAGACAATGGAAGTAGGTTCAAAAGTTTATATTTATTAGTATGAAAGAAAGTTCGACTGAAGATTTCGATAGCCTTTTTGTTACAGAAGAAGACAAAAGAGGACGGAAATATATTGTACTTATTATTGTATTTTTCTTTTTAGGCATAGCTTCTATTTATGCTTATCTGTCGGTTAGCGCAGTTCGCGGTCAGATGCAGGTTGTAATTGACAGGGCGGCTGATAGTCCGGCAGTAAATTCATCTCTGTTCAGCGAATTAAAGCAAAAAGCGTGGTTAGAGTCACGTCTTAAAATGGCGTCGCTTGATTCTGTGGGCATGTCCATTGATTTGGAACAGCATATCATTCAACTCGAATTAAAAGGTGTTGTTGTTATGTCGTCGAAAATTCGGGATTGTTCTGTGTCTGGTTTCTTTAAAAAGATTGATGGCAATGTATATTTCGAAACATTTGGAAAACCATTGGCTATCAAAGAATTTAAATCGTCGATTGCGAAAAACAGATTCAAGGTGGTAGAAGCTCCCAAAGATACGATTGAAGCCCAAAAAGCTGCCGATGCTGCCTTCTTAAAAGAGAAAGAGGCTAAAAAGAATGAAAATGTTTACTGGACAGTAAAACTTGATAAGGGGTTCGATCTTGACATTCAGGGTATTGATTCGATTGCTGAAGCGCAGAAAAAATACGAGTTTGGAAAAGACTTCGAATTTGAACGTGATTTGAAAAATATTGCCAATTCATTTCAGCATATCCTGAAATTTTCAAAGCCTACTTATACTCCTGAGATTTTGATAAGCATTCCGGAGAATGAAGCCAAAGCAATTTTGATGGCATTGCCTAAAACTAACGCACTCATTACGATTAAAATCTAATACAGATATTTAAATATTGGGAGACCGGGAATAAAATTTTGAACATTATTCCCGGTTTCTTTTTGTCTTAAATTCAGTATGTTTATTGGCAAAATGAGTACGTGATGCAAAGAGCAGAAATAACTGGTTTTGTTTTGGCCGGAGGTAAAAGTTCCCGAATGGGGCAAGATAAAGCTTTGCTTGAATTCCAGGGACAATCCTTATTGGCTCACATGCTGAAATTAATAACACCTTTTTGTTCCAATACTTTTATTAGTGCTAATAATCTTGAATACCAGTCGTTTGGTGCTGATTTGATTCCCGATGTCTATCAGGGGAAAGGTCCTATTTCAGGAATATTTTCGGCTTTAAGCGCTTCGTGCAGCGACTGGAATCTTATTGTTAGTGTTGATGTGCCCTTGGTAAATCCTGAATTGTTGCAGTATTTAGTCGACAGTAGGAATTCTTACGATGCAGTGGTGCCGGTTCATTTACATGGAAATGAACCGCTGATTGCCTTGTATCACAGGTGTGTTATTCCGGCACTCCAGGAAATGATTGAAATGAAAGATTTTAAATTAACGAACCTGTTTCCCCACATAAATACGAATTACCTGGATTGTAACTTTTTAGTTGAAAAATATCCTCAGTTGTTTTTAAATCTAAACAGGCAAGAAGATTATCGGGCTATTCAGGCTCCAGATTTTTAATTCGGAACCGGTTTGAAGGGGCTCTTTTTACTACTTTTGAAGAAAATATATTAGCAATGGCAGAAATCTTATTTTATACTATTATCGGACTTTTGACAGCCGATTTTATTTTTGAGCGGATACTGGAATACCTGAATTCGACACAATGGAGCGATAAGTTGCCGGCAGAGGTCGAAGACATCTATTCCGAAGATGAATACAGAAAGCAACAGGATTACCAGAAAGCGAATTACAGGTTTTCGATGGTGAGTTCTTCTTTTAGTTATTTACTGATGATAACGATGTTTTTAATTTCAGGATTTGCGCTGGTCAATAGCTGGGCATTTTCGGTAACTCCAAATGCAATTTTGGGCGCGTTAATTTTCTTCGGAATATTGATGTTGGCTTCTGATATTCTAACAACTCCATTTTCGGTTTACGATACATTTGTAATTGAAGAGAAATTTGGTTTTAATAAGACTACTCCAAAAACTTTTATTTTAGATAAGTTGAAAGGTTATCTGTTGGGTGCTATTATCGGTGGTGGACTGTTAGCCCTGATTATCTACCTATACCAACTCACAACTACTAATTTCTGGATTTATGCATGGTTTGTTGTTAGCGGATTTTCGGTTTTTATGGTACTTTTTTATTCCAACCTGATTGTTCCTTTATTTAATAAACAAACACCGCTTCCTGAAGGTGAACTGAAATCTGCAATTGAAGCTTTTGCAACTAAAGTTGGTTTCAGACTCGATAATATTTTTGTGATCGACGGTTCGAAACGGTCGACTAAAGCGAATGCCTATTTTACTGGGTTTGGGGCAAAAAAACGCATTGTGTTGTACGATACATTAATTAGTGATATGACTACCAACGAATTGGTTGCTGTTTTGGCGCACGAGATTGGTCACTACAAGAAACATCACGTTATTTGGAGTATGGTTTTAGGAATCATTCAAACTGGGATCACTTTGTTCCTGTTTTCGTTGTTTGTTGGTAGTCCTGATCTTTCGAAGGCATTGGGAGCTGAACAACCAAGTTTTCACATTGGGCTGATTGCTTTTGGTATTTTGTATTCGCCAATTTCCATGGTGGTTGGATTAACTATGAATATTTTTTCCCGCAAAAATGAATATCAGGCTGATGCGTTTGCTGCAAAGTATTTTAGCGGGTCAGAACTATCATCAGCCTTAAAAAAACTTTCGGTGAAAAATCTGAGTAACCTAAAACCACACCCATTATATGTGTTTTTTCATTATTCGCACCCCACTTTGTTGCAACGACTAAATGTTTTAAATTCAATTTAAATAAAACTGAAAGGCTAAAAACTGGAATTGAAACTTCTTATTATGAAAGCTGAAATAATTACAATAGGTGATGAAATTTTAATTGGCCAGATTGTTGATACGAATTCGGCCTGGATAGGCCAACAACTCAATTTATTGGGTATCGAAATTTACCAGATTACTTCAGTGCACGACAATTATAATCACATTTTGAAGGCAATAGATGAAGCTTATAGAAATGTCGATCTGGTTCTCATAACTGGCGGTTTGGGCCCTACCAAAGATGATATTACCAAAAAATGTTTGTGTGAATATTTTGAGACTGAGCTCGTCTTTCATCCTGAAGTTTTGGAGCATGTAAAAACATTATTGTCGTCGCGAAATGTGGTGATCAATCAATTGAACCGCGACCAGGCATTGCTACCGGCCAATTGCACTGTTTTGCACAATTCTGCCGGGACAGCCTCCGGAATGTGGTTCGAGAAAAATGGAACAATTTTTATCTCCATGCCGGGAGTTCCGTTCGAGATGGAAGCAATAATGACAGAGAAAGTTTTCCCAAGGCTGAAGCAACTGGGAAGCACCCAGTCAATTGTGCATAAAACTGTTCTGACGATTGGAATACCCGAATCGATGCTTGCTGAGCGAATCGAAAAATGGGAAAATGAACTTCCGAAATACATCAAACTGGCCTATTTACCTAGTCCAATGATGGTAAAGCTGCGACTGAGCGGCTATGGGAACGATGAAAATGCATTAAAAACTGAAATTAGCGCTCGGGTTGATGCCCTGCTAAAAATCATTCCAGACGCTGTGTTTGGTTACGACAATGATAATATGGGTATTGCCATTGGCCGTTTGCTTACTCATTCAGGAAAAACAATGGCTACAGCCGAAAGTTGCACCGGAGGAAGTATTGCCCAGCTTATTACTTCGAATGCCGGAAGTTCGGCCTATTTTAAAGGCGGAGTGGTGGCTTATTCCAACGAAATAAAGCATCAACTCCTTGCGGTTCCGATGGATATTATTGAACGTCATGGTGCAGTTAGTAAAGAGGTGGCCGAACGAATGGCTATCGGGGCACGGGCTGCATTGAATTCGGATTTTGCCGTTGCAACCACCGGAATTGCTGGTCCTGATGGTGGCTCGGATGAAAAACCTGTAGGAACGGTTTGGATTGCAGTTGCAGGTCCAGCCGGAATTTTGAGCAAAAAATATGTATTTAAGCACAATCGCGAACGAAATATAATACGAACAACCCATACCGCGTTGAATATGTTGCGAGGTTTTATTCTCAACCCAAATCAAGCCTGATATGAAACGAAAAATTAGCATTCTAGCCGGTGTTTTTATTTTGGTTGTTGCAATTTTAGCTGCTTTACCGTTAGTTTTTAAGGACAAGCTGCTCACGAAAGTGAAAACTACACTCAACAACCAGCTTAATGCTAAGATCGATTTCCGGGAATTTAGTTTGTCGGTATTTTCGCATTTCCCGAAAGTAGAAATGGAGATTCGCGGACTGAGTTTGGTTGGAGCGGGCGAATTTGCTTCCGATACATTGTTTTGTGCTGAATCGATTTCTACTGACATTTCGATTACCCAAATGATAAGCAGCAAGGGGATCGAATTGAATAGCCTGATAATCAAGGCTCCAAAGATTAACCTGATTTCGGATAAGACCGGAAAGGTGAACTGGGACGTTACTAAAGCTACAACTGGAAAAGCTGTTGAAAATGGTCCTTCTTCGGCTTCTTCGAGCGATCTTACGATGAAATTGAATGATATTCAGCTTGAAAATATGAGCCTGAAATACACTGATTTAGCTATGCCAATGAATTTATGGCTGAAAAGCACCAGCATCCGTTCGTCGGGTAGGGTAGAAGGGGCAACAACCAGCTTTGATTTGAAAGGCGAAGCCAATGAGTTTATTTTCGAATACGATTCGGTAAAATACATCTCGAAAACCAGGCTAAAGGCCGAGAGTTTGCTGACAGCGGATTTCGATAAAATGAATTTTGCTTTCGAAAAAGGTAAGCTTTGGATAAACAACCTGCCTTTGGTGCTGAGTGGAACTTTTGCGGTGCCCAACGATAGCATGTTTTTCGACTTAGGTTTCAAGAGTGAAAAAAGTGATTTTGCAACCATTCTTTCGTTGATTCCCGAGTCGTATCAGAAATACATTGAAAAGGCTGAAATAAAAGGGAATGCCGAATTTAATGGAAAGGTAAAGGGTTTATATTACAACGAAATTTATCCGGCAATCGACATTATTCTTTCGGCTGAAAACGGGAGTTTTAAGTACCAGGGTTTGCCCGAAAGTGTCCAGGATATTCAGCTTTCGGCACAAATTTCGAAACCCGAAGGCGATCTGAATTTGCTGAAGGTGAATGTTGAAAAGGCACATGCTTCTGTACGCAATAATCCGGTTGATGTACGCTTACAGGTTACTGAACCAATGACTGATCCGGACATTGATGCTTCGTTTGCCGGAACGATTGATTTTGCTTCAGTAAAACAGGCGATTCCTGTTGACAGTCTGGATATTACTGGCATTTTGAAGGCCTCGATGAACATGAGTGGACGAATGTCATCAATCGAAAAACAGGAATACGAAAAGTTTAAATCAAATGGAGAAGCTAGTCTGTTGAATTTCAAGATACAAAGTAAACAACTTACTCAACCGGTTGAAATATCAAGCGGGAAGGTGAAAGCGAACACAAAGCAAATTATTGTCGATCAGCTTAATCTGAAGATTGGGCAAAGCGATATGGCTCTAAAAGGCGATGTGGCTGATTATTTGGCTTATATGTTCAAAAACGGAATACTTAAAGGTAGTTTTAGTCTGCAATCGGATTTTATGAATTTTACGGAACTGATGAATATTCAAAAGCCGGAAAAAGCGGGCTCTGATTCAAAAGTTCAGGTTAAATCACCCAATAGCCCCAGTTTGCCTGATTCTATTACTGCATTCCAGGTTCCCAAAAACCTTGATTTGGTTTTTCAATCGGCTATTCAAAAGGCTGTTTACGATAAAATGCAGGTTAATCATATCGTTGGACAGGTAAAGGTAAAAGATCAGCGGATTGATCTGACCAATTTGTCGATGGAAATGTTGCAGGGAAAGCTGGCTGTAAATGGCTCATATATTGGCAATAAAGAAAATAAGCCAGCGTTCGATTTTAAAATTGATATCCAAAATATGGATATTCCTACGGCTTATCAATCGCTAAGCACGTTCAGACACTATTTACCTGTTGCAGCAAGGAGCCAAGGGAAATTTTCGACACAATTTGGGCTTTGGGGAATTTTGAATGAGAAAATGAATATAGTACCAACCAGCTTAAATGGCAATGGTTTGTTTAACGGTCAAAACCTGATGATTGTTGATTCGCCTTTGTTTGATCAGATTCGTGGAATTATTAAGAAGGAAAAGCTGAAGAATGTAAAAATTGACGATTTTACGGCCAAATTTCAGTTTGAGGATGGGCAATTGAACCTGAATCCATTTAAAACCACAGTTGCCGATCAGCAAGCAACAATTTATGGTTCGCTTTCGGCTTCGCGCGAGATTAATTTAAACCTCGATTTTTTGGTCAATCGCGAAGATTTAGGAGCTGATATTAATAAAGGATTGGATATTTTGCCTGGTTCTCAAAATATTAAGATGATTGACGCATCAGTTATTCTGAAAGGCCCGGTTACAAAACCTACCGTTTCGCTTGATTTGAGTAAAGCCAGGGCGCAAATAGAACAGCAGGTAAAAAAAGCTTCGGTTGACGATATAAAAGAATCGGTTAAAAAGTTAGGAAACGAGCTTAAAAAGCTGTTCAAGTAAAATGGTAATTATTTCTTCAGGAATGGTAAAATACTAAGCGAAGCAGCTACAAAATAGGTAATTCCACAAACAATCAAGGCGGTACTTAGACTGAATCGGTCGGTTAAAAAGCCTAAAACGGGGCCAATAGCAGCAAAAATAATCCGAATTTCGAGGTTGCGAACCGAAAGAATAGTTGCACGAACTTTCGAATCGGTATATTGATTAATGTAGTCTTTCAGAACTGGGGTAGCAAGTCCACGAACGATGTAAAATCCAAATATAATAGCTATTCCGGCGTAACTAATTTCGAACGCCGATAAGATGAAGCCAAGCGAAAGCAGGACAACAATTGAAATAAGGCTGAATTTTTGACCGAACCGCCGCTCGATACGGTACGAAAACATAGCAACAATGCCTGCCGAAAGATTCAATAACGTCCATAGGATTCCGAAGACCGAAACGGGAACTTTAGCTTCCTGGAAATAGGGCTGAACAAACCAGGCATAAGTGAGTGTTGCCGCGCCTGTAAACGACGAAATCATAATGGCAGCGCGCATCTCTGCTTGCAAATAGGTTTGTTTAACTATTGAAATAATTTGTCCCATGTTTAGGCGAACCCGTTCAAGAATATGTTCAGGTTCCTTCAGCATAATGGCCGCGGGAATACCAATGCAGGCTACAAAAAATTGGAAATAATAAGGTGTTCTCAGGCTAAAAGTAGCCAATAAGCCGCCTGCAACTCCCGCCAGCGCTTCAGCAAAGTTTCCGGCTGACGTTATGCTCCCTTCATATTTGATATATTCGTTTTCGCGGTTTTCACCCTTAAGCGAATCGTATAAAATGGCCGAGTCGGCGCCAGAAACAAAACTAAACCCAATACCAAGGACAATCTCGGCAAAAACAAAACTGTAAAAACTCGCCGATAAGCTATAAATCAGCATTCCCAATGCCCCCAATACCGAACCCCAGATAATGGTTTTCCGGCAACCCCAAACATCGGCCAAATATCCTGAAGGTAACTCGGTTGCAACCATTGCCACCGAATAAACAGACTTCAGAATAAAAATCTGCGACATGGTCATCCCGTTTTCCTGGTAAAAAAGTACCACGATAGGCATCACCAAATTGAACCACTTGGCAATTTTCACCAGGTATAACTGAATGGTATTCCGAGGGAGGTTTTTCAATACGTAAGTTTTGCGTAAAAGTAGTTATTCCTGATTTTGGGTTAGTAAACTCAAATGCAATTTTATCGGTCGATATATTGTTTAGTTTGATGTTCGCGATGAAAAATTAGCAAAAACGATTAAAAGCGAATAAATATTCAGTAAAAGTTTTAAATTTTCTTCTAAAATATAGGAATGATGCTATTTTTGTGACAAATATTAACCCAGAGACTGAAATCTGGTATTTAAAATTAAATTAAAGTACGAATCTGATGAAACTATTTATTCCCCAAAATTATCAGCCTTTACTCGATGTAAATCAGACAGAAAAGGCGATCAAACTGGTTAAAGACAGTTTTCAGCAAAACCTTGCGGCCGAGTTGCGTTTACGTCGGGTAACAGCTCCGTTATTTGTAATGAAAGGAACCGGCATAAACGACGACCTAAATGGAATAGAGCGCCCGGTGACTTTCCCGGTGAAAGAACTTGGCGATAAGAAAGCTGAAGTAGTTCATTCGTTGGCCAAATGGAAGCGAATGACCCTGGCCGATTTGAAAATTAGTCATGGCTATGGTTTATATACCGATATGAATGCGATTCGCCCGGATGAGGAGCTGTCGAATATTCATTCGCTTTATGTTGACCAATGGGATTGGGAGCGTGTAATTTCGGAAGAAGAACGTAATCTCGATTTCCTGAAAAAGATTGTCCGGAAAATATATTCTGTACTTCTTCGCACCGAATTTATTGTTACTGAGAATTTTCCGCAGATACAGCCCATATTGCCCGAAGAAATAACCTTCATCCATTCAGAAGAACTGGAAGAGCTTTACCCTGATTTATCGCCGAAAGAACGTGAGCACGAGGCCGCCAAAATGTATGGAGCTGTGTTTATAATTGGCATTGGCGGGGAATTGCCCGGAGGAGAAAAGCATGACGGACGTGCACCAGATTACGACGACTGGACAACGCCCACAGGAGGTAACCATAAGGGTATTAATGGCGATATATTGGTTTGGAACCCAGTAATGGAGACTTCACTTGAATTATCGTCGATGGGTATTCGCGTTGACAAAGATGCGCTTTTAAAGCAACTCGCAATTACAGGAAATGAAGGCCGAAGAGATATGTATTGGCACAAACGATTATTGAACGGCGAATTACCTCTATCAATTGGAGGGGGGATTGGTCAGTCGCGTTTATGTATGTATTTCCTCCGTAAAGCCCATATCGGTGAAATACAGTCGAGTATTTGGCCTGATGAGATGAAGCTTTTATGTAAAGAAAATAACATCGAGCTTATTTGATGTGCCAAATTTTGATAATGAGATACTTTTGCAGAAACAAATACCTTTTTTAGCTGGAGGAGGTTCAGCTTAGCTTAAATTTTATATCTTTGCAACCGCAAAAAAGGATGTCTCGGTAGCTCAGCTGGATAGAGCAACGGCCTTCTAAGCCGTAGGTCCTGGGTTCGAATCCCCGCCGGGATACTAAAGAGGGGATTTTATCAATTTTGATAAAATCCCCTCTTCTTTTATTCTATAAAGTGCTTGATATTTAGGGAATTGGATAGAAAAAAAGTATTAATTCTTGAGGTTCGGACTATGTCTAATTCCTGATTGTATTAGATCCCATCTGGAAATAACAAATTCTGAAATACCCTTTTACTGCTGAAATCACTGGATTCCTACAAAACAAAGGGATTCTGGCAGATTTTAATGGCAAAATCTAATAGGTTTTTTAGGTTCGAACTATACCCTCCGGTTTGGAAATTCTGGCTAATTATCACAGTCATCCAGCCACTCCGGCGTATCCTTCGGTTGA
The DNA here is from genome assembly GCA_937915865.1 of uncultured Prolixibacteraceae bacterium. Classification (GTDB taxonomy): domain Bacteria; phylum Bacteroidota; class Bacteroidia; order Bacteroidales; family Prolixibacteraceae; genus Aquipluma. The sequence continues at coordinate 76,097 of CALGIG010000117.1, read as the reverse complement.
AGACATTAGGTTGGCCTTCGATCCAAATATCAGCTATGTAATGTTTCACTGGCTGGTGAAGCTCCTGACATTAAGTCATTCAAAATCAGGAATGGCTTGGTTGAGAAAGAAGAAATACAAATTATCTGAAGTGGATTTCTACATAACTACTAAACTGACACCAGATGCAGAATCTCTTTATTAACTGAGGCTTTGGAAATATTGAAAAGAATATGAGAACTATCCTTCGTTGAAATTGAAATTTAAAAATGCGAAAATCTGGTATGTGATTCTTTATTTGATTATACCATCATATAACAAATATCATTTATTTGTTACTTTTGACTGGGTTTCTCTAATAGAAAAGAGATCTTAGGCAATAGAGTACTTGTATGGTAAAGGTAATCCAAGAAAAATCTGACTCAGAACTTTGGAACGAATTCCTTTCTGGCGAGAAATTGGCTTTTAAGACCATTTATGATAATCATATCCAATTGTTATTTAAATTTGGCAGGCATTTTACAAAAAATGAAGAGCTAATTCTCGATTGTATTCACGATGTATTTATTGATTTATATAATTATAGAACAAATATAAATTCTACTAATAATATAAAACTTTATCTCATTGTTTCTTTTAGACGTAAACTTTTCAGAAATCTAAAGGACAAAGGACGATTTGTTTCTCTGGATGACGACAGTTCCTGTTTTTCTTATACTTTATATTCAAGTACAGAGATTGATGATGATGAAAAGTCTTCGAAAATTAGTTGGTTGGAAAAGTCTATGAATAAGTTAAGCAGCAGACAGCAAGAGGCAATTTATCTTAGATTTGTAAAAGGGCTGAGTTATGAAGAATTAAGTGACGTACTCCAGGTGAATTATCAGTCAGCTCGTAACCTTATTTTTCGGGGTATTGAAAAACTGAGAGAAAATGGTAATGAAGAACTGATCTATCTTTTACTCTTTGTGAGAAAGATTGACAGCTAATTTTCTATTTCGTACTAATGATGAAGAGTCATTACTACCTTTCCCAAATCATATTCAACCGAGAAATGCTAATTCTGTGGTTTTATTTAAAAATTCCTTTAAAAAACATGGAATTTAGTGAGTACAAAATTGTACTTGCTTGCTTATAATAAAAAATACAGATCCATGGATCCGGAGTTGAATCAATTTACAAATGCACTTATTCATAATGTCGAATTTCAGGATTGGATGGTTAGGCCAACTCCTGAAAAGGATAAATATTGGAAGGAGTTTATCGCCCAAAATCCTCAGCGTGAAAAAGAGATGGAGGAGGCTATTACTTTTATTCATAATTTGATTCCAGAAGAAAAGGAACTGAGAGATGAACCATTAAAGCGTTTATGGAGTCGTATCGAAGCGGAGACTTATAAAAGAAAAGTACGTAGGATTTGGCGAATGAGGTGGATTGCTGCAGCAAGTTTCCTTTTGGTTTTAGGCATATTCAGCGCTATTTACTTGCATACTGATAAGGTAGTTAAGCCTACATCTTATTACAGTTCAATCCCGAAAATAAAACCTGATGAAAGCGATATTAAATTAATTTTTTCTGATAAATCCGAAGAAATATTACAGGATAGAGATGTGAAAATTAAATACGAGAAAAACGGTGAGATTCTTGTAAATTCAGATAGAAAGTTAAAAAGAAAGATAGAAGAAGGAGAAAAAGATATTGAACAGTTAAATCAATTGGTTGTACCCTTTGGAAAGAGAACCACCTTAGTACTTTCGGATGGAACAAAACTCTATTTAAATTCAGGTAGTCGGGCTATTTTCCCTGTTGTATTTAATAAAAACGAAAGAGAAATATTTATTGAAGGAGAAGCATATCTTGAAGTAGCCCATGATTCTTCCAGACCATTTAAGGTGCAGACCGACAAGATGAAAATAGAGGTTCTGGGAACTAAATTTAACGTATCAGCATATTCCGAAGATCAATCAAATTCAATTGTTTTAGTTGAAGGTGGCGTTCAGGCAACAGTTGATTCAAAAATTATGGTGATGAAACCCAACCAACGATTGCTATATGAAAAAAAAACAAGTTTAACTTCTCTTGATGATGCCAATGTACTTCCATACATATCCTGGAAAGACGGATGGATGTATTGTGAAAAAGAATCGCTGGAGTCAATCTCTGTTAAGCTTTCAAGATACTATAATGTCGAAATTAAGTTTATAGATGAAGAGTCGGCAAAAATGAGTTTGACTGGGAAACTCGATTTAAAGAATAAGTGTGCCGATATATTCAACGCCATCAGTTCAACTGCACCGATTGCTGTTGAAATACATGGCGATGTTATTGAGATCCGTAAAAAACAATAAGCTTAAAATATTAATTTTAAAACAAAGGCCTATAGACAAAAGAAGAGAAAAACCTAACTAAGAATCAGATTAAAATATAAAAAGACAGGTCATAATGGCAATATGACCTGTCCGGTGTTTTAATCGCAAGTGTTGTGAATAAATTAATTGCAATTTAAAAACGTAACAAATTTATGAAAAAAAACAAGTTTCTGGTACTGAATCTTCGGTACTTAGAAAAATTATGGCTGACTATGAAAATATGTCTGTTTGTGCTGCTCATAACAGCTGCAACGGTAAGCGCTAGTGTTAGTTATTCTCAAAATACTAAATTAACGCTTAACCTGCAGAATGCTACTATTCAACAGTTGATCCAAGAGATTGAAAAGCAAAGCGAATTTATTTTTGTTTTTTATGACAATGCTTTGGATCTGAAGCAAAAGATTAGTATCAAAGTCGAAAATCTACCTGTAGAGAAGATTCTTGAAAAAGTTCTGGAAACTACTGGAAATTCGTTCGCCGTATTCGATCGTCAGATTGTGATTGGAAAAAAGAATCCGGAAACAGGAGTTTTTAATGAACCATTACCTATTGAGCAAAAAAAAGAGATAACAGGAAAAGTTTTAGACAAGCAAAATATGCCAGTTCCTGGGGCCTCAGTAGTTATTAAAGGAACGACCACTGGTATAATTACTGATGCTAACGGGAGTTTTAAACTTGGTTACTCCGGTGAGGCCAAGGTATTGGTTTTTTCATTTGTGGGAATGAAAACGCAGGAAATTCAGATTGGCACTAGAACTGATTTCACTGTAGTTATGGAAGAAGAAACTGTCAGTTTGGAAGAAGTCGTGGCTGTAGGTTATGGTATTCAAAAGAAAGAGTCGGTAACTGCAGCTATTTCAACAGTGAGCACAAAAGAACTGAGGCGAAGCTCAACTCCTAATCTTTCTACTGCTTTGGCTGGTCAATTACCCGGTTTGACTGTTATGCAAACGTCCGGACAGCCTGGAGCCGATGTTGCAAATCTTTATCTTCGTGGAGTAAGTACTCTCAATAACTCATCTCCGCTTATTTTAATTGACGGGGTTCCCCGGACAGGTATAGATAAACTTGATCCTAACGAGGTTGCCTCTATTTCGATACTTAAAGATGCCTCTGCCACTGCTGTGTTCGGTGTACGTGGCGCCAATGGTGTTATTATTATCACTACCCGCCGCGGAGATGAAGGCAAATCCGAGTTGAACATTACTGTAGATAAAAGTTTTCAGCAATTTTTGGCTCACAATGACCGTATACACTCCTGGGATTTTGCGGAGCTGCGTAACCAGGCGTTTCGTAACAGCAATCCAAACGCTAAAGATTCAGAATTGCCCTTTACTCAGTATATGATTGACAAATACAGAAGTGGCGAAGACCGGGTTTTTTATCCTGATCGGGATGTATATCATGATTATTTCCGCGATTGGGCCCCACAAACCAGGGTTAATGCGAATTTTAACGGCGGAGGGAAAGGGTTTACTTATTTTCTTAATGCCGGTTATATCGGACAGGGTGGAAATTTCAAGACTGAACCTGAAAGCTTTCTGGGCTATGATCCAAGTTACAAAATGGATCGTTATAATTTCAGGGGCAATATCGACTATAAAATTGCAGCAAACCTGAAAGCCTCTTTAAACTTAGCTACATACCTTCAACAGACGAATTCACCACAAACGGTTGATTTGTTTAATGGCGACATGAATTCAATGGTGACCAATATGATCGCTTATACCTGGGGAACACCGCCAACGGATCCGGGACCGACAACTGTTGCCGGATATGGAGTTCCCGAAAATGAAATTGTTGCACAATCGGGACAAGACCGTAATACTTATGGAGAAATTAACCGCCGTGGTTATCGCCAGGAATATTCAACCGTACTTAATTCATCATTAGTGCTTGATTGGGGATTGGATTTTATAACGAAAGGATTAAGTGCTAAAGGGCTTGTAGCTTTCGATAGTAATGCATCAACCGTAAGACAAGGTGTCCGGTCTCTAAATACCTATGCATTTTCGGTAGCTCGAGATGAAAGCCAGACCTCTAAATATACAGTTATTCGTGATAATCAGGATAAGGCTATTAGATTATCAAAAAGCATGAGTACTTATTATTTCATGAATTACCAGCTGTCTTTAAATTATGCCAGAAAGTTCGGGCGTCACAACGTTACAGGAATGTTCCTTTATCAGCGTGATAATTGGGATAAATGGGCTGCAGACTTACCTTACAATGTGATAGGTTATGTTGGCCGCTTAACTTATGATTATGACAATCGTTATCTGGGAGAAATAAATTTTGGCTATAACGGTTCGGAGCAATTTGCCCCCAAAAATCGTTTCGGTGCATTCCCGGCTTTTTCTTTAGGTTGGGTTGCCAGCAATGAAGGTTTTCTTAAAGACAATCCGGTACTTACTTATTTTAAGCTGAGGGCATCCTACGGGATATCCGGGAATGATAAGTTAGGTGACAGCAGGTTTCTTTATCAGAGTTTTATTAACATGGATGCTGGCGAAATTCCCGGATTGGGTTTAGGAAAAAAAGTTGTTCAGGGAAGAATGGGTAATGAATCTCTCCAGTGGGAAAAATCAGAAAAGAAAAATATTGGAGTCGACTTGAAATTATTCAATAGTTTGTCGCTAACTGTCGATGTTTTCAATGAACATCGTGATCAGATTCTGATAAGCAGGAGTACGATTCCTGTACTACAGGGTGTGTCACTCAGCAATATTCCTAAAGTCAACATCGGGATTGTCGATAACCATGGTTACGAAGCAGAACTTGGCTATCAAAAGATTATAAACAATGAATTGTCGTTTAATCTGAGAGGCAATTTTACCTACAATAAAAATACTGTCAAGTTTAGCGACGAAGTTAAATATGGTGAAGATTATGCATATCAATACCGTCAGACTGGATATAGTATTGGTCAGAAGTGGGGATATCAGATAGATTATAGTAATGGTAACGGGTATATCAATACGGCAGACGAATTAGCTAATCTACCTGCTTATGAAGTAGGAGGTACGCCTCGTTTAGGTGATTTTAAATATATTGATGTCAATAAAGATGGAAAAATCAATGATCGTGATCTCGTTCCAATGGGGTATCCAACGGTTCCGCGCATCACCTACGGGTTATCTGGCAATCTGAGATACAAAAACTTCGATTTTGCATTTGTTTTCTCGGGCATTGCGCGGAGTAGTGTAAATTACAATGGATGGGGAGTGACCGAATTTGGGTTGGTTGGTTTCTTTAGCAAATGGCACTTCAATGCCTGGACACCTGAACGCTATGCCAACAATGAAAAAATTCAATATCCAGCATTGGGAATGGCAGCTGGCACAAGTCAGAAAGCCAACAATTTCTTCATTATGGACCGTTCATTTTTACGATTGAAAAACCTTGAAATAGGGTACAATATTCCTAAGAGTATTTTAAAACCAGTCGGAATTGAGAATGTGCGTGTATATACCAATGGAAACAACTTGTTTACATGGGACAAGTTACCTGTTAACACCATAGATCCGGAGCAGGATGAATCATTAAAATATCCTTTGACAAAAATGGTTACTGTTGGGGTTAATCTGACCTTCTAATCTTAAAATCTGAAATAAAATGAAACATCTTAAATATATATTTCTGTTGTTTATATTTTTTCAATTAAACAGCTGTTCCGATGATGCACTCGACAAAGCTCCTGATGGCAATATGCAAATGGATGAAGTATTGTCTGATCCAGACAAAGTAGAAGCTTTGGTAAATACAATTTATTCAAATATCCCGAGAAAAGGATATGTTTATTTCTTCTTTGATCCGGCAGTTGTAGCGTGTAGCGACGATGGCTGGTCGTCAGAAGATGGCGCTGGCCAGTTGGTTGATCAATATTATAAAGACAATACTTCTGCAAGCTATCATCCGATGCGCGATTTTTCTGATGGTCATGGAGCTAACAATAATGCCTATTGGGACCGCTACTGGCAACAAATCCGCTTGTGTTCCCAGTTCCTCGAATTGGCAGACAAGGCAGCTATGAATGATGAGGCAAATCGTGGACGATTTAAAGCAGAAGCTCATGTCATGCGTGCGTTTTTCTATATGGAACTTGTAAAGTGGTTCGGTAAACTACCGGTATTGAGCTCGACTGTTCCGTTTGATACCGATTTTTCTGTAATGAAACGGCAATCGGTATATGATGTTGCAAAGCAGATTGCAGCTGATTGCGACGCAGCATTGGCCGAGCCAACCTTACCCTGGCGAATTGATACTGATGGGAATGGAGGACGAGCTACCAAAGCTTTGGCCTGCGCTCTTAAATCAGAAGCTATGTTGTTTGCTGCAAGTCCGCTTCATAACGAAGGCAAAAATTATTGGGAAGAAGCCTATCAAATAACGAAGGAATGCGTTCAACAATTAAAGGCAAATGGATATGCGCTTTTCGCTACTTGTACTCAGCCAAATGTTTTTGGGACTGGACCTGCCGCTGCTTTCCGTCAACTTGTTGATCAAAATGCTGATTATTCAGGGTCGCCACGTGATAAGGAAACGATCTTTCAAACAAGAACCGGAAGTGTTTTCGTCTGGCATATTGGTTATATTGGTAGTAATATGGCAAATACCTATAAATGTGGAACTTGTCCAACTCAGGAACTGGTAGATGCATTTGAAACCATTAACGGACAACCTGTTCTCGATCTTACAAAGCCCTATTTGGATGAAAAACATCTTACGCCGAATTATAACAAAGCCAATACTTTGTACAATCCAAACGACCCGTATGCTAATCGCGATCCACGTTTCGATCAGACAGTGTTGCATAATGGGAGCCACATTTTGTGGGACAATAAGGATGTGACTGTACAAACCTATACAGGAGGGGCCCATGCGCCCAGCTTTGATGTGACCAACCGCAGTTTCTCACGAACAGGTTATTATCACAGCAAAATGGTGACACCAGGGGCTTGCGGTACAAACCAGATAAATAATTCCAACTGGAAATTCTATCGTCTGGGCGAAACCTTGCTTAATTTGGCCGAAACGGCAGCAAATGCTGGTCACGCCGACGAAGCAAGGGCTGCTGCAAATGAAGTGCGTGCCAGATCAGGAATGCCGGCATTGTCAGCCAGTTTATCATCGGATGAGCTTATCCTCCGTATCCATAATGAACGCCGGGTGGAATTAGCCTGGGAAGAAAACCGCTATTTTGATCTTCGTCGTTGGCAAAAATCGGATGGAAATTTGAGTGAAACCTGCAAATGGTTAACGGCAATGGTTATCACTAAAAACGCCGACGGTAGCCTTTCGTATTCTCGTCGTAATATTTCAGGAAATGCGCGCGGTGGATGGCAAAGCAGAGACTTATTGCTTCCGCTCCCACTTTCTGAAGCATCACTTCTTGAATCGGTTACTGGTCAAAAATGGCAAAATCCAGGTTGGTAAATTTAAAAAATAAAATTATGACTATTAAGAAGTATATCAAATATATAGCGATCAGCATAGTATACTTGTTGATGTTTGGCGATCTTTATGCACAAGTAAATTCGGCTAATGAAAACCTTATCATTAACGAATATGGACAACCCATAGAAGGCGCATTGATCGTGTCTGAGTTTGGAAATGACCAGTTTGTTACGCCTAAAGATGGTAGCTATAATTTGTTGGTGAACGATGGCAGCTCCTTTGTTACTGTTTCTGCAAATGGATATCAAAACATGCAGATTCCAGTTGATCAACTGAATAAATCAGAAAAAATTAAGTTGAATTTTGACAGCCATAAAATGGGAGGATCTGTAAACATGGGATACGACTCATATACACGTGAGTCATTGACCGGCGCTGTTTCCTCTGTAAGTGGTGCTGTTTTGGATAAGAGCCCTAAAAATATTCTTTCTGAAACATTGGCCGGGCGTCTGTCGGGTTTAACTATGGTATCTGCCCTGTCAGAACTTACCTTCTTTGGCTACCAAAATACCAATAAAGCAATTCGGGGTATTTCAACAGTTAATGGATCAAAACCTCTGGTTATAATTGATGGTGTGGTTTGCCCAACCCAGTACTTTGAATTTATTTCACCTAAAGAAATTGAAAATGTATCGGTGCTTAAGGATGCATCGGCAACTGCAATTTATGGGATACAAGGTGCAAATGGGGCCCTGGTTATTACTACCAAGCGCGGTTATAATGGCAAGAAAAAGGTCGAGGTCTATGCTGATCAGTCATTTCAGCAAATGATTAAACGGCCAATGTTTATTAATTCGGCCCGATATGCTGAGTTAAGAAATGAGGCTGGTGAACGCGATGGACTTGGTCAATATTCGCAATTCAGCCAGGAAGCAATTGATCATTTCCGTGCCGGGGACGATCCCGCTTATCCGAATAATAACTGGTACAATATGTTTGTCAAAGACATCGTAATGCGGCAACGTGTTGGTGTTAATGTTACCGGGGGATCAGAGAAGTTTAAGTATTTCTCCGAAATAAATGTGGTAAACCAAGGCGAACCAATGAAGATTGCCAATGAGCCCGATCGCAAATATAATCCGAAACCGCATGTCAACATTGTCAATATCCGCTCCAATATGGATGTTAAATTTAATGATTACGTTTCCGGGTTTATGCGTCTGGCTGGAAGTGTAAAACGTGAGATACAAGCCGGGAGCAAAATGAATTGGGATATTTACAGCCAGATATTCAACTTGCCTCCAACCATGTATGGGCCATTGTCTCCTGAAATTGAAGGAAAATCGGACCTAAGTAATCAGGTAGTTACTGTTGATGGAGTTGATAGTCCTGTTTATGGGTTACTGAATCGTTCAGGCTATTCACAAATTGTTGAGACCAATGTAATTGCACAGGCAGGATTAAATCTGGATATGAGCTTTCTGACTAAAGGTTTGACAATGAGCGGAGCTATGGCTTACCAAACATACATGAGAAATAGTACCCAAACTCTTCAGGATTTCAAAAGGGTAATGCGGGGTAAAGATTTCTCAGTACTGGATAATTTTTCAAAGTATAAAACATGGGAAAATACACCTTTAGCTTACACGAAAGGTTCTGTGTTCTTTTACTACCTCGACTTATTTGCCAATATGGAATACAAACGACGGTTTGGCGACCACAGTTTTGATGCTTCTGCTCATACTTATTATCTTATACAGGAAAAAGAAACGACTGGTAGCACGAATTCAGTTTTACCATATAAGCGACAGAATTTTGGTTTAAGCTTACTTTATAGCTATAAAGACCGATACTTTTTGAAAGGAGACCTTGGTTACTCAGGTTCGGAACAATTTCATCCCGACCACCGTTACATCGCTACTCCGGCTATTTCTGCTTCATGGATCGCTTCGAAGGAAGACTTCTTCAAAGTTGATTTCATTAGTTTGTTAAAATTCAGAGCCTCGTACGGGCTTACTGCTAACGACCAGATAGGTGATTCCCGTTTCCTCTATTTAGATAACATTCGTTCTGACGGTTCGGAACTCGAACGTGGTAATCCTAAATTATCGGCAGAGAAAATTAAAAAGTTAAATGTTGGCGTTGACCTTGGTTTATTGAATATGTTTACGGTTGGATTCGACTACTTCTCCAACAGAGTGAATAATATGTTGGTGAATAGCTCCTATAAAATTCCTGAATATCAAGGAATTCCGCTTGAGTATTATCCAAAGCTGAATAACGGAGAAATGGAGAACAAAGGATTTGAGTTCTCACTGGGTTTTAACAAACATTTCACCAACGAATTGTCAGCTTTTGCTGAATTCAATTTTTCGCAAGCTAAGAATAAGGTCATTAACATTAATGAATCTTCTTTAGGCGAAGATTACGCTTATCAGCACCGAACTGAAGGCTATCGTGTTGGCCAGTTGTGGGGCTATAAAATTGATTACAGCAATGGCAACGGGATGTTTAATTCAGCAGAGGAATTAGCAAGCTCGAATCTTACTTATTCGTTTGGTAAACCAAGAGTTGGTGATTTCAAATATACAGATTTAAACAACGACCATGTTATCGACGCGAAAGACCAGGCTCCACTGGGATATTCTTATTTCCCCGAACAGGAATATAGTTTAAATGCTGGAATAACCTGGAAAAGATGGGAGTTCTCTTTTCTGTTACATGGCGTCAGGCATAGTTCTTCATTCCTGAGCGGAGTAGGCGCTTACGAGTATGGAAGCCAGGGACAGTTTAACGATATACACCTTAATGCGTGGACGCCTGAAAGATACGCCGCAGGGGAAAAAATCACATTCCCGGCGTTGTCGCTTTCTCCATCAACGAATCATGTGAATAATGATTTCTTTCTGATGGACCGGTCTTATTTGCGTTTGCGAAACCTGGAAATAGCATATAATATTCCTGAGAGCCTTTCGAAGAAAATCTGGTCAGAAGGAATCCGGGTTGCATTCAATGTGCAGAACTTGTTTACAATCGACAACATGCGATCCAAATACGTCGATCCTGAAATCGGCAAAATGGATACCTTCCAGCCATATCGTGTGTATAACATTGGTCTTAATTTTAATTTTTAAACTTCTAGAGCATGAAAAGCTATATTTTCAGAATATTTATAGTCGTCACTGCGTTGTTCGGTCTAGGCTCCTGTGCTGATTTGGATCTTCCTTCGGATGGGCGCATGACACTGAACGATATATTTAAGGAATACAATACTACGCGAAATTTTTTTGATAAATGTCGCAGTTATATCCCGCAGGTTGGTTTTGCATATAAGAATACACCTTTGGCATCTTTCTGTGATGAGGCACATGATGCCAGTGATGGAGTAAGCGGCCTGGTTAATGATTGGTATAACAATCGTACATCTCCTACAAATAATCCTCTTACGATGGGGACCATAGAGCCGTGGTCATATTATTTTGAGGCCATTCGTAAGTGTAACACTTTTCTTGAATGTATCAACGATACCAAAGTGGCTACTGCAAACATCGATAAGGATGAAAAAAATGGCTGGATCGGTGAGGTTCTTACTTTGCGTGCCTTTTATTATCTTCAATTAATTAAACGATATGGTGGAGTTCCGGTCATTTCTAAACCTTATGATGTTAACTACAACTTCTCAAACGATAAACGTGCATCTTTTGACGAATGTGTTGATTTTATTCTCGCCGACTGTGATGCTGCTTTGGCTCTGCCTGAAAGCAGTACTCCTACGATTGGTTTCCGTTGGAATATAAGTGATAATGAAAGAGGCCACATTACTCGGGCATTCGCTTATGCTGTGAAATCGCAAGCTGCACTGTTTGCTGCAAGTCCACTCTGGAATACTGGCAGTGGTAAATATTCATGGGCAAAAGCAACTGAAATCACAAAAGAAGCGCTCGATCAATGTCTTTTACACGGATTTAAACTGTTCGACATTACTCCGGAAGCTGATATTGCCCAGAATGCCTATGCCTATTATTTCATTTATCGTTCCGATCCTAGCCGGTCGGTTGATAAAGAAACCATATTTGAAACCACAACTTCGCGTACCAATGTTTGGAAATGGGCCGGAACGCCTATTACTAACGGTGCAGAAAAGGCAGGGGCAGGTCCGTCACAGGAGCTTGTTGATGCTTACGGAATGCAGGCTACGGGTGAAATGCCTATTCTTGGCTATTCCGATGCCAGTCATTTGCAACCGATACTGAATACTAAATCAGGCTACGATCCTGCCAATCCTTATGTTGGTAGAGATCCCCGGTTTTATGCGTCGGTGTATTACAATGACTCACCACGTTCACTCAGTACCGGCAAAGTTGACAAAGATTTGTTCCCGCTAAGTTTTGGAACTACAGTTAATAATGTAACTGCAACAACGAATGGAGATGAGGTCACGCTGAAAACTACAGGAAGTGACCCATGGATTCATACAACCACCTTGACCAGAGCTTTAACTGCCGGTTCAAAGCGATTGATTACTTTCGAATACAAAAGCAACAAATCGATTACAGATGCAGAGTTTTTCTTCTGCGTGGCCGGAGGACCTCAGGGAGGCGTGGAAACTGGTCAAAATATTAAGATTGATCAGGCATCTGAGTGGACAAGATTTGAATATGATCTCAGTACGGCTATAAGTACTTGGGGGTTTGGGGTTAACGCCAATGGCGGGGCAAAGCCCGAGAACCACTTCTTGAGGTTTGACGTTACCAATGGTTCGGGCTATGAAATTACCATCCGTAATTTCCGAATTGAATGTTTTACACCACCGGCAGCTCCAACTCCGGTTGAGACTTTTGTTGGTGGAAACTGTGAAATATCTGATCGCGTATCGGAAACCCGCAATACAAGAACCGGCTACTATATGCGTAAATTTAATAATTACAAATCAGGACTAAATGTTGATCAGGATGGATTGATGAAGATCTTCCGTTTGGGCGAACTGTACCTGAATTTTGCTGAAGCAGCTTATCAATCGGCTGGTCCTGACGCTGCAGTGGCTTCAAAAGTAGGAGGTAGTGCACTGTCGGCCCGCGAAGCAGTCAATACCATTCGCGCCCGGGTTGCTATGCCGGCTATTCCTGCAGGTTTGTCAAAAGATGCGTTTGAACTACGTTACCGCAACGAGCGTCAGGTGGAATTGGCCTTTGAGGAACATCGTTTCTTTGATGTTCGTCGATGGAAAACTCTTAGTCAGACTGATGGGTTTGTTACTGGTATGAAAATTACCAAAAGTGATAACGGCTACACTTACACCCGGATAAAACTGAAAGACAGAGGTACAAATGCAGACAAATACCTTATCTATCCTATCGATCAGTCTGAGGTATCAAAAATGGATAATTATACCGGAGCCAGTTGGCAGAATCCAGGTTGGTAATCCCAAACTATCTATTCCTGTTAGTAAACTATAAGTACTTTTTATGATTTGAGAAGAGCAGCCAATTTGGCTGCCTTTTCTCAAATCGTTGATTCATGGCTAATTCAAATAATTAATACAGGTTGAATGGTTATCATTACAATAATGGTTTACTTGTTCTCGTAATATTTTTTGCTGCAAGGATGGTTATTTTCTTATTCTGCCGTGCGAAATGATATTAATCATTATCTTGGGTTGATGATATTCAGAAATGTGCTTATGATTAAGTTTATTGTAGCATATAGCTTTTAAAAATAGATACAAGGCTTTGTTCGTCCTGTAAAATCAATTGATAACGTTATGTGAGGTGTGTTTTAAAGGATGATGATGATATGCTCCTGCTGGAGATTTTCAAAAATACAGTAGATTAACGCATTTTTACTATATCGGAAGATTTAAATCCAGGGCCAAATTTAATACTAATGTAATTTTACTTTGACACATTCGAAAAATCGAGGTCCATCTTTAATTTGTCAAAGTAGAAGTAAATTCATAGCAGATGAAAAATATAATATTAGGATACGCATCCAAATATCTTTGTTCTTTGTGTAGCAGGAAAAATATTTTATCGTTACTCCTATGTTTTTTTATTTCTTTTTTTGGACAATGCCAGAAGAGTCAGCCAGAACCGCTTCATGTTTCTGACAGTAAGCCTGTTATCAGCAATAGCGTTTTGACTCTTAAACTCGATTTAACCCGTGGCGGTGCTATTTGTTACCTGTCATTGGCCGGCTCTGATCGTAATATTGTGAATATTAACGACGAAGGACGTTACATTCAGCAATCCTATTATGCCGGAAAGTCGGTTAACAGGCAAAGTGAAGGCCAATCTCCCTCATGGTCGCCATGGAGCTGGAATCCGATACAGGTTGGCGATGCTTTTGGAAACCGGGCTAAGATTCTTGATTTCAAAAAAGAAGAGAGTGAACTCTACGTAAAATGTACCCCAATGCAGTGGGACATGAAAAACCGGCCAGCCGAAGCTGAAATGGAACAATGGACAACATTACAGGGAAACACATTGAAAGTGAAGAACCGTTTAACCTGTCACCGCACCGATAAAATATATGGCGACAGCATCCTGAATGATCAGGAATTACCTGCCGTTTATCCAATATCTGCTTTAAAAAAATTATACACCTATCTTGGCGATTTTCCTTTTAAGAACGAAGCCATGTCGAATCCGGACGTTGTTAATCTTTCAAGTGGGTTTTGGGGAACGTATAAGAACGTTTCAGAACATTGGATGGCTTTTGTTGATGATAACCTTTGGGGAATGGCCGTGTATAATCCAACGAGCAATTATTTTCTGGCCGGAATGGCCGGGGTGCCTGATAAGGAAGCACTTGATGGATCTACATCTTACATAGCACCGGTCAAAAAAGAGATTCTATATAAAAAATGTGTATACGAATACGAGTATTATATCATTGTCGGTACGCTTACCGAGATCCGGAAAAAGATTTACGAGTTAAACCTTCAGAATAATTCTTGAGAATCATGTATCCCATGGACAGTAAAACATACAGTTACCTGCTTCGTGTTGTCATTTTATGGAGTATGATGTTTATGTCTGCTACTACTCATTCCCAGACCGGAGGCTCAGTTTACTGCCTCGGTAACGGCGATTATGGCGTGTATGCAAAAGGAATTGATGTTATCCAGGTGTTTGGTCCGCCTTACAGTTCTCCTTCCTTATTCAGCATGAGCCTTCAGAATAAAGGGCTTGAGATTGAAACTAAGCGCGAAAAGGGAACCGATATTTACATTCATACAATATTAAAAAATGGCAAAAAAATCGGGACAATTACTGATTTTGTTTGCAGCCGTCTGGCTTGCTTTTATCGTTTGTCAGATTTAACCGAGCCGGTTTCATTTACATTTAAAATTGCTGATCCTGAAAATAAAGTATTTGTTGCCGATTATCCTTTTTACAGAAATGAATTCGGGCTCAATCAAAGTCTGCTGGTAACTGCCGGACCGGGAGTGTATGTCTATCACAATTATCCAAGTCCTTTCGAGATCAATCACCAGGTTTGGAGTAAAGGTTCAGCCGGTATTAGCCTCATGCCGGGTCGTAAAAACGAATATTTGCTCGAATTCGGAAAAGGTTTGGGAATGTTTGGTCTGGTCGGAGGTCCTTCGTTCCATGAATTAAATGATCATTTACGAACTGCATTTAGTCAGTCAACCAGCGATCTGTTGGCACAAACCCGCGCCGACTGGCAAACATATTCACATTTAGGTTTTGATTTTTCAGCGCTCGTTGGTTCCGGTACCGATAAAGCGCAATTTCTACAGGCGATTGACGATGTTTCGGTTTTGCTGAAGACGCAGCAGGGCAGCGAAGGAGGAGTGCTGGCCGGTCATTTTTATCATTTGGCGTATGTCCGTGATCAATATGGGGTTTCCAGATCTTTTCTGGCCCTTGGACATTACGATCGCGCCCGGCAAATTCTGAATTTTTACCACAACATCTGGAAACAGTTTGGGCACATAAGCAATGCTCAGGCCATTGGCATTCCCGGAATTTTTCACCGGCACGAAAACGACGAAGTTGAAATAACCGGCTATCTGCTCATCCAGGCATTCGATTACTTCAGTAAAACAAATGATCGGGATTTCATTTGTCAGATCATGCCTTTTCTCGAATGGTGCTGGGAAGTTCAAAAGAAGAATCTGGTTGGCGATATGCTTCCGTTTAATGGAGACGAAACTTACATTGCGGGAGGAATGGTTTCGCGAAAAGTTTTGAACGATGGTTCTTCTGAGGCTACGTTATTGTTTATTGAGGGAGGCCGCAAATTTATGGAATTTATAAAAGCTTCAAAATACAAAAGTAAATCATGGATACAACAGAATAAAGCGATTCTGGATAAAGTTGCCGGACAGTATCGCGACAACTTTGTGAAAAATGGGCGGTTGTTGGTAAACAACCCCAAACGGGCCGAAATGTGCACATTTCCCGAATATCGGTTTGGAGTTTGCCTTTATCCGGGACATGGTGGTTATTGTGGTATTCTGAGACATTATAAAGGGTCGCTTTATTTCTGTAAATCATGTTACGGAAAGGCTGACCGGCAAATAGAACCAGAGGCTCCTGAAGAATTTTATCTGCCCTCGGTTTCCCTGATGCCTATTTACATCGGATCGACTCTTTTTTCGAATCAGGAGAAAGAAAACATGTTGAGCGACCTGGTGAAACTTTACCGTGAAACCGGAAGAATCACGCTGAATCAACAGGATAAAAGGTTGTTGGGTTACGATTATGGCTTGTTTCTCTATGCGCTGACAGAATTTAATCATCCGCTGTCTGATGAAATTTACCGAAAAATGATGAGTCTGCGGGATGAAACAGGGACCTGGAGCGAATATTATCACGACAATAGCCCAAGCGGTTGCCGCTACCGGCCCTGGGAAAGCGGAATTAACATAGAAGCAGCTATTCATTATGTCATAAATAAAAACCATGATCAGAAATAAGTTAAAAATATTGATATGCGGGTTCGTTCTGGTTGTCTTTTCAATGGGAACCGTAAAGGCAGTTTCGATACCTAAACCCAGTTTCGAAGTATGGCAGCTTCCTTCGCAGATTAACACCATTGGAAATTCGTATGTTTTTAGAACAAACAACGGAAAAGTTGTTGTTATGGACGGCGGCGTAAAAGAAGAAGCCCCGTACCTGCGAGGTTTTTTGGCTGCTCTGGGCAACAAAGTTGATGTGTGGTTTATAAGCCATCCCCATGCTGATCATGTGGGGGCATTGGCCGAGATATTAAAGGACCCGAGGGGTTTGAAAATTGAAAAAATTTATCACTCTGAGTTCTCTCCTCTGCTTTATGGTGCAGAACCTGGCAGCAAAGAAGGTGTTGAAAAGTTTTATGAATTGCTGAAAAAATCAGGGATTCAGGTGGAAGATATTAAAACTCCGGGCATGGTTATTAAGCTCGACCAGACTAGTTTTAAAATTCTGGGTGTGAAAAATGAAGATCTTATGATGAACCCCTACAACAATTCGAGCATGATCATCCGGGTTTGGGACAAGGCCAAATCGATGCTTTTCCTGGGCGATTGCGGCAGCGAAGAAAGCGAGCGTTTACTGAATAGTCCTTTCAGAAAGGAGCTTGATTGCGATTATTTGCAAATGGCCCATCACGGGCAGCAGGGCGCCAGCAAGCATTTTTATCGCACTGTCAAATTCAAGGTCTGCCTGTGGCCTTCACCGTCGTGGGTATACAATAACGATGCGGGAAAAGGATTCAACACCCATATTCTGAAAACAATCGAAATTCGTGACCTGGTCGATTCTCTCGGAATTAAGGAGAATTATGTGAGCTATAAGGGATTATACAAGATCAGATAAAAACCTAAACCAACCAAACCATGAACAGAAAATTGGATTACGGTACTATTCGGTTGATTATCTTTTCACTGAAGGCTTTAATGCTGGCTTTGGTATTGTCTTTTCTTTCCTGTAAAAAGGATAATCCGATCGTTCCCGTAGTTGTTCCTGCCGAAAAAACCAGTTATTTGGATTTTCAGCAATCGTCGGCAAACCAGCTTCAGGTCAATACAAAATCTTCGTCGCAATATGAATTAACGACCACCGGTGAAGATCCTTATGTGTCGCTGGTTCCGCTAACCAAGGCCAATCCTTCTGACCAGGTGGTTTTTACTTTCGAATATCAAAGCGCCAAAGAAATAAGCAACATGCAGTTCTTCTTCGCTTCGCCGGTTTCCGAAGATCGTTCTTTTAAAACGGCCAGCCTCCCGGCAGTTACAACATGGACTACCTATTCGGTTGATATGGGCGAATACATTAAAAAGTTCAACTGGGGAAACGTCGGAAATTACCTGCGCCTCGATTTTGGAAACCAGTCAGGAGTGGTTATTCAGATTCGCAACATGCAATTCCGTGTCCGTACAGCAGCAGAAATCGCGCAGGCCAAAGCCCGCGAAGACCAGGTTGCTTATGATCTTTTACTTGAATCGAATATCAAAAAATATCTTGCTGCCAGTTATGTTTCGAAAATTTCGGAAGTGAAGGTTAGCGCTTCAACTGTCAGTATCACAGGAAACTATTCAGGCGATGGAAAATTTAGCCTTTGTGAGATAACACCTTATGATCAACTGACCCAGATTACCAAATTTCAGAACACGACAGCGCTCAGCAGTCCGTCTTTCTCTGTTGATCTTGACCGGTTTATAACCCGCGACGGATTTAAATACGACCGGGCCTTGTCGAAATGGGTGATTGTCAAAACAGGGGCTACTTCAGACGAGATTGTTTCCGGCGCCCGCTATGCCGACCAGATTCCGGCTACCCAAAACCTACAGGCACAGAAGCCATCAGGACGGAAAGGTTTGGGAGGTTTCGCAGTCAGCCGTGGGTTCCAAACCGACCTGGACGACCTTCACATTACCAGCGCTACCGTTAACATTGCCTTTACCGAATTCATGTACCTGCAACCGCGATCCAATGCAATTGCACATACTTATGGCGACAAAACCTACTATTTCGATCAGGCAAAAGTTGGGGCACTCGACAAGACGCTGCAAACCACCCAGTCGAAAAACATTGTGGTGGCGGCTATCATTTTGGTACAAAAAGCTTCGCAATGTGCCGATCCTGAAATCGGGAAATTACTTCAACACCCGAATTACACTTCCGACGGTATTTTCACCATGCCCAACATGACCAGCGCCGAAAGCCTGAACTGCTATGCTGCGGCACTCGATTTTCTGGCCAGCCGCTATTGCCGCAGCGACAATGCTTACGGGCGCATTCATCACTGGATTATGCACAACGAAGTAGATGCAGGGCTTTCGTGGACCAACATGGGCGACAAACCCATGGTGGTTTATACCGATACTTACATCAAATCGATGAGGCTTTGCTACAACATTGCCCGAAAATACGATGCCAGCAGCGAGGTGTTTGGCTCTTTCACCCACTCCTGGGCAGAAGCCGTCGGTTCGAAATATTATGCTACCAAAGACATGCTGAAAACCATTCAGGATTACTGCAATGCCGAAGGCGATTTTCAATGGGCAGTGGCTTATCACCCGTATCCTGAGAACCTTTTTGAACCCAAAACATGGAACGATGCCAACGCCACTTTCAGCATGAGTTCGGCATTAGTTACGTTCAAAAACCTGGAGGTACTGGATGCCTGGATCAAGAACCCGGAAAATAAATACAAAGGCACCATCAAACGGACACTCTGGCTGTCGGAAAACGGGACCAACTCGAAGACATACGGCGATCAGGATATGAAGGAACAGGCGGCAGGGTTTGCCTACACCTGGAAAAAGATGAAGAACCTTGATGGGATAGATGCTTTCCAATGGCACAACTGGATTGATAACCGTGCTGAAGATGGTTTGCGGATCGGTCTGCGCCGCTTCCCCGACGACACCACCGACCCGGGAGGGAAAAAGCCTGTTTGGTATGTGTATCGGGCAGCCGACACCGATCAGGAAGATGTCGTTTTTGAACCTTATAAATCGATTATTGGAATCAGTAAATGGAGTGAAGTAGTACATCCGATTCAGTAAAGAGTAACAAACTAAACGAATAAACCATGACCGACCAAAACCTATTAAAAAGAATTGCAGCAGCGACAATTGTCTGCCTCTGTGCCGCACAATTGCCTGCTCAGCCTGTTGTGCCCGACCAGTGGGCTGCAACCGATGCCCTTGGCCGCAAAGTGCGCGAATACCGCGACACAGGCGATAAAAAACAGGACAAGTTCGTCGCTATCTTTTACTGGACCTGGCACCAGGGTGAAGACGACAAAACTTATCCGGTGAAAAACATCACCGAGATTGTCCGGAAATATCCTGAAGCCATGAAAGATTACCATCATCCGGCCTGGGGTAACAAACAACCTGGGTTCTTCTTCTGGGAACAACCTTTGCTGGGCTATTACAAAACCACCGATCCGTGGGTGTTGCGCAAACATGCCGAAATGCTTGCTGATGCCGGCGTTGACGCTGTGTTTTTCGATTGTACCAATGGCGATATTACCTGGAAAGAGTCGTACGAAGCATTGCTGAAAACCTGGAATCAGGCACAAAAAGACGGAGTAAATACACCTAAAATTGCTTATATGCTCCCTTTTGGTCCGGTGCCTCATGCACTGGTTTCACTTCGCCAGTTGTACCGCGATGTATATAAACCAGGCCGATACAAAAATCTTTGGTTTTTCTGGAAAGGCAAACCCTGCATCATGGGCTATCCCGATAATCTGACTGACTCTGATGAAGATAAAGAGATTGCTGCTTTTTTCACTTTCCGTCCCGGACAGCCCGACTACGTGAACGGACCGACGCGCAACGACCAGTGGGGATGGCTCGAAAATTATCCGCAGCATGGTTATGTGAAGCAAACAAACGGCAAATTTGAACAGGTAACCGTTGGAATAGCACAAAACGCTTGCCCTGAAACCAAGGGACATTGCAGCGCCTTTAACCTTCCTGGATCTTTTGGTCGTAACTTCAGCCAGCGTAATGGCTTTGACCCACGTGTTGACGGTTACCTGTACGGATGGAATTTCATGGAGCAGTGGGACAGGGCTTTTGAACTCGATCCTGAGCTGGTTTTTGTAACCGGGTGGAATGAATATATCGCCGGACAATGGTTGCCGAAGGATGGTTGGACAGGGAATCCGTTTTCGTTTGTCGATCAGTTCGACTGGGCGCACAGCCGCGACATTGAGCCCAATAAAGGGTGGGGCGATAAAGGCGATGTTTATTATCTTCAACTTATTGATCAGGTTCGGAAGTTTAAAGGAATGACTGTGCCTGAAAAGGTTTCGGTACCAAAAACTATCAGGATTGGAAACACCGAAGACTGGATGGATGTTAAACCGAATTTTGTACATTACAGGGGAAATACTTTGCACCGCGACCACGAAGGCCGCTACGACCAATATTACCGGAACACTACAGGCCGCAATGATATTACAAAGGCAAAAGTGGCCCGGGATGCCGAAAAAATGTATTTTTATGTGGAAACAGCCGAAAAACTCACCTCACAGACCGACCGCAACTGGATGATGCTTTTCATCGATGCCGACCGCGATAAATCGACTGGCTGGAATGGCTATGATTTCATTGTCAATCGGGTCAGCCCAAGGGGCAAAAAAGCTGTGATTGAAAAAAATGTGGGCAACCGCTGGGAATGGGAACAGGCAGCCGAAACCAAATTAGCTGTCAACGGCAATAAAATGGAACTGGAAATCCCAAGAAGCGTGCTGAGCCTTTCCGGTAAAACTGTGAACATCGAGTTCAAATGGAATGACAACATGCAGGATAACGGCAACATCATGGACTTCTATGTCAACGGAGACACGGCACCGGGAGGACGCTTCAATTTTGTATTTAACGAGAACAACTAAAAAAACATTAACCAACTAATTATGAATTTTTTACTTAAACTAACCGTCAGTATTGTTTGTGCCACTTTCATTCTGGCCTGTGCAACAAATCCGGGAAAAGTTTCAGACAAGAATCTGGAACGCGGGTTTGTTACTCCACCCGATTCCATACAAACCAGTGTTTACTGGTACTGGATTTCTGATAATATCTCGAAAGAAGGAGTGATCAACGACCTGAAATCGATGAAGAAAGCCGGCATCAACCGGGCTTTTATCGGCAATATAGGTCTTGACGATGTACCCTACGGAAAAGTAAAAATGCTCAGTGAAGAATGGTGGGACATTATCCATGCAGCTCTGAAAACAGCCACCGAACTGAACATCGAAATCGGCATTTTCAACTCGCCGGGATGGAGCCAGTCGGGTGGACCATGGGTGAAGGCTGATGCCGCCATGCGTTACCTTACCGCTTCGGAATTACGGGTGAAAGGTCCGCAGAAACTCATTCAACAGCTCGACAAACCCATCGATCTTTTCCAGGATGTAAAAGTCATTGCCTATCCTGCGCCTAAAGACGACCAGCTTGCTTTGAACACCCATAATGCGACGATAACTTCAGTTCCGCAGGTGGCCAATCTGGTAAAAATCATTGATGGCGATCGTAAAACGGGCATTACCTTTCCGGCAGAGCACGATTATACCATTGACCTGGAGGCAAAAGCGCCGTTTACCGCACGCAGTCTTTCGATTCGCACCACCGAAAGACCGATGGGCGCTCCGGCCGTTCTCCAGGTGAAAGATGTCAGCGGAACTTTCCGTACTATTTCCGAATTTCAGATCAACCGTACCAATGCGGGGCTGAATGTTGGTTTTGAACCTTATGCACCAGTGGTGGTTTCATTTCCCGAAACTACGGCAACTGCCTTTCGCCTGGTCATAAAAAATGCAAAGCCGGGTACAGGTCTTGCCGAAGTGGCGCTTTCCTCTTCGCCTCGGGTTGAGCGTTATGCCGAAAAGAAACTGGCCAAGATGCACCCAACACCGCTTCCTTACTGGCACGAATATCAGTGGCCTCAACAGCCCGAGCCAAGCGATAAGTCAACTGTTATCGACGCTTCTAAAGTTATTGATCTTTCGAAAAACCTGTCGTCCGACGGTCTTTTTACCTGGGATGTACCGGAAGGCCAATGGGTTATCCTTCGCACCGGCATGACCCCGACAGGAACCAAAAACAGCCCGGCCTCGCCCGAAGCTACCGGCTATGAAGTGGACAAAATGAGCAAGGAACTTGTTGCCATGCATTTTAACGGTCACATGGGCGAAGTATTGAAACGCATTCCCGAAGCCGACCGAAAAACATTCAAAGTAGTAGTTCAGGATAGTTATGAAATGGGCGGACAAAACTTTACCGACGGATTTTTGGAAGAATTTAAACAACGATATGGTTACGATCCAATCCCGTACCTTCCGGTTTACCAGGGTATGGTTGTTAACAGCGAACTGGAATCCGACCGGTTTTTGTGGGATATGCGCCGCATGGTGGCCGACAAGGTGGCTTACGATTATGTTGGCGGATTGCGCGACATCAGCCACAAACACGGACTGCACACCTGGCTCGAATGTTACGGTCACTGGGGCTTTCCGAGTGAATTCCTGATGTACGGCGGACAATCAGACGAAATTGGCGGCGAATTCTGGAGCGAAGGTGAACTCGGAAACATCGAAAACCGCGCAGCAACTTCATGCGGACACATCTATGGCAAAACAAAAATCTCTGCCGAATCGAACACCTGTGCCGGAAGGTCATTCTTCCGTTATCCGGGAGTCATCAAGCAACGGGGCGACCGCTTCTTTGCCGAAGGAATCAACAACACTTTGCTGCATGTTTACATTACCCAGCCTTACGAGGACAAAAATCCGGGAGTGAATGCCTGGTTTGGTAACGAGTTCAACCGTAAAAACACCTGGTTCTCGCAAATGGACGTTTATACCCAATACCTGAAACGTACCAATTACATGCTTCAGCAAGGTTTAAATGTTGCCGATGTGGCGTATTTCATTGGAGAAGATGCTCCGAAGATGACCGGAATTGCCGATCCTGCCCTTCCGGTGGGATACCAGTTCGATTACATGAATGCTGAAGTGATCGAAAAATACATGACCGTGAAAAATGGCCTGATCACTTTGCCTCACGGAACGCAATACCGCATTCTGGTGTTGCCAAAACTGGAGACTATGCGACCTGAGTTACTTGCTAAAATCAAACAGTTAGTCCGCGATGGCGCCGTGGTTCTTGGTCCGGCGCCTAAACGTTCGCCCAGTTTGCAAAATCAGCCGGTAGCTGATCAGCAGGTGCATACGCTGGCTACCGAATTGTGGGGCGATGTGGATGGTGTAAACATTAAATCACGCAAATTCGGAAAAGGCACAATCATGAATGGATTGAGCATGGAAGAAGCATTCGCTCAAATCAACTGTGTTCCCGATTGCAAACTGCCCGAAGACCGCACCATTCACTACGGACACCGCACTTCAAAAAATGGTGAGTTCTACTTTGTGACCAACCAAACCGGTGAGACGAAACTGGTTACTCCTGAATTTCGGGTGAAAGGATTGCAACCCGAACTATGGGAAGCAGCTACCGGATCGATGCGCAACCTATCGGCTTACGAACAGAAAGAAAATACAACCATCGTTCCGCTGAAACTGGCTCCTTTCGAAAGTGTATTTGTGGTTTTCCGCGAAAAAGCAGGTCCATCAAAAGTTAACAGTTTGGAGGCCAACTATCCGGAACCAACTATTTTGGCTGATCTGAAAGGCCCGTGGACTGTGCAATTCGACGCAGTTCAGCGCGGACCGGAACAACCTGTTGTGTTTGAAACTCTTCAGGATTGGACAACTTCATCAGACGACCGGATAAAATACTATTCAGGAACTGCAAACTATACCAATAAATTCAAGCTGGATAAGCTTTCCGAAGGGAAAAAAGTAGTCATCAATCTGGGCAGTTTCACCGCAATGGCTAAAGTTACGGTAAACGGTAATTACGTTGGTGGCTTGTGGACGGCGCCATACCAGCTCGATATCACTTCGTTTGTGAAAGCTGGCGAAAACGACCTGAAAATTGAAGTGGTTAACACCTGGGTCAACCGCCTGATTGGCGACCTAAAACTGCCCGAAGACCAGCGCAAGACCTGGTGCCCGGTTAACCCGTACAAAGCAGACAGTCCGCTTCAACCATCCGGTTTGTTTGGTCCGGTAACTGTTTCTGAAGTGCAGTATTGATACTAAACCACAGAGAACACAGAGCAAAATGACTGACAATAAATTTTTAGTATTTATAGAAATTCTGTTAGCTCCAATTTTTTTGAAACTGTTTAAATTTAAATACTCACCTCTTCGCATCTTTGATGCTCTTCCCCTCTCTACGCTTAGAAGGGGAAAAGTCCGATTTATCGGGCTTGGGGTGAGTCAAAATATGCAAATATTTTAACAAAAACAGTCTCTCTGTTTCCTCTGTGGTATATAATGTTATTGAATATTCATTTCATATTGATTATTAACTTAAACCATTATGACCAAAACCCGATTATTCCATTTCAATAAATTGCTTGCTGTTCCCTTGTTACTGACTTTACCGGTAGCATTATGCTTTGCAAAAGACAAAACTTCAAGAAACCTTGTTCCGGAGCTTGCTGCCACGGTTTCCGGCGAAAACTATTACCGTGATATTTATCCCGACACCTGGGTTGCTAATGATGCACTTGGACGCCTGATGCCCGATTTTCAACAGGTTGGTCCGGTAAAAAATGATCAACGACGGGTGGTCGGCATTTTTTACATCACCTGGCATACACAGGATCACTATAAAAATTTCAAAAGCCCTTATTCGGCGGATGTAACCAAGGTTTTGACCGGAGATCCCAATGCCCGGCTGGATGCCAAACATCCGTTGTGGACCGAAGGCTCATACCATTGGGGAGAACCTGAAAATGGATATTTCCTGAGTCAGGACGAATATGTAATCCGCAAAGACATGTCGATGCTGGCTGATGCCGGGGTTGATGTACTGGTGATGGATGTAACCAATGCAGTGCGTTACTGGGACGAATGGGAAGTAACGTTCAGCACGATGGAGAAGATGAAAGCGGAAGGGAATAAAGTACCTCAATTTATTTTCTGGGCATTCAACGGTCCGGTGATTACGGTTGTTCAGGATTTGTATGATCGCATTTACAAACAGGAAAAATACAAAGATCTTTGGTTCTACTGGGACGGCAAACCTTTGCTTCTGTACAACGGAACTCCTGATTTTGACGCGAATAGTGGCGGAAATAAACATCCTAACCCGCATTACGATGCAGCGGCTAAAACCGATCAGAAAAATCCGCACTATGGAGATACTGACTATACCGAGGAATTTTATAAAGATTACACTAAAGAAGTGAAGAACTTTTTTACCCTACGAACAATGTGGTGGGGGTATTACGAGTGGGGAAAGAAACGTTATTTAGGAACCGAAGACAACTGGAGCTTCGGTTACAGTATGGCCGATGCCAAGGTAAAAACGCTGAAGCCCGAAGAACTGCTTTCGATGCACAATGGAAAACGAGAAGAAGCAGCCGTTACCCCTGCCCAGCATCCGGTTACCATGACCAAAGAAAATATGGGTGTGGGTAAATCGTGGTCGCGCCAGTATGGAGAACCCAGGTTGAATGAATACGATGTACCGGAATCGGCTTATGTTCCCTGGTTGGGTAAAACGGTAAAAGATCCTGTTGGATATGGTATTTATTTCCAGGAACGTTGGGACGAGGCTCTCGCTGCTAATCCTCAATTCCTCTACATCAACGACTGGAACGAATGGACTGCCGGGAAATACCAACCTGATGGAGGAGGAACAACACCCTGGCTGGGGCGTAATAACCCGTTCTATTTTGTCGATCAGTACAACTCTGAATTTAACCGGACCGTCAGCCCGATGAAAGGTGGCTATACCGATAATTATTATATGCAGATGGCTCAGAATATCCGAAAATACAAAGGTATCAGGCCAGTTCCGGAACTGAAAGGATATTCTAAAATCAAAACGGATGGCAAATTCGACGATTGGAATTCGGTTACCACCGAGTACCGCGATACAAAAGGCGATGTTGCTCACCGCGACCACAATGGTTATGGCGGATTGCACTATACCAACACGTCAGGACGAAATGATCTTGTTACAGCAAAGGTGGCTATTGATAAACAGAACATCTCGTTCTATGCCGAAACCGGTAATACGCTGACGGCTTCTACTGACAGCAATTGGATGTTACTGTTTATTGATGCTGACAAGAATCCGGCAACCGGCTGGTATGGATACGATTACCTGATCAACAAGAAAGTAAAAGATGGGCAAACCACCACGCTGATGCGTTACGATGCTTCTCATCCTGAAAATCCGTGGGTTGAAGTGGCCGATCTGAAATACAGCGTTTCCGGAAATAAACTGGAACTGTCGGTTCCTCGTCAGCTATTGGGTTTATCGGCCGATCGGTTTACTTTCGATTTTAAATGGAGTGATAATCCGACAGAACTCAAAGACCCAATTTCGTTGTGTACCGATGGTGATACTGCCCCCAACCGCAGGTTCAATTACCGGTGCATCTGGGGAAAATAGGAATAGAGTTGAGAAACAAATGAAAAGAATAAAAAATGTCGTATTTCTAATTTTTATCTTGACTCACCCCTCGCTCGCAGAGCTCGCTTTGCCCCTCTCTACTTTGGTAGAGAGGGGGGAAGCCGCCTAACGGCGGCTTGGGGTGAGTGAAATTAAAAATTGCTTTACCTACTTACTAATCGCTTAAACTTTAAATGCTTAAACAACTAAATTAACCAATTATGAACATTCTGAAAAAAAAATGGTGCTATTACTTTTTGAGTCTGATCTTGTTGATCCTGACAATGCCTGTTTTTTCTGCCGTAATCATCCTTACCAGCGACAAACAACTGAATGACCTTCAAAACCCAGATACGAAGATTGATATCTCTACCGGTTTGCAAAAGCAGTATGCCAGTCTGCGCGAAATCTGTGAGCAGGGAAAAAAACGCGGAGATAAAGTATTGACTGTGGCTTTTGATGAGTTCTTTCGTCAATATCGGAAAGAGTCTGGAGCCGATCGCCTTCTTACTCCAGATATGGACGAATACATCGATAAAATTAAATTCATCAGCGATTTTGCTTCGCAATATGGAATGGGAATCGATTTGAGTTTGCTGAGTCCGCTGGAATTGGGAAGTGCATTTAAGAAAAGTACTGGTCAATCGGGACACTGGCTGCACTATAAAACCGGGCTTCGGGATCCTCAAACCGGGAAGTTTTCCGTTCAACTATGGAAACAATTGTTCTGGACCAACAACAAGGGGCGTTTTGCTATAAAACAAACCGGTGTAAAAGCCTATGCTTTTAAAGAGAAATCGTTGTCCAACAGTCCTTGTATAATGGTCAATTCTACAGATATGGTCGAGTTAAAAGATGTTCAGATCGAAAACTATACTGACCTAAAAACATTATCTGGAGACGAACAACATAAATATACCGAACTGGTGAAGGTTTTTTCTCCAGGCGATAATCTTGCAAAAGGTTACGACCATGTGCTGGTTTTGCTGGAGTATGAAACTCCCGAAATGGACTATTTCAGTCCCGAAGCTCTTCCTTTTCTGAAAAACCTCATGAAAAAATACCACGACAAAGGAGTGAACCTGGTTTCGTTGTATTCCGACGAAATGCATATTCAGCAAGATTGGGACTATTTTAATCATCACGACGACGGTCAGTTTTGCGTCAGGTATTATACTCCTTCGATGGGACAAGTCTATGCTGATAAGTATGGACAGCCTTTCGATGAAAAGCAGTTGCTTTATTTTGTATATGGCATGCAGCCAAATTCAAATTCGGCCTCAGCCTCTGTTAACCGGCAATATGTGTTGGGCAACACTCCGGAAGATGTTCAGAAAACAATACTGATGCGCCATCGTTATTACAAACTGTTGAATAATCAGGTGGTCGATTTGTTCTGCGAGGCTAAAAAATATGCCGAAAATTTATTCGGACGTGAACTACGTACCAGTGCTCATTCGTCGTGGGCCGAAAGCCCGACTATTGATTTGTGGAATACTGAGAAGCTATCGGAATGGGCCTCAAAATACGAATACACCTCAAATTTCGTCTGGTCGAATACGGTTCAGCAGGCTTCAGCTGCCTGTTACGATTATTTCAAATGGGGAGAATATTTACAACCCACCGGGAATGACTTTGCTGAGTGTGGCTGGCTCGATAATAACTACTATGGTGCAGCAATGGCAACATCCATTGGTGTAATTAATAAATATCCCAACGCGTATGCGGCTTATTGGGGAATGCCTGAACCGGCCCGTGTTCGCAAGGAAGCCATCAACAATGCGTTTGGTGCTCAGGCTTCCCGATCAATCGATCTGATGACCGGTCATGTTCACCGCGATGTGGATGTGCTGATTCTTTATCCGATGAACCTGGTTGCTGCTGAACCCCGCTTTGGAAGCTGGATGACCCAATATGCCTATGCGAACTACATCACTTCCGATAAATTACTTGAAATGGGAAAAATTACGGAGGATGGGCGAATTCGTATTGCCGGGAAAAGTTATTCGACATTGGTGGCTTTATACGAACCGCTGCCAGCTGCCGGTCTGCTCGAATTTATGCAGAATTTTGCCACTTCCGGAGGAAAATTGCTGTGGTTTGGAGCTCCGGCGATGATCAATGAAAAAGCTGAAAACTGCTCGGCTCAATGGTCCGACCTGTTTAAGACCAATTACTCTTATTCGATTTACCAGGGCGAAATAGCAGCTGGGAAAATCGTAAATTTCAAAAATCAACTGGGAAAAGTTCCTTCACAAACTATATTGACTGATTTTCTGGTTGACCGTATTTATCCGGTGACTCCAATGGCGGGCGCCGAAACAGTGGCCGAAGCCGACGGAAAGATAATAGGCGTTTCCTCCAAATTGGGAAAAGGATCGGTTTGCTATCTGGGCTTCCGTCCGCGCGACGATCAGTCGGCCAGTTTGGGCTACGAAACCCGCACTCTTTTCGAGATTTTGAATGCAGTTGGAGCTTATCCTGCAACAGGTAAGTTTGCCGATGCGAACGATAATACCGAATACGTTTCGAGAAACAGCGATTATTTTACTACCCGTTTTCCCAATGGAACAACCATTGTTGTCCGTCATTACCGCACTCACCGCGAAAACTGGCCAGGTGGTTTTTCGCGTAATGATGAAGAGGACAAGAAATTTCTGGCTGTAAATCCGATGCCAACCGACGAAGTGAACCTGAGCGGATTTAAAGTAAATGGTCATGTGCTCGACTTCAAGGGGAATTTGAGTTTGGCTTTTCGCCTGAACGACCGGAAAGAATTAATGGCTTTCGATGGCTATCAGTGCAGCAAAGTCACTATTGATGGTAAAAGCTATGCCTTTTCCGATCAACCGCTTGAACGCATTGCTTTTATGCCCGAAAATGAAGCAAACAACAGCTTTACCCTTTTACTGAAGGGTAGTGGGAAAGTACGCATCCCGGTATCAGGTTTGAATGCCACACCCGCAAAACTTTTGGGACCGAACAGCAAAGAAGTGAAGTTTCAGAACGAAAAAGGCTGGCTGACATTCGAACTCACTCCGGAATTATCGGGAAAATGGTTGCGGATTACAAAGTAACGAATTCGGCATATTAACCGCAGAAAGGCTATGACACGCCCGGCAGTTATATCAACGGCGATGTTTTGCCTGGCGGTAGGTTCAATTATTCTGTGAAAAATGAAGTCAGTGATGAATAAAATATTTTTTGGAGCTTCAATCAGTCTGATTATTGCTTTGTTATTTGGTGCCTGCACCGATAAAAGTTTGGAAGTAAACGACCTGCGCTGCTGCAATATCGTCAATCCTGAAGGCATCGATTCGCCTTTGCTAAGCTGGAAGATAAAGACCTCAAAGGAAGATATATTTCAAACTGCCTGGGAAGTGGAAATTGCATCGGACAAAGAATTGCTTGAAAATGGGAAAGCAGATGTCTGGGATTCAGGGAAACAATTATCTGATGAGCAATTCAATATCAAGCCCAAAGATATCCATTTTTCTGAAGCCACCGGATATTACTGGCGCGCACGGATTTGGAGCAATTGGGGTGAGGCTAGCCCATGGAGCAAACCGGCTTATTTCTCGATAGGTTTACTGAGCGAAAAATCGTGGGCAGGCAAATGGATCACTTATCCGGATGCCAAAAATAGCGCGCTCCCATACTTCAGAAAAGTGTTTAATCAGAACAAAAGAGATGCAGTTCCGGTTAAAGCCACAGTTTATTTCTGCGGACTGGGAGCTGGTGAACTCTACCTGAACGGACAAAAAGTGGATTCCACCCGTTTTCTCGATCCGGCGCAAACCAACTACGAACAATATGCTTTGTACAGTAGCTTTGATGTGACCAAACGCCTGCAAAAAGGCGATAACTGTTTGGGCGTGATGTTGGGCAAGGGTTGGTTTTCGCAGGATGAGGCATGGCGAGGCGCCCCATTTAGTTATGGTGATCCGATGTTCCGGCTTCAGCTTGTTGCAATTTACAGCGACGGTTCGCGTCATGTGTTGGGCTCTGATGAAACCTGGAACTGGAAGGAAGGCCCCATTACAAAAACCAATATTTACTTGGGCGAAACGTACGACGCCCGGCAGGAGATAAAAGGCTGGTGCAGGGCCGAAACGCCTTGCGCTGACTGGAAAACCGCAGTACTGGCAAAAGCCGGTGTTCCTCCGCGTCTGGTTCCGCAGCTCATGGAGCCCATCCGCACCAAACAGGTAGTCAAGGCTGTTAAAATGTGGCAGGACCCGTCGGGCAACTGGATTTTTGATTTTGGCGCCAACCAGGCTGGCATTCCCTGTCTAAGCGTTCAACAGCCTGCCGGAACAAAACTTTCCATCCGCATGGCTGAAGAAACGAATGCCGATGGAAGCCTGGATTTTAGGACGCTCGGACATATTCACCATGGAAAAATATTCACCAATGAGTACATCTGCAATGGAAGTGAAAATGAACAATGGTCGCCCCGGTTTACTTACCACGGATTCCGATATGCCGAACTCTCCGGCATTGTTGGTACACCAACTCTTTCAAGCTTGAGTTTTATCGTTGTACATAGCGATTTGGCTAATACAGGAACGTTTGAGTGTGGCGATCCGCAAATCAACCGGCTTCACGAACTGGCAATGCGCACAGTTTTCAGCAACCTGCACGGTATTCCAACCGACTGCCCCGACCGTGAAAAGTGTGGTTGGCTGGGCGATACACATGCTTATGTGAAGATGACCAACCTCAACCTCCAGATGAATAATTTTTGGCTGAATTACCTGGAAGATATTCGTTCGGGAGCCAGCGTTCACGAGCAAAAGACGCTTTTTCACGAACGTTACAACAACACTTTTTATTTTACCGAAAAGCCTTCAGGATTGCCCTATATGATTGCGCCCGGCAAACGCTTGTGTGGCGTAGCTTCGCCCGACTGGGGAACTGCGCTTGTTCAGCTTCCGTGGTGGTTGTATGTTTATTACGGAAACAAAGATGTGCTGAAAAATTTCTACCCAAACATGAAACAGTGGACCGATTATGTTTCGACTTTAGGTCAGGACACTGCCCGGACCAATAAATACGGCAAGAAAACAAGCCATATCATTTATCAGGGATTGGGTGACTGGTGCCCTCCCGGAGGAAATCAAGCCATTGATACTCCGGTTGAATTTACGTCTACAGCGTTTCATTACCTCGATGTTTGCATCATGGAACAGGTTGCCGTTTTGCTTAATAATGATGCCGATGCTAAAAGATATACCGAAGAAAAACGGGCGATTGCAAAGGAAATGCAGGAGAATATGTACAATGCCAGACTGAAAACCTTTGGAAGTCAGACTGCCGATGTGATGGCTCTGGACTTTGGCCTGGTTCCTGCCGGCGATGAGAACGCAGTAGCCGATGCGGTTGTCCGAAATATGAATGAAAAGAGCAATGGCTTTATGCACTGCGGAATCTTTGGAATTGGCCGGATTGGCAGTATGCTGGCCCGCAACGGGAACAGCCAGGCGGCATGGAACATGTTTACAAAGAAAGGGGAAGGTAGCTTTGCTCAGATGTGGGATGCAGCTGATGCAACTTCACTTTGGGAAGAACTTCCGATAAATGCTGCGAGTAAAAAGGATGCAGCCGAAGCTTCGCACAACCATCCGATGCAGGCTGGTTACGATGTCTGCTTTTATGAAGACATTGCTGGCATTCACCCCGATGCTTCAGGTTACGGATTCAAGGTTATCCGGTTCCAACCTATGTTCACCGAAAATCTGTCATGGGCCAAAGGAAGTATCGAATCACCTTATGGAACCGTGGTTAGCGACTGGAAACAACAAAACGGGCTCCTGGACTGGAAAATTTCAATTCCTGCTAATTCATCGGGAATGGTAGCTTTACCGAAAAAAGGAAACGTGACAGTAAACGGCAATGTACTGGACGAAAAGAAATATCTTCCGGTCAGAAGCGAAGGTGAATTCATGCTGTATCGTTTCCCTTCCGGGGTATTTAACATTCATGAAAAGAAATAATAACAGACTCAAAATAAATAAGAATGAACAACTTATCCAGATTTTTAACTGCGGCAATTCTTCTGGGAATAATGGTTCCCTCAATGGCGCAGCTACCTCCGGTTTTTGATGGGAAAGACGCATCGAAGGTGCGCTCCACTGCGTTGACACGAAAATATCTCACGGCTGAACGTATTGTCTGGGTGTCAGATCCTTCAGGAATGCAGGTTTTGAATGCCGAAAATATCCTGAAACCTGGCATTGGTCAGGCCGACCTGAACAGTGGAAAATACCTGACTCTCATCAGTGACAAAGAGTCGAAACCAGGGCTGATCCTCGATTTCGGACGAGAAATCCAGGGAGGGATTGAAATCGTAACGACCATTAATAATCAGAAACTGGTTGGATCGGTGCGCATCCGCTTTGGCGAATCGGTGAGCGAAACCATGAGCGATGTTGGTGTTGATGGTGCTACCACTGACCATGCCATGCGCGACTTTGTGGTTCAGCTTCCCTGGCTGGGGCGTTTGGAAGTAGGTAATTCGGGCTTCCGCTTTGCACGTATCGACTTGATCTCTCCCAACACCAAAATTGAAATCAAGGAAATCAGCGCCACCTTCACTTTTCGCGATATACCTTACCTGGGCTCATTTACCTGCAATGACGAACGCCTGAATCAGATATGGATGACCGGTGCTTATACTGTCCATTTGAATATGCAGGATTACCTGTGGGATGGTGTAAAGCGCGACCGCCTGGTTTGGGTGGGCGATATGCACCCCGAAGTGATGACCATCAATTCGGTATTTGGCAACAACGAAGTGGTTCCAAAAAGCCTTGACCTGGCTCGCGACCTGACTCCACTGCCCAACTGGATGAATGGTATTAGCTCGTATTCGATGTGGTGGATCATGATCCAGCGCGACTGGTATTATTATCAGGGTAATCTGGACTACCTGAAAAAACAGAAAGAGTATCTGGTGGCATTATTGCTTCAGTTGTCCACGAAAATTGATCCATCCGGAAAAGAAATCCTTGATGGCGGGCGTTTCCTTGATTGGCCGTCAAGCGAAAATAAAGAAGCGGTTCATGCCGGTTTACAGTCGATGATGGTAATGACATTTCAGGCTGGAGATGAATTGTGCACTATTTTAGGTGACCCGGAAACAGCCAAATTGTGTAAAACTTCTGCTGAAAAGCTTAAAAAGCATGTTCCTGAAATGGCAGGTTCGAAGCAGGCTGCGGCTTTGCTGGCGATGTCGGGTTTGGTTTCTCCGGCGAGAGCCAATGCTGAAATATTGGCAAAAGATGGCGTTCATAAAATGTCGACTTTCTATGGTTATTACATGATGAAAGCCCGTGCCATGGCTGGCGACTACCAGGGAGCAATAGACAACATCCGCGAATACTGGGGTTCGATGCTCGATTTGGGTGCCACTACTTTTTGGGAAGACTTTGATATTGACTGGATAAAAAATGCTGCCCGTATTGATGAGCTAGTTCCTGAGGGAAAAACAGATGTGCACCGTTCTTATGGTGGTTATTGCTATAAACAGTTCCGTCACAGTTTTTGCCATGGATGGGCTTCGGGTCCTACTAGCTGGTTGACTCAATATGTTTTGGGGGTTAACGTGCTGGAACCGGGTTGTAAGAAAATTCGGATTGAACCTCATCTAGGTGATTTGCAGTGGGTAAAAGGAACATTTCCAACGCCTTATGGTATTGTTAAAATCGAGCATCAGAAGATGCCCGACGGAACTGTAAAAACTACCGTTGATGCACCTAAAGAAGTAAAGGTTCAGAAGAATTAGGTTTTTATACCGGCTCCGATAATTGTATTGTAACTTATACGATGACTTTAAGTTCATCGTATGAGTTACCGTTGGAAATGCTGAATTTGTCTTGCCCATTCATCCTCAAATGACAGATTCAATAGTGTGTAGTTTTAGTATTATCAATGCCTTTCTATGAGAAAATATCTTAATAAATCATTGCCAAAAAGTTTGGTATTGGTTTTCTAATTTTTGTTACTATACACATGTTCAGACTCTAATGCTGATAGCGGCGTCTACGCAAAAACCGCGTTCAGTCATTTATGCTGTCGTCCGCTTCTATGAAAGTGATAACTCTAATATTCACAGTGCTGCGCATACTTTGGCGATTTGCTCAACCGATACCTACGAAAAAGCTCGTGAAAAAGTCAAGAATTTCATTGGTACGTTGATATTCTCCCAACGGAATTGGTGTGGTTTATGGCCGAAATGAACAGCTCGAAACTATTATACCCCGGCAAGGAGGGGAAATATGATTCAGAATGTAACT
This sequence comes from uncultured Prolixibacteraceae bacterium, assembly GCA_937915865.1. Lineage (GTDB taxonomy): Bacteria > Bacteroidota > Bacteroidia > Bacteroidales > Prolixibacteraceae > Aquipluma. The sequence continues at coordinate 40,551 of CALGIG010000117.1, read as the reverse complement.
CGAAGATACAATATTCTAAATTCCACCAGTTAAATTTGAAGCAAGAACGCTAAATTTTGCAGATGCAGTTGGATTGGGTGTTGCATTGGATTACGTCAGTTGTCTGGGAATAGAGAATATATCGGAATACGAGCACAAACTTTCAGAATATGCACATCAGAAATTGAGAAAGATAAGAGGCCTGCGGCTAATACGTAATCCTAAATAACGGGCAAGCGTAGTTTCGTTTGTCCTAGACGATATTCCAACGACTGAAGTAGGCTGGTTGCTGGATTTGGAAGGAATTGCGTTCATGCAGGTCATCATTACGCCCAGCCTGATTTACGCCGCCTTGAAGTTGAAGCAACCGTTCGTCCATCATTCGTTTTCTATAATACTTAGGAAAAAATACATCGATTAACTGAAGCGGTTAGGAAAATTCAGGTTAACAGATAAAAGACAGGCACATTGGTAAGCTAAGATGTAATATTTATTTACAGATGTCTATCGCTTAAGTTTTTTCTTTTCAGCTTCAGCGTTCATACACATCAATATCTCATGATAATCTCTAAGTAAAAAGTTCGACGTTTCTCCGCTTGGGGATACAAAAAGCCGCTAGTTATGCGGCTTTTGTTGCTTATTGTAGTTTATTTTCCTCGTTGTGCCCGTTCCCAGTTTACAGTTTGTGAGCCTTTTAGATATCTTTTTAATCCCAGAAATACAGATAAGTTCATTATGAAGAAATAATAAGGAACAAAGAGTAATTTTACCTTTATCGAGCGGTTTTCGAGGTACCATCCCAGCAGGGCAGCAGCATAGAACAATATCTGAAGGTAGAAGATTATCGTATACAAATCTGAAAGTACAAAATCACGGTTCAGCGCTATTGAAAAATTAACAGGAATCATTATCAGCAAGCTAAGTGGCGCTAAAGTCCAACGTAATACTCTATGTGAAATGTATTGAAATGAAAGTATTCCGTATTTGAAAATATTTAACAACGATTTTAAACGTACAACCGATTGAATACCTCCAGCCGAAATACGGATTTTACGTTTGAGTTCTTCTTTTACGTTTGCCGAGGCTGATTCAATAGCGTAAGCTTCTGGGTCGTACTGTATGGTGTACCCTTTCATAGCTACTCTTAAAGAGATTATAAAATCGTCAAGTAAAGTATCACGTTCAACTTCCTGGAAAAGTTCAGTCCTGATTGCAAATAATTCACCGGCAGCGCCTACAACCGAATACAATTCGGCATCCCACTTTTTTAATGTTGATTCGTATTTCCAGTAAAGTCCTTCGCCGGCGCCTGCTGCAGCATCTTTATCCTTATTGAAAATTCGCTTTTCTCCAGAAACGCAACCAACTTTTGGATCGCTAAACAGATTTACTATTCGTTGGATTGATTCTTTTCCAAGCATTGTATTACCATCTGAAAATATAACAATCGGGGTTTTTACAAATTTCATTCCCCGGTTCATGGCTCCAATTTTACCGCCCCTCTGGTCAAGGTGATAAACTTCAATACCTTCATACTTTCGAAGTAGATCAGGTGTACCGTCATTTGAGCCGTCAGTTACCCAAACGTGTTTAACCTTTTCTTTAGGATATTCGAGGCTAAACGAGTTCTGTATCTTGGCATCAACATAGTCTTTCTCGTTATAAGCAGCAACAAAAAGCGTCACTTCTGGCTCATAATTAACTACATTGTTGGTTTTTGACTTCATAAAAATCCGCTTCAACTTTACAAGCATAAACAGCAAAATTCCATATCCTACATAGGCATAGAAAACCAGGAAAAGGCAAAGCCAAAACGTAATTTCGAGTGCTTTCATGTTGGTTTCATTGTAAGGTGATGATTTAGCTAATATAGAAAAATTAGAATGATTCTTTTTATAAATATGAGAAACAATAAATGCAGGAATGGTTTTTTATTTCAAGATAAGGTATTAGAAATTCGAAGATTCTGTTTAAATTGCTATACCAAAAAATGAATATATAAGCCTATGAACTCTTCTTCCATTGCTGTAATTGTAGCCTGTGACAATCACTACGTGGTTTTGCTTGCAGCTCTTTTAAAATCAATTGAGTCAAACCATAAATCGGGTGAAAAAATTGAGATTTTTGTTGTTGAAGATGGAATTACTAAAAGGAACCAGAAAAAGCTAACTGCATCGGTTGATCCTTCGGTAATGAATTTTAACTGGATTTCGATGGATGAAGCGATTCCTGATGATATACAAATTCCTTTTGACAGAAGTTCGTATCCTAAAAACATTCATACACGGATTTTTATTCCTCATTTTATTCCTGATACGTTCGATAAAATAATTTATTTCGACGTTGATATGATTGTGATGCACGATGTTTCGGAGCTTTGGAACATCGATCTTGGCGGCAATATGTTGGGCGCTGTAGTTGATCCACGTCTAAAGGTTTTTAGTAATTCATGGGGCGGTATCCTAAATTATAAGGAACTAGGTTTTTCTCCTGAAACCAAGTATTTTAATACTGGAATTTTATCGATAAACATCAAAAAGTGGAGAGAAGAAAATAGTGCGGCAACTGTTGTTAAATGTATAGCCGACAATGAAAAGTATGCCAATTATCCAGATCAATATGGGCTAAATATTGTAATGGCCAACCGATGGATTGAATTGGATCCGCGTTGGAACTGGTTTGCTGATACTCCTTGTAACGATCCATTCAATATTCATTTTGTCGGACGAAAACCTATGTATCAAACGTATGATAATCTCCCGGAATTTAGGGAAATATTTTTCCAGCATTTGAACCAAACCAAATGGAAAGGATTTAAACCAGTTGGAGAAACCAAGAGATACGTGAAAAAAATAATGAACATTATTAAAAAGTTGCCGGAATTTATTCGTCGATAAGTCCGGTGAATATAGCCAGTTTGCTGAATATGTTGTTTTTATAGGTGTTATTGTAAATTAGCATACCAGAAAGATTAGGGCAACTTCCTGATAATTTAAATGCCAGTTTTGAACCTTTTTTTATGTTTGGAGATTTATTAATGAGATTATATACTTTTTTGTAGCGTTCTTTAAGGTTATTTGATATGTGAGGTATTTCTTTTAATTGCCTGCGATTCATAAATAAGAACAGCAGTAACCATTGGGCATAGTTTTTCAACGAAAGAGTGTAAAAAACGGACATTCGTTTTTCTTCAAAAAACTTAATCCGTTCTTCCATAGCCTCAGCATAATGCAATTTCTTCTCATTTATTGTACTGCGCATAATGCTATTGGACGACTGATAGTAGTAATAGTACTTCTTTTCAATTGCCACAATTTTCTTCGCTTCATAGAATAGTTTATAAGAGGTAAACTCGTCTTCATGTATTTTTGATTTTGGATACCGGATTGTATTGAAAAGTTCTCTTCTGTAAAGCTTGTCCCAGGCAACTACAAAATCAACCCGATATGGCGTAAAAAGGAGGTTTAATGTTTCGAGATTAGTTAATATTTTTTCATTGACATTATCTCCCGGATTTTTGTACTCATCATCGTTTACCCTTTGAAAGCTGCATTGGGCAATGTCGGCCTGGTTTTTTTCCAAGCGTTCACAAAGGTCTTTGAACATATCGGGGTGAATAAAATCGTCGCTGTCAACAAAGCCAATATAGTCACCTGTTGCTATGTCAATTCCGGCATTTCTGGCGTCGGACAAACCTCCATTCAATTTATGAATCACTTTAATTCTGGAATCTTCCAGGGCTAATTCATCACAGATTATACCGCAATTGTCAGGCGAACCATCATCAACTAATATGATTTCCAGATTTTTGTGCGTTTGGCCGATAATTGATTTTGCACATCGCCGAAGGTACTTCTCAACATTGTAAATTGGAACAATAACGGTAATTTTTGCTTCCATGTTGTATATTTATTGTTCGTTCAGTTTAGATTTAAGAACATTCCAGTAGTTTCTCAGAAAATAGTCGGGTAATTTATACTCCAGCTGTTTTTCTAAGGTTTTGATTGCAAAAAAGTATGCTTCGTCAAGATTTTGAGCATACGTTACATAATCACCAAATTCTGATGGAAACCACTTAACTCCCGAACTTAATTTGTGATCGGATGAAGACAAAACAATGACTGGGGTTCCTGAAATTAACGAGAAGATAGTTCCGTGATATCTGTCAGTAATAATCAGTTTATATCCTGAATACTCGTTAAAAATGCCGTCGAGAAATCTTTCTCTGTCTTTTATTATTTCCTGAGCTGGTACTTGGATGGTGGTATCGGTCAGCGAGACCTTCTCAAATGGTTCCAACTTTTTAATAAGGCCATAAATTTCATCAGTTTTATAAAAGGCTTCTTTATCATTTCTGATACAAAATAATATCCCATTTCGCTGTTTTTCAAACTGTTTGGTTCCAATTAAGGAGGTTACAACATCGGGATACAGAAATAGCTGGCATTTAGTAAAAAGCGATTTGGCTGTATTAAATGAAACTTCGTCGCGGCATAAAATTGTAAGTTTGGGATGATCGTTGAAAAGCCTTGCGGTTTCCTGAGCTGCTTCAGGTATGGTGTAGTTAATGGTTTGAGGAAAAATTACGATGGGTATATCGGGAAATAATTTTGCCAGTTGTTTATATATGGCTTGTTCATTGTATAAGTTGGTTAAATGATAACCGCTATGACAGAAAATTTTATCTTCGGGGCCAATTGTTTTTCTGATGTAGGATAAAATTTTATTGGTAGAATTTCGAAGGAAGAAAGTAACTACTTTGTGTTCAGGGTAGTTTTGATTCAGCCATTTGATAATACAATAAGTTTGAGCCTGATCTCCCATATTACTGTGAAAAGGAGCACCAAACAGGAAAATAGTTGGTTTTGATTGTTTTATGCTTTTTTTCTGGGATAAATATTCCTTGTACATGCTCGAATATTTTCCAATGTTTTGCAGAATAGAGAATAGCTTAGCCATACTATTTGGTTTTAATTAGATAAACTTTTACAAGTATTTTGTTGATCATTCCTTTGATGATATTTAATTCGCTTTTATTCAGGGCAATAATGATATTTGTTATTAAAGCCAATATTCCTGTAATTATAGCTACCCCAAGAAAGGTTATCCATGTTTTGGGAATATAAAAATATTTGATTAAGAGAGAGAGGCTTACAACGGCCAGGCAGCAAATCAACCCTCGTAGAATAGCTTTATAAAAGACATTCCATTTTACAGATAAGGCTCTGGCGGCATATATTGGTGTGAAAATCAGGTTTCTTGACAATCCGATAACCATACTGACCAGTGGTATAACAACTACTCCTAACTGAGTGATATTTAGTAACAAAAGTATTATTAACGTATTGAGTATTCCGGTAATCAGGAGAACCAATGCTGGAATTTTGAGTTTATTGGTTACCGTGTATACATTGTAAACTGTGTTGATACTGGTAGTAACAATGAGCGGAATAATGGTTAAATTAGACAAGAAGAAAAGTGAATGAGTATCTTGATTAGGGACCCAAAGCGAAAAGAATGTATCACCAAAAATCAATAAGAATCCCAAGGGGATAGTCATTATTATTGACATGAATTTGATCGATCTTTTGATGCTTACCAGTAAATCGTCCTTTTTGTTTTGAGCATACAATATCATAAACTCAGGAACAAAAACGCCAACCAGCATCCCAACCAACGACTGAATGAACAATGGTATAGTTTTAACTAATGCATATTCACCGGTTACAGAAGCGCCAAGTAATATATTGCATATCAAAAGATCAAGATTGGTTAGTAAGATTAAACTAAGCTGGTTAATAGAATTCCAAACTCCTGACGATAATAGTTCCTTAATCGCATTCCAGTTGAAATAGCTTTTCTTAATTTCTATTTCAGGAAGAAGGAGCCTGGTATATTTGATGTTTACAACCAACATAAATATAACAACTGCAACATTTGCAATACCAATATATGAGATCGAGGGTCTGAAAAAATAGAATAATACAATTAATAGCAGGACGCGAAGTACATTTGATTCGGCATTTCGCACCGATTCCAGTTCCAAACGGTTACGGGCAAAAGTGGCAACAGCAAATACTGATGTAACAATGCTGACTAAAGTTCCTCCTAAGACCAGAGCAAAAAGAATTTGTACTTCACTTACCAGCGCCGGTGGAATATTCAGCAAATAATCGATAAATATAACTGTGAGAATGGATGGTAGAGCGAGGAAGATAGCGATCAGGGTATTTCCCATTAATACAGAATTAAAATAAACATTGGCCCCTTTAGTGTCGTTTTGTTGTATTTTAATAGTAATAAACCGACTGGCCATCGAATTCAATGCGATGGTTAGAATACTTGCATAACTAATAAAGCTGTTAGCTAAGGGGAAGAAACTATATGCTTCTTTTCCTACGGTACGGATTAAATAAGGAGTAAAAAAGAAATTGATACCAAACTGTATCGCAAAAGCTACTACGTTTGCTATCATGTTTATTGCTAATTGCTTTTTCGCCATTTAAAGTAGTTATTTTATTCGTTCCCAATTTCCTGATGCCTGGTTGTACTGTTTTATAATTTTAGCAGGGTTACCACCAACTACCGAAAAATCAGGTACATCTTTGGTTACAACCGAACCTGCTGCAATTACGCAATGCTTTCCGATACTAACGCCAGCCACAATTGTTGCATTAGCCCCAACCCAGGTGTCTTCTCCAATCGTTATGTTCTTTACAACAACTGGTTGTTCCCTAATCGGAATTTTAACATCTGAGAAAGTATGATTCAGACCTGAAATAGCAATATTTTGAGCAAGGGTACAATTAGTCTGTAAGGTAACGGGACCAATGATGGTAGTTCCAATACCTACCCGAACATTATCTCCGAGGATAACGTCGCCAACTCCGTTGTTTATCACACAGAAATCTTCTATTGTGCAATTTTTACCTGTTACAAATTTATTCCAGGGAAAAACATCCATTCGGGTCCTCCTCCGAACAACAGTTCCTTTTCCATGCTTGTGAACAAATGGATTGACAAACAACCTTATCCACCACCTCGGTCGCGGGTTACGATTGGAAGTTATCGACCACAGAACTAACTTCTTAATTGTTGGATTTGATTTAAGTTTTTCTTTTAATGACATATTATTTCGGCGTTTTTCTGAAATAAACACTAATACGCTTTAACTCTTTAACAATACGGCTGGTAATGGCCTTGAAAAACGAACCGCTTTTATCAACTGATCGTGTTACAGTCCATGCCATAGCTTTTAGTTTTGTCACTCGTTTAAGGTTGCCTATTTTGCTCAACGCATAAGCCATTTGTCCATCTTCCATTCGCGAATCGCTTTTTATAAATCCAATTTTTAAAGCTTCTTCTCTGACAAAACAGAAATTTACACCGCCAACAACCAGCTCAGGTCTTTTCCTCGAACGCGCTCCGTGAATCATATCCCGAAACAATTCATAAAGTGCAAATCGTAATCTCGACTTGCCTTTGTTGGGTATAAATGAATAAGTTCCGTAGGTGGCAAAACCTTTTCCATCCAGGATTGGCATAAGCATGGTGTCAATCCATGTAGGTGGATAAATGGTATCAGCATCGCCGGTAATAATGTATTTACCGTGCGAGTTTTCCAAAGCTGCCTGGCGGGCGAAACCATATCCCTGCTTAATTTCGAACACCGGAGTTATTCCGCAACGACGTATTATTTCCGAAGTTTTGTCTTTCGAATTGTTGTCAACATATACAAATTCAATCGGATACTTACTTTTTATGGCGCTGAGCGACGACAAATTCCGAAGGATATTCTGCTCTTCATTCCAGGCAATGATATTTACTGAAATGAGCGGGGCATCGGTTTTCAAGTCAGCAAAACCATTCCTGATCCGTTCAAAAATTTCTTCAGGAATCTCTTCCATCGTTTGAAATTCGAAACGATGCTTTTTTACATTGGCTGGCACAAAAGGTCGAAACATAGGATAAGGTTTTGTAGTTATTTAATTTTTGTGCTTTTAATTCGAATGAAATTCTCAATTTCTTCGGAAAACAGGTTAGCCCTCGATTTCCAGGAGTTTGAACGGGCAAAATCAATTCGTTGGTTTATCTTTTCTAAACTGTCAGTTTCGATCCCGGAAATTAGCGAGTCCCTAAATTCCTCTTTTGAGGAAGCAAATGATACATAATCAGTGAATTCAGGCAGATTGGCAAAGTTTGTAATGACAACAGGTACACCTACAGCAAGGTACTCATTGATCTTTAGCGGATAAACATTTTTATTGATCTCGGTACACAAATATGGGATAATACCTACGTCGCACCGCCGCAGTATTTCGGGCACTTCGTATGGTTTTACTGGCGGAAGAAAACTGACATTTGGAAATTTTTCAAGCACATTTTTTACCTGCAGATTTCTAATATCTCCAATGAATTCAAAGTCAAATTTGGGCAGGTTGCGTACCGAGAACTCAACCATTTCGAGGTCGAATCGCTGATCGATGCTGCCAATATATCCGATTTTTTTTCGTTGTCCAGAGTTAACTTCGGTTTTGGCTGCCCGGTTAAACAGCTCGAAATCGACCCCGTTTTTAACTGTTGTAACCTTGGAATTATACAGTTTTTTTTGTTCTTTCAAATAGTCGGAAGTAACAATAATTCCGTCGGTTAACTTGGAATATCGCAGGTCGGCTTCCCAGGCACGGAGTCCGCGCCTGTCTTTTATATATCCGTCATAGCAATAATATATGTTTGCTTTTTCAGGAAGTTTTCCCCAAAGTGATTCCCCGAAAATTGGATTGTAGGCAACAATGTTTATTGGGTTTTCCCATTTCAGTTTTTTAAGCGCTTTTTTAATCGACCTTTTATAAATGCAGGTGTTTATTTTCAGAAAAAGCTTATACAATGCTTCGTTCTGAATCATATTCATGGGTAAAAGTGGCGGTAAAACACAATGATCCACAAAGGTATTTTCGGAGGCTCGTTTAGTTGTTAAGCTGTTTTTAAAACCTAGCATTTGTGCTATTGGTGCATTTTGCCTGCCCTTAATCGTAGTATAAATATCTTTCCACGTAAACGGATACTCGATAAAAAGAACCCGGTTATTCAATGCCAGCAACGACATTAACTGAACGACTGATTTGGTGTAAGGCCCTTCCCAGGTCGAATACGAAATGCAAACGATATGTTCGTTTTCAAGCATACAGAGTTATTTTGCTGAAAATTCGTTGTATAATTTCAAAACATGTTGGGCCATATTTTCCCATGAAAACAAAGCAGCCCTTTCAATTCCTTTTTGGCCTAATTGCATATATAATTTGCTGTTGTCAAGTATTTTATTCATGGCAGTAGTAATTTCTTCAGGCTTAAATGGGTCGATTATGAACGCTGAATCTCCTGCAATTTCGGGCATAGACGAGGTATTTGAAGTAATAACCGGAATACCGCAGGCCATTCCTTCGAGTATTGGAATTCCAAAACTCTCACGGAGTGATGGATAAAGAAACAAAGTACTTAGGTTGATTATGCCAGGCAAATCGGTATTGATGATATAACCAGTCAAATGGATATGCTGGCGTATTTCAGGACAATCGAGTTCTTTGAGCAAGGCAATCAGTGCAGTTTCTTCATAATCAGGCATTACCAGCTTGTAATCGGTTGAAGATGTTTTCCTGAAATCGGCGAATGCTTTCAAAACCCCACGCGTATTTTTCTTCGGATCGGTATTTCCGAGGAAGAACATAAATTTTTCAGGCAATTTATATTTTTCAGCAATTCGGTCAAGTTCTGTTTGATCGGTAATGGGCTTGAAATGCCTTCCAACGCCATTGTATACTGTGTGGAGCTTGGTTTCGTCGAGCCCGAAAAAGCGGCTAATGCGCGCCCGTTCGAAATCTGAAACAGTGATAATAGTTTTGCTTTTCCGAACAACAACAGGCACATTCCATCGGCGATACACATTGCCAAGCTTCTGATACCATGTTCCGTCTTTTTTCAGTAAACTCAGGCTTTCCATATAGATAATATCGTGCAGGGTAATCATTAACGGAATTGAAGTATTTACTGGACCAGTATTGCTGGTACAATGCAGCAAATCGCACTTGTATTTCTTCGCAGCTTTGGGTAAGGCAATCTGTTCCCAGGTTGGGTAAGGTCCCCCTCCAATTTCAACAATGTGAAAATTTGGCATTTCCTGAATTACTTTATTATCAACATCAGGTTTTACAAATATGAAATATTCGTTTTTGTTGTCAATCTGCTGTAGATTCCGGATTAATTCCAGAACCACCATATCCATTCCATGCTTCTTTTTACGGAATAAACGCTGCGCTTCAATGCCTATTCTCATAGTCTGAATTTTATTGAATTACATTAAATCGGTTAACGATATTATATTCTTCTTTCCACCAATAAAAATATCCCACCAAACAACCAGTGTTGCGAGGTTAATGATTTGATTGGCCTGCACTTGCTTATACCAGAACCAGTATCCTGGATATTCGGCAACCTGATGGTAATGTTGCAAAAAGTTGTGAACCATGTCTTTTCTGAAAAGCGCATTTACCGCATCCGACTGTTCAATCATTTTGAAGATATTGGTCCGCTGTTCTTTATTCCTCAGGAAAATGGGTAATGGAGCAAATCCGCCTTGCTTTTTACGATCGGTAATCTCGGTAGGAAGTTTTGGCTTAAGGTATTGTTTGTGAAGGTATTTCGATTTTCCTTTTCCTTTTGACAATTCTTCCAGTGAACCAAAAAATTTGTAGTTAACAGGCATCGTTTTAAGGAATTCGTACAGCTCGGTGCTCATGTATGGAAACGAAATGTTATTTTCAAACATATCGGCCATTTTCGAAGCCTTAAACAAAATTACCTCATTAATTACTTGTTTGATGTCGACAAAAAAGTTTCGACATCGGAAAAACTCGTCGAAATCGGCATATTTTTTCGGACTATTTTTTAGATATTGATGTTCCGAAACCTTATAGCCAATACTATTTAGTTTGTTTAAATGATGTTTTGTGAATCCAAAAGTATCGCTTTGCTGAATATACAGGATTTTTCGGTTATGAAATTGCGACCTGAAGAAAATATTGTCTTTTTCAAACAAGCTGATGTTACCAACTGCATCGAATAATTTTTGAAGCGCCTGAATTCCATTCTTTTTGAATTTCCAGTTAATAGCAAGCTCTTTGCCTGAAGTCCCGAAATGTTGGTCGTTTCCGTCTCCACCAAGAATGATTTGTGGGTGTTCTTCACTATCTTTAACCAGGCGCATGGCCGAATAGTTTAACATCAAGCCACCTTCCTGAAACGGATCGCCCAAAGCCTTGATAATTTGAGGCAGATCCATGATTTCTGAGCCATCAATTTCATACTCAAAATGCTTGCTTTGGTATTTTTCTGAAAGAATTCTTGCAAGTGGTAATTCAGTCCATGGATTATCTTTAAAACCAATAGAGTAGGAAACTACATCACCTCCGTATAAGTCGCGCAGAGCCGAAATGTTTCCACCCGAATCGTATCCCCCGCTTAAAAGAAGGCCAACCTTTTTAGCACCCTGTATCCGGTTTTCAATTGATTGCTTGTGCAGGTATTCGTATTTTTGAGTAGCTTCTTCAATCGTCAGTTTTGTTCCGAATGAACTTGAATAGTCATTATAATCAAATAAATCGGTGGTTTTTACCGAGTTGTTTTCATAAACCAGTAAATGACCTCCAGGTAGTTTTTTCACGCCTTGAAGTGATGTCTGTGGCGAAGGAATATAGCCAATACTCAGGAAAGTGAAAAGCGCTTCCAAATCTGGTTTACACTCAAAACCGTTTAATGAAGTGAAGTCAATTAATTGAGAAGTAAAAAAATCGTTGGAATAAAATAGTTGTTTCCCAGTACCATGTCTGTCTTTTAAGAAATAAACCTTTTTATTCGCCACAATAATTAGTAAAAAATCTCCATCCAGAGCTTTAAACGAGTCATTCCCTTTCTTTAAAAAATTTGGAAGCAGATTCTCTGTTTTTTCATTATAAATGTGTCCAATTATAAATAAATGAGACTGTTCACACGAGTAATGTTCAAACAGCTTTAAAGGGCCAAAATCGCCGGATAAAATGGGTTGGAATCTGGACTGAAATTGAGTTGTAGCAGACATGCCTATTTGTTTGTTGTTGTTGTATGTTGGGTATGAATAAATTTCTTATTTGCACCTTTTATTTTGAGTAGTGAGCCAAGCATCAAAAGCATTCCTTTAGGCAAGCTCAATACCGCTATTGCAGTTCTTTTATTATAAAATGAAGCCGGAATTGAAAACAAAAAAGAAAGAATACATACAATAATTAATGCCATCCATGCCAGACTGTAAAATATCAGATTGTAAATCAGTAAATTAACTACTGTAAATAGTATTCCGAAAAAAACTACCGCGCCTAAAAGGAGGACACGTGGAGGCTGTATAAACTGGATTGCCTTATCGAAATAGTCAATATTGCCTTTCAACAATAAATCTCGTAAAGCTTTCAGAAAATCTTGTCTGAAGTAGTGAAATTGAGCTGAAAGCCAACGTCTTCGTTGGTTAGAAAACACTTCAGCTTTTTGTACTTTCTCATCAAAAACATAAGCATCGTCGAGGTATTCAATTTTATGTTTCGATTTTAATAATTTAAGCTCAATTTCTTTATCGAACCCACCAACAGCTTTAACTGAAGCCATCATTTCTTTAAAAAAATCGTATTTAAAAGCCATTCCCGAACCAATTATTGCAGACGACAAGCCCAAAACCCGATGCCCTTTTCTGAAGATGTGGTTGTTAATTTCTTCGCTTACAGCGTCTAATATTGCCAGAGAAGTGTTCATATTTTTAGCGGTTCGATGGCCCTGAACAGCAAGTATCTCTTTTTCAAATGAAGCATTAACCTTCGAAAGAAAATCCTTTGCCATAACATTATCAGCATCAAGTACTACAGCTATTTCATAGCTATTATCGAGTTGTTGCATTGCTTTATTCAATGCTTTCGACTTTGTGCTCTTTTCAAAACTAACCTCAATTAGCTTTATGGGTAATTCTTTGAGTTTCATCAAAGTCCCAGATTGAAACGAATCAGCTATTATAACAATATCGAATGAGTCAGTAGGATAATCCTGAGCCAATGCTTCCCTGGCAACTTCAATAATTACTTCATCTTCTTTATATCCTGGAATTAAAACTGCAATTTTCCGAAGCTTAACTTGTTTAATATAAGTAGATTGCTTGTAGAATAATCCGGCAAATGAAAAAATGAAAATATAAAGGGTAGCTAATCCTAGTAATACCAGGAATATTAGTTGAATGTCGTTTAAAATATATGTGTATTCGTAACTCATATATCTGATTTTAGTTAAGTGTAGGATTTAAATGAATATTTCGGTTGAACATGGTTGTAAAATTCCAAAATACAGCTTTAATGTAAGCTCTAAAATGGTCGAATTTCCCAGTTAATAAAAACACAGTTAAGTTCTTAGGAATTGCAACAAATGTTTGGTATAGAGCTGCAATAAAAAAGCTCAATCCATGTACATTCCTTCGTAGATACAATAAGCGGGCCCTGTTCATATAATAGGTTTTAAAGGGTGTAAGTTTCCCTATCGACATCGATTCTTTGTGTAATACGGTAGAATTATGTATGTACCACAACTGGTAACCTGAACGTTTAATGCTTGAGCACCAGTCAAGTTCTTCGTAATACAGGAAATAGCATTCAGGCATTAATCCTACTTCTTTTACAACTTTCATTGGTACCAACATTGCCGCTCCGTGAACAAAATTAGTTAATGAGTCGTGTTCAAATTGCCCGTTATCGACTAAGCCATACCCATATCCCCGACTACGCATTGTGAAATTATTAATTGGAGCCTGCCCCGAAAATTGAATCGTATCTGGTTTTGAGTAGAATTTTATTTTAGGACTTACTGCACCAATTTTAGGATTTGATTCACATTTCTCAACCAAAGGTTCAAGAAAATCAGGTTCAACTTCGGTGTCATTATTTAAGAATAACAAATATTTCCCTTTGGCTTTTCGAACACAAAGGTTGTTCCCTCCTGCAAAACCTAAATTTTTAGGACTTACAATAAGATTAATTTCAGGAAAAGCTTCTTTTATAAGCGATGGATTATCGTTTGGCGAGGCATTATCTATCACGAAAATCTCGATATTAGAGTAGTTGATTTTACGTAACGATTCAAGTAATTGACAAGTAATTGCCGATTGGTTATAGTTAATTGTTATTATTGAAACCAATGGTAGTTTAATATTTCCAGCATTCATTGTTTTAAACATTTTTACTTGTTTCTAATTCAATGATTTTCATCGCATCTTCGTCATGTTTGGGAGCCAGAAACATAAATGCCATACTTGAATATAAAATAATACCCGTTGGCATCTGTCCCAGAACCCCATTGCCATAAGAAGCCACCATAATTCCAAACATTCCTGAGGCTAAGGCTAAAGTACGGTTCTTTACAGTATCATCCCGAATTCGAAAAACTATCAGGTAGCATGATTTTCCTAAGATAAAAAATAAAATTAATAGGTGTACCCATAATCCAACAATACCCTGTTCCATCCAAATCATTACATACCACGAATCGGTTGGTACAGAAGCTAAAAATGTCCCTGGGTTATATCTTTGTCCTAAACTTCCAGTTGAACCGAGCCCTCCACCAAAAGGCCTGGTTGCTAAATATGCTTTTAGTCTTCGTTGATTTTCAAGTCGAGTTTGCAGGGAAGGATCGTTGGGGTCAAAAGCAGTCCTCATTCTTCTGATAGTGTCGTTACCCTGACCGATCGTAGTGTATTTAAAAAATATAAATATCCCGACAAGAATAGCTGCACCTACAATCATTGCTTTAACATTTTTCTTCAAAACAATATAAAGAATGAAGCCCATTATTGGGACAGCCATAGCACCCCTGGTACCAGAAATCATCATTCCATAAATACCTAAAATTGAAACGATAAAGTAGAATAACTTTTTTTTGAAAACTTTTTCATCGAAACCTAATATTGCAAAAACTACGCCTGCTTGTCCTTGGGCAGCGCCAAACTGACCAGCATCTGAATAGAATGAAAAGATTCTTAACTTACCAAATAAAATATGCTGGGCAGCCCCACCTTCATCCAGCCATCTTTGTTCAAACGGGTCAACACCCAAAAATTTTTGCTGCATTCCTTTTAATGAGCCCATAATCGAAAAGATTCCCCATAAAAGAAAAAACAGGTTTAAGTCTTTAGGTTTATTAAATATTACAAAAATCAATGGAATTGAGAGAAACATATACAGAGACACACCTCTCATTGCATAAAACCATGCAGTTCTGTTTCCAGCTTCCGGATTTACAAGTTGCATGATAGAAAGGCCAAACCAAACGAATGCAATCAATGTCAATTCATTTTTTGCATTTTCCCAAGGTATAGAGTGATGAAACGATTTGAAAAATAGAGCCAGGTAAGTAATAATTAACATTGAATCTACCATAAGTCCCCAGGGAATAGTACCAATGTAGCGGTAAATTCCCAAAACGAAAAAATTAAGGATATATGTTGTAACTATTCCAATTTTAGGATTATAAAATAGTGAAGCCAAGAAGAAAAGCAATACAGGAAATAACATAACATTCAATCCTGACATTATACCCCATTCGGCAGTAATGTAGGCTGTAAATAAGGTAGAAATCAGAATCAGACCAATTATTTCTGGCTTTTTAAGTTTATCAGCTCCAATCTTTTTTTCAAACTCGTTCACTACCTTAGAAGTAAATGTTGTTATTTAATCTATTGAGATTGATCTATATAAAAGCACTATTACTAAATCTGATAACCAGAATCAGTGGATAAAACAATATGAATTTAAGTATTTATAAATTCATTACTTCTGACCGTGAATTGTTTATACCACTGATTTCGTTCTGGATTGATGAGTTACTATCCCTTTTACCAGTTTTCTGATCCATGATCTTTTTTTGGGAAGTTCTCCCAATAACGTTTCCATTTCATCCAACGCTACTCCATTTAAAATTAATGTCAAAGTAGATTTTGTTTTTAGTTTTAAAGTTTCTTCAATTATAGCAGAATCATACACTGCCCATGATCGGTTTGACCTACATATCAGATAACAAATGTCGATATTTTTAAATAAATCAACTGGATAGGAATGTTGGATAAATCCAGGTAATTCGATTAATACAAATTCTGATTCTTCAAATTTTTCGATTTCCGAAGAATTAATCAGATGATTAATATTTTTTGAAGTAATGTAATGCTCATCTACTTTGAATTCAATTACCGAATTGTCAATTTCGTCTGAATTCAGCGATCCTTCAGGAACAAGTAGCAATGAAGAGATACCTAGTTTTTTTAAATTCTGATGTATTTTATTAATTAAAAAACTTTTTCCTTCTCTAGGTCGGGTACTAAATAGAGCAATTGTTTTTCTTTTATGCTCAACAAATTTATCTGTATCAAGGAAAATTTTCCGAATTAAAATATCAATACTTTGTTGCTCGATTTGCTGGTTGATTGTTGTTCTTTTTCTTGGTAATAATAATGGGAATAGTGTGGCAATTTCAAGCCCTGTTTTGCTTTTCGTCCTAAAAGCATTCCTCAAAGCTGGATCAATGAGATCGATTACTAAAATAAGAAATAATACCAGGATAAAACTGACTATGGCCGATGCAAGAATAATTACTTTTCGTTTACTTGGCAATGGTGTAGCAGGGAAAAAGGGCTCATCAATTACTGAAAACCCTGATGCTGCAACTAATCCTTGTTGTTTAAGTTTGGCCAATCCTAAGTTTTTCAATAATGTGATGTATTCATCTTCATTAACATTAATTTTTCGCTCCAACTTACGCATGGTAGCTCCCATAGGGGCATACCGTGCATATATTTTATCAAAATCCGACCGTAATTGATCTAATGTAGTTATTTCCGCCTTTGTTCCTTCGTAATCAATAACATTGGTCAGCCAATCATTCAATATGTTATTAGAAGGAATGCCTTCTTGCGAATTGGTTAAATAATAAAGTGAATCAACGGCGGTTTTCATTTGCTGTTTTAAATCATAAGCTTGTTGGGTCAGCGTTTGAAATTGCTGGTTACTGGCTGCATTTGTCTCATTATCACCATTTGAAAAGAATTTAACCATTGCCAGTTCCTGATTAACCGATGCTAATTTTTCTCTTAGTTTCATCAATTCCATGCCCGAAAGCTTCTGCTTGTCGTATGGAGACATTTTGACTTCCATTAGATCAATGATAGCTTTTGCAGCCGAATTTCTTTTTAAAACTTCTTGATAACCCGATTCGAATGCTTCTTTTCTTGCGGCTATAAACTTACTCTGTTCACTATAGTTGATGATTTGGTTATCTTGATTGAATTTTAGCAGTTCTTCTTCCGAAACACGAAGTTTTTCGGCTGCTTTAGCAACTTCTGCTTCATAATAGGCTACAGCATTATCAGATTCGCCAGCTTTCAATAAAAGATAATAGTCTTTAAAAGTTTCAGTCAGATATATTAATGTGTGTTGGCATATTCCCGGATCATTCGATTCAAAAGTAAGTTCAATATTATCACTACTTTGAAGGCGTCTCACTTTTAATTTTCCCAAAATACTACTATTCCCATAGTAAGGATGCCCTTTCTTAATTAAGTTGTCGATGAAATTGCCTGCTTTTTTTAACCGATATGCTTTAACATTTTCAAACGTCTTTTTTAAGTTGCCGCTAACTTTCAGTTTTTTAACTTCGGCAGGAAGTGAGTTGATAAATGCATGATAGTGTTCAGGAAGGATTATTAAAGGATCATCTTTTTCCAGAGATAAATGTTCTGCAAATAGTTTTAAACCAACATCTTCAATCGTTTCTCTCGATTTTATGGTACCAATCAAATTATCAAATGCTGTATTTATAGAGTTAATCTTCATTGTCGATAAATCGATAGAACTTCCTGAAGCAAAACTTGTATATACAGTTGTTTGAGAGGAATACATGCGCGGTTCATCTTTCGTTAGAAGAAAAACAGTTGTTGCAAGCACAATTGGTACTCCTATTATTAATGAAATGTGCTTTGAAAATAGCCTTATGAAATAGATTAAATTAAACTGCATTGACTTTTTTTCAAAAATTAGTACTTAATTTCAATTCCACATAATTCCTGAATTTCCCAAACTGCCTTTTGAAAATTATTCTTAGCATCAAGCAAATCCATTTGAGCTTTCGACCTGTTCATTTTTAAATTGAGCACTTCTGACAATGATTTTTGATTTCGATAAAAATCCTTTTCAGCCTGTTGTATAAATGCATCATAACTGTCAAAATCGTGGATCAGAATCATGTATTTTTGATAGCTGCTAATCAATTCGTTATATTTTATATAAACATCATCTCTAATTTTTTTTATGAGAGATTGTTTGGTGTAGTCTAATTTCTCCAAATCAATTTTAGCTCGTTTTACATTACTTTTATCAAAAAGAGTAGCTATTGGAATTTTCATTGAAAGCCCTACCGAATACCTGGTTTGCTCTCCGGCTGATGTGTTTAATTGATCAAGCCCTAAATCTTTACTAATAACAAGATTATCAAATTTTCCATAATTAATTCCTGCGCTTCCTCCAATAATATCTTTTGCCCAATTCTTTCTGGCTAATGATAATTCCAGTTCTTGTTTTTTAATATCCATTTTTAACTGTCCTACCAATGGTTCTCTGGTTAATGCAGAATCAATAAATGTTTCTATTGGAGGAAGCTTACGAATAAAATCATCAATCTCATATTGATTTTTTTGCAATTTGGAATCGGCAATATTTTTATCCTGAGCCAGAGCAACAACAGATAAGCTTGCCCAGAAAAATACTACAATTGATCTTTTAAACTGTTTTGAGATACGCATAAGAATTTACTAAGTGGTCTGTTTATATAAATTTTTGCTTATCGTCTTATAATTTGCGTATGAACATTTTTCTATTTTCTAATATCCTCAAAAATGGAACAACTATTTATGCGTTTTTCAATTGAAAAAAACTTCTAAAATAGCTGTTTCACGATTCCTTTATCGCCATATTTATGGTATATCAATATCAAAAATACTCTAATTTCTTGGATATACTTATAGCTTATAGTTTTCTTTTTTCCCGAAATCTTCTCAAACAATTAAATAGAAGAAAGCCCTTTTCCCCTTTTACTAACATAAAACAAAAATTATATCGATAAATAATTTTCAAATCGAACAAAAGAGTGAAATTATTAATCTGACAATAAATAATGATTAGCTTGTAATCCTTTGTTCAATAAAATTTTAATGAATTACTTATGATTTAATTCATTCGATTTTCATTTTTCTTCATTCTAAATAACATGATTATTATAATTGGAATATTCAGTTAATTGTGAAAAAAATATCGTTTTTTTCTTTGTATGTTATAAAACATGCGCTGTCTTTTTTTAAGTTAAAAGTTGTACTTTAGTTAGCAAATAAGTGATTTGAGTTATCAAACGAGTTATTCTGGCTTGCGAATAGAAAGGAGGGAGGGTATGAAAAAGTTATTAATTTATTCAAAAACGATTTTTACCCTTAGTTTATTGATAAATTTTCTACAATCATTCGCAGTAAAATCTTTCGTAATAAATAATGAAGCCCCTAAAATTATTTTTCCGGCCTATTTTACTACAAATCCTGTTGGAGGAGATACAATTTATATATTAAACACGAGAACAAAAGGATTGAAATTTCAGAACTTCAATGGAAATTCGGGAACACCTATTGTATTTATAAACTTAGGTGGACAGGTTATTATCAACGACTCTTTGAATTGGGGCGCATTAACATTCGAAAATTGCAAACACATTAAAGTTACAGGTACGGGCCCTTGTAATTCGCATTATGGGTTTAAGCTTTCAGCTCAAACTTGTGGCCTGGCTTTTTCAGAATATAGTTCTGATTGCGAAGCTGAGTTTATCGAAATTGATCATCACGGATTTTTTGGAGTATATGCCAAGAAAGATTTTGGTGGAAATCCTCCGGTTCCATACCCTGTTTTCAATAATTTAATTATTCATGACCTTAATATTTGTAACGTTGTTGAAGGAATGTACCTTGGAGAGACCAAGTCGCCAGGGATGGAATTTCATCATGTACGCGTTTATAATAATTTGATCAGAAATACCGGACGTGAAGCAATTCAGGTTGCAAATATGGTTGAAGATGTTGAGGTTTATAACAACACGATAATGAATTCAGGACTGAATAATGAATCATATCAAAAGAATAATTTTCAAATTGGAGATAATTCAGTAGGCAAATACTATAACAATGTAATTATCAATTCTCCTGGCTATGGAATGATTGTTTTGGGTTCGGGAAATATTGAAATTACCAATAATTATTTCGAAAGAAATATGGGAGTCTTTGTAGATAACAGGTTATTCTCAACATTGTATGCTCCTATAGAAATAAGTAATAATTATTTCACTGATATTAACAATTCGTATGTATTCCAGAATATGAATGAGATAAACCCTATTATTGTAAATGCCAATAAATACGACAATAAATGCCCGTTTATCTCAACTTCAACATTAAGTGGGTCAAATCTTAAAGTACAAAACAATCAATTAGCAGCGCTTGAAACAATTAGGTTTGCTGATGTATCTTCATTCATTACAGCATCGTCATCTCTTTATTCTGGAATAGGTATTACGAATTCAGGTTCCATGACGTCGTTTAATTGTTGGCCAGTTTTAGATTCTCTGAAGACCAATTATTATATTACCGCTAACGATACTCTAAATATTCCATTAAACGCAAATGTTAGTGATGGTGATCAATTAGTTTTCGCTCTCGATTCAACATTATCTTTCGTTTCGCTGGTGAATATTACAAATGGTAAAGCCAAGCTTGTTTGTACTCCAAAAACAATGAATGTTGGTACATTTAAGTTATTAGTTTCGGTTGCCGATGTCTCACATCAGGCTAAAGACAGGCAAATGATACAATTAACAGTAAAGCTTAACGACAATCATATTCCTGTTTTCAGACCAATCAATACAATAACAGTGAATAATCTTGAAGAAACAAGTGTCCCATTACATGTTTATGATCAGGATTTAAACTCCTTAATACTTAAAGTTGCAAGTAATCAGGATTTTATAGCGATTAATAATGTTAACGATACTACTTATAACCTGATAATTAAACCTAGGTATCTTGAAACTGGAGATTATTCTGTTATACTTTCACTCACTGATTCATACAGCGACCCCGTTTTATGTACTATTCCGTTAAAGATTGTTCCAAAAGACCTAGAAGCAAATACTCCGGTTTATCGGTTAAATTGTGGAGGTCCTGAAATAATTGATACTAATCTTAATTGGGAATCGGTTTATAATCAGGGTTCTGGGAAACAATATGTAGTTACCCATAGTTACGAAACAGGTAGCCATTCATATAAAGGCGTAAATAGTACAACTGCGCCAGCTAATATTTTTGGACCATACAGCTACGACTATCCTGGAGGTACCGAATTACAATGGAAATTTCCGTTACCAACTGGTAAATATCTTGTTAACCTGTTTTTTAGAGAACAGAATTCTGATATTTCTTTTGATGGGACCAAAGGTTATTTTAATGTTGCACTAGAGGATTCAACTGTTTTGAATAATTTCTGCATTTACGATGCTGCAGGAGGTGAACTACCATTACAGAAGACATTTACTATTTGTGTTACTGATGGCGATTTAAATATAGACTTTAAGCAAATAATCGGAAAACCCAGGATTAGCGGAGTTGAAATTATTTATCTGGATAAATGTAATAAACGACCAGAAATCCAAAATATTCAGGACATCGTTGTTGATGAAGGAGATTCAATTAAGGTAGCATTGTCGGTTACTGATGATTTTTTTACTCAGGATAGTAAATTATCATATACAACACGTAATTTTCCTTCCTTTGTGAAATTAGATACCAACAGCGCATTAAATCCATTTTTGCTGATAGCACCTGATTATTTGAATTCTGGAACTTATTCGAACCTGATTGTAAAAGTTAATGATGGTGAATTGTCTGACTCTATTTCTTTTCAAATTACTGTAAATGACAAAGTTAAACCACGATATCCTTATTTTAATTTACCTGCTTTGTTAAATTTAAATGAAGGAAAAACTGATACTCTAAAAGCGTTTGTTTTTGACCCGGAAAACGATCCCATTTCTTTTAGTATTGAAGGAGATACTTTCCCTGGAATTTATTGTGATCAGACTACTCAGCAGATTATTTTTACACCTGATTATTATTCATCTGGTACTTATTCTTTAACTATTATTGCTTCTGATAATAAAGGCTATACATCATCACAATCACTTCAGGTAAACATAGCTAATGTTGAGCCAAGAATACTATTAAACTCATCAATGATTATAGATGAAATGACTGGCGGAAGTACTGATTCTCCCAAATATCTGGTTGACGAGCAAGACCTAAGCGTCGAGCTTAATGAGCACCCCATCAGTAAAAGTTGGAAACCATATTACAATTCGACTAAAGCACCCTATAGTACAACAATTGATCTTGGTCAGGAGTATTCCATTTCTTGTATTTGCCTTCATGATATGAATAATGTTGAGCCTATTGTTATTTCGTATGGAGAACCTGGTAACTGGAAAAGTTTATATACCGAGAATCTTAATACATATAAAAACTGGAAAAAAAAGGAAGTTGCCATTAATTCAAGATATATAAGGTTAACAATGCAGGCTGGTTCTTCGGCATATATTAATGAAGTTGCTTTGTATGGTGTACCTGTTCGTAATACTTTAAAAAGTGCATCAATATCTAAAGACTTTCTGATAGGTAATTTGGAGAAAGATGAAGTTCAGCAAGAAATACCAACGACTGAGATAAAGGTATTTCCTACTATTTTTAACGACAAGGTTAATGTTGAAATTATTGATTCTCAAAATACGTCATACAATGTTACTTTCTTAAATTCAAATGGGCAGGTATTGGCGCAGAAAGTTGTTTTTTCTTTTGATTTTACCGGGAAAAGCTTTGATTTTTCTGATTTAAGATTAACCAATGGATTGTACTTCTTAAAAGTATCAGATAATAAAACTATTCACAAAACCTTTAAGCTGATTTATTCAGCAAATAAGTCTTAAAGGTGAAAATGTAAAAAGGTTGAAAACCCCGATTTAAACGTTTTCCTTCTGAAATACAGCAGGAATTGTTCTTAAAATAATCCAAATATCTTTCCAGAACGAAAATTTGCTTTTTGCAATTTCTGAGTACTTATTATCAAGCGATTTTCTTTCTTCTGGTGACATTTTACTCGTTTTTCCTCTGGCTTCTACTTGCCAAAGGCCGGTAATACCAGCCGGACCATGAAAGCGATCAGTCCAATCGTCAGTAGTCAAAAGTTCGGCTTCGTACAAAGGCAATGGCCTGTTACCAACAATTGACATATCTCCTTTTATTACATTTATTAATTGCGGAAGCTCATCAATACTAAGTTTTCTGATGATATGTCCGACTTTTGTAATTCTCGGGTCATTTTCAAATTTGACAAAAGCTGTTTCCTGTTTAGCCTTTTTGGCCAAAAGATGCTGCGATTCAGAAACAACCTGATCGTCGCCAATTAATGTTGAAGCGCTGTTTAACTCAAATGAAACATCTTTTTCTTTTATAGGCTCGGTAATTTCTTTGGAGTATTGATTTAAATGAGCTAGTTCCTTAATACGTTTGTCAGCATTGGTATACATTGATCTTAACTTGTAGAAATCAAATACTTTATATCCAGAGCCTACACGTTTAGAAATGTAATAAACTTTACCTTTTGATTCAAGCCGAATTGCTATGACGAATGGAATTAATATTGGAGAAATGAGCAACAAACCAATTGAAGCGGAGATAATATCAAAACTTCTTTTGAAGAATGGTGTCTTATATGGTTTAATCGGCTTAAACGATTTTGATATTATGGTTCCAAGTTTAGGCTTAATTTCTTTGAGAATGAATATACGACTAAGAATAATTTCAATATTTACAGGTTTAGCGTAAACATCATCAATCTTTTTTTCCAAAGCTTTTTGAAATGTAAATTGACTTGTTTCATCATCTAAAAGAATAAATGGAATTTTTCTATCCGGATCAAATTGCTCGATCCACAGATCAAAAAAACCAAATCCATTACTGCCATGTATTTTTTTATCACAAATAACGGCATCAGGCAGTCCATTCTGATTTATCCATTGACTTGCGTTAAAAGGATTGTTTGCATTATTGACTGATACCTGATAATCATTATAAAATACCGAAGAACTAAATTCCGGTTCATTCCCAACGTGAAGTACTGTGAATTTTGACATGGCAATAGTTTTGAAATAGTATTTTATAAGATGTTATCTTAGAATTACTTTTTCAATGCGAAGAAGTAATTCTTCCGGGTTGAAAGGTTTTATAATATAGTCCTCAGCCCCTAATTTAAGACATTGGATACGGTCGCCGCTACTATCTTTACTGCTAAGGACAATAATCGGTATATTTTTAAAGAAACCACTTTCCTTAACTCTTTTAATAAGCTCAAAACCATCCATATTAGGCATTTGCAAATCGGTAAGAATTAAATCAGGAATATTACCTTGCTGCAACCAAATTAAGGCTTCCAGTCCGTCACTTTTAGTTTCAACTTCATATTGTTTTTCAAGAAACTGAACTAATAACATACTAATGGATGATCTGTCATCAACTACAAGGATCTTCTTCATATTAGTCGAATTAAAATTACAATTTAAAATATTCGGTTTATTTTATTAGTTAATTATGGTTTTTGACAACCCCTTTTTAGTTCTGTTTTTCAACCGGAATCTCGATCGTAAATGTACTCCCTTTGTCCAAAACACTTTCAACGCTTATTTTCCCATTATTGGCTTGAATGAAGTTTTTACATAAGATAAGACCAAGTCCGCTTCCAGCCTCATTATTAGTGCCCAATGAAGATATTTGTTGTTTTTCATCAAAAAGTTTTGATAAGTTTTCATCAGAAATTCCAATTCCCGTATCAGAAACATTAATTTTAACACATTCACCTTCTTTGATGGCTGATATTGAAACGGCACCTCCCATAGGTGTAAATTTAACAGCATTCGAAATCAAGTTGCGAAGAACAGTTTTAAGCATATTCATGTCAGCATAAACCATACATTCTTTTTCAATTGATGTTTCGAAACGAATGTTTTTTAGTGTTAAACTCTCTTTATTCAAATAATATAACCCACTTATTAATGAGGATAGTTCAATGTTTTCGGGAATTTTGACTAAAATTCCACTTTGAGACCTGGCCCACCAAAGCAAATTTTCAAGTAAATTAAAAACCTCATCGGTTGTTTTTGATAATGAGGCAATTATTTCCTTGATTTTTTTAAGCTCATAATTATCAATATTGCCAAGAAGTATTTCGAGCATCATTTTAATGCTTCCAACAGGAGATCGAAGATCGTGTCCAATAACTGAAAACATCTTATCTTTTATCGCATTTGATTCAGCAAGGTTATCGGATACACTCTGAAGTTCGTCCCTGGCAAATTTGAGGTCCAGGTGCGTTTTTATTCTACTAATTAATTCTTCCTTGTTAAATGGTTTTGTTATATAATCAACTGCGCCCAATTCAAAACCTCTAACTAAATTTGTTTTTTCGCTTAGTGCTGTTAAAAAAATAATTGGAACGCCGTCGTACTGAGGTTTGGATTTGATAACTCTGCAAACTTCAAAACCATCGATACCAGGCATCATTACATCCAATAGGATTAGGTCAACCTGGTACCGTTCAGATAATTCGATAGCTTTTTGTCCTCCGTCGGCAATTATCAATTTGTAATTTAACTCACGGAGGGTTAACGCGATTATTTGTAAATTTTTGGGGTTGTCGTCTACGACCAGTATTATCGGGTTTTTTGTTGTGGTACTCATTTAATTGTTTATCGATACTTCCATTATTCTGACAAAAGTTGGTCGAAATACTCAATTGTTTTAATTAGCCCTCCACGGAGTGGTACTTTAGGTTCCCATCCATCAAGCTTTTCTTTTGCCAGAGAAATATCTGGTTGTCTTTGGGTTGGGTCGTCGGCTGGCAATGGCAAATAAACAATTCTTGATTTTGAATTAGTTAAATCTATAATATTCTGAGCTAATTCCAACATTGTAAATTCGCCGGGGTTCCCAATGTTAACTGGTCCAATGAAATCATCATCAGTATTCATCATGCGAATCATTCCTTCAATTAAATCAGAAACATATTGAAAACTTCTGGTTTGAGTTCCGTCGCCAAAGATAGTTATATCCTTATTTTGTAAAGCCTGCACAATGAAATTTGATACTACCCGGCCATCATCGGGTTCCATTTTTGGCCCATAGGTATTGAATATTCGAATAATCTTAATGCGAACATTGTTTTGTGTATGGTAGTTTACAAAAAGAGATTCGGCACAACGTTTCCCTTCATCGTAACACGACCTTATCCCTATTGGATTTACATGTCCCCAATAGCTTTCAGGTTGAGGATGTATATTGGGGTCGCCATAAACTTCGCTGGTCGAGGCCTGAAGTATCTTGGCCCTTACGCGTTTAGCCAATCCCAACATGTTTATTGCCCCCATAACCGAAGTTTTTATGGTTTTGATTGGGTTATATTGATAATGAATTGGTGATGCAGGACAAGCCAGGTTGTAAATCTGATCAACTTCGATAAAGTAAGGCATCGTTACATCATGCCTGATCAATTCAAAATATGGATGATCAAGCAGGTGTACAATTTTCTGTTTTTTCCCTGTGAAATAGTTATCCATACATACTACTTCATTCCCTTCATTTAGCAGACGTTCGCAAAGATGTGATCCTACAAAACCTGCGCCTCCTGTTACAAGTATTCTTTTCATTTTGTGGAAATTACAGGTTTACGGCCAATACTGTAATAGTTAAAATTAATATCGGCCATTTCTTCTGGCTCATAAATATTGCGGCCATCAAAAATAGTTTTGGTTTTTAGTAGTTTTTCAACAACTCTAAAATTCGGCATCCTGAATTCGGGCCATTCTGTTACTACTATTAAGGCGTCGGAATCAATACATGCTTCATATTCGTCTTTTGCAAAGGTTATTTTGTCTCCCAAAATCCGGCGGGTTTCTTCCATCGCAACCGGATCATAGGCTGATACGGTTGCTCCTTCATTAAGTAACAGGTTGATGATAACCAATGATGGGGCTTCACGCATATCATCAGTTTTAGGTTTGAATGAAAGTCCCCACATTGCGAACTTCATTCCTTGTAAATTGGTGCCAAAATGACTCTGGATTTTAGAAACCAAAACTGATTTCTGCCGGTAGTTAACTGATTCAACTGCTTTAAGAATTTCAAGCGAATGCCCGTACTCGTCGGCTGTTCTAATTAATGCCTGGACGTCTTTTGGGAAGCAAGATCCGCCGTAGCCTGTACCCGGATAAATAAATTTGTTGCCAATACGGGTGTCCGACCCAATTCCCTTTCTAACCATACTTACATCGGCGCCAACAAGCTCGCATAAATTAGCAATATCGTTCATGAAGCTAATTTTTGTAGCAAGCATAGAGTTTGCAGCATATTTGGTCATTTCGGAAGAAGCAATATCCATAAATAGAATTGGATGACCATTAAGCAGGAATGGTTTGTACAATCTTTTCATAGTTTTTTCTGCTTCAGCAGATTCAATACCTACAACAATTCTATCTGGTTTAAGAAAATCATCAACAGCACTTCCTTCTTTTAAAAATTCCGGGTTCGAGGCTACATCAAAAGGAACATCAGCATTCCTAAGTTTAAGTTCTTCCTGAATTGCAGCTTTTACTTTGAGTGAAGTGCCAACAGGAACTGTACTTTTTGTCACGATTACCATGTAGTGGTCAATATTTTTTCCAATTTCCCTGGCAACGCCTAATACATATTTAAGATCCGCACTTCCATCTTCATCGGGAGGGGTTCCTACAGCTATAAATACGGCTTCTGAATCAATAAGGCTATCTTTCAGACTAGTTGTAAACGTAAGTCTCCCTTTGTCAACATTACGTTTATAGATGTCCTCCAATCCAGGTTCGTAAATTGGTATTTGTCCGTTGTTAAGCTTGTCGATTTTTCGCTGATCAACATCAACGCAAACCACATCAACACCAGTTTCCGAAAAACACGTTCCGGAAACCAATCCTACATAGCCGGTTCCTATAACTGAGATTTTCATTGTTGAGATTTTTTTGTTTAGTAAAACTATTTTCAAATTTAGAAAAACTTACCGCTTTACAATGCTTTTCGTACTTGAAAAGTTTCCAAAATATAAGTAATTCGTTGGTTTATTTTGTGATTTTTTTATACTATTTTTCTGCAATTTTAATAAGATTTGGAAAAAGTAATCATTAAGTGTTTCTTTTCGGTTGGTTAATTAATCAGTTTTAGCTTTACGGATTTTTATTTCTTAATCTGCTTAAAGTGGAAATTGTATCTTCACTGATAATAAAGAATTATGGATCAGCATATAACCTATTATTCGGTTTTATTTATTTGTAATACTTTAATTTCTTTTTTTGTTGCAGTATTAGCTTGGCAACGGAAGCATATTAAAGGGGCGCGCGAACTAGTAAATTTAATGTTGTCAGTTGGCGTATGGTCATTGTTCATTTTTTTTGAAACATCGGCAACTACTCAAAGCGATAAAATATTTTGGGCTAAACTTGGATATATTGGAGCGGTTTCAACTCCCGTTTTTTATTTGTTTTTTGTCTTTAAATATATTGGGAATGAATTTCAAGGTAACAAAACCCGGAAATTCTTGTTTTTTATTGTTCCTCTTATCACTTTAGTTTTGACTTGGACCAATGAATATCATGGTTTGATCTGGTCAGGCTTCTCATCTATTTCCATGCTGAGTAATATGATGGAGTTTCATCACGGAATTGGCTTTTGGATAGGTTATATGGGGTATAATAACCTTATTCTTATTGTTGCCACCATCCTATTGGTGAGGTTTATTTTTGATGAATGGCCCAGTATTAGCAGTAAAGGAATTATAATTCTTATCGGAGGTTTATTCCCTTGGATTGCCAGCATCATTTATTTGTGTAATTTAAATCCTTATCCAGGATTAGATATTGTTCCGGCAAGTATAATTTTTAGCGGAATATTATTTGCATACAGTATTTTAAATGTATGGTTTTTTGATATTACACCAATGGCGCGTGAAACATTGGTAGAAAACCTGACCGATGGAATTTTGGCAATTGATTCTCAAAACTGTATTCAAGATGTTAATGCAGCGGCTTTATTATATCTCAATTTGAAACATGACGACGTTTTAGGCCTTGATTTAACACAAATTACCTCTGAGTCGCCTGAACTAATAAATTCTATAATAAATGCTTCGAGCCAAACAATAACAGAAACCTATGTAAATAACGAACTAAGATATCTCGCTATTTTAAAACAGAAAATACGAAATCATCCGCGGAGTAAATTGATAATAATACGTGATGTAACTGATGATAAAATAGTTAAGGATAAACTAGAGAGCAGCGAAAGGCGTTATAGAGAACTTACTGAGCTTTTGCCTGAAATGATATGCGAAATGGAGCTGAATGGTAAATTGCTTTATGCCAATCAGTTTGCTTTGTCTAAATTTGGGTATACCATTGATGAAGTTTCGACAGGGAGCATAAATGTATTTGATATTTTTGATAAAGATGATTTACCACGGGTTTTTGGCAATATTGATAAGATTTTAAATAACAAGAGTAATTCTTCGAACGAATATACTGTAATAAAGAAAAATGGAGAAAAAATACCTGTAATCGTTTATTCGTCTCTTATTTATAGTAATAATTCGGTTGTTGGTATAAGGGGAGTTATGGTTGATATAACCGACCGGAAGAATCAGGAACTTCAAATAGCCAAGAATTTGAGGCAACAAGAGATTCTCTCGCAAATTTCATTGAATTATAATTCATCTAACAATTTCAGAATTAAGACACAAGAAGCTTTAGCAATTATAGGAGAACACACGCAGGTTAGCAGGGTTTATATTTTCGAAGACAGTAAAGATGGATTATATACAAGCAATACTTATGAATGGTGTAATGAGCATATAACACCTCAAATAAACGAATTACAAAATGTCCCATACTCAATAGCTCCTTTGTGGAAAGAATCTCTGATAGAAAAAGGTATTGTTTATTCTGAGAATACAACTAATCTTCCGGCTGATTTAAGAGTTATTTTAGAGCAGCAAAATATTTTGTCTATCATTGTTATTCCCCTCTTCCTGGATGGACGTTATTTCGGATTTATTGGCTTCGACGAATGTTTGAGGTACAGAAAATGGACAAAATCAGAAATTGAGTTATTAAGAACAATTTCAAACTTGGTATCGAATGCTTATTTACGAAATAAAATTAATAACGACCTGATTAATAGTGTTAACGAGATTTCGGGAATTATTAATTCAATTCCTGATATAATATTACGAATTTCCAGTAGAGGTCGTATTATATCCTATGATTTACAAGTTCATCATGGGCTCTTCCGTAATGTAAGCGCTGGTGAAGAACAGTATTTGAATACTATATTTAATGAAGAGCTTGCCAATTCATTTACAACCGCTGTAAATGATTGTTTGGTTGATGGCAGGTTTAAATTTGACTTTACCTATCGTTCGCAGGAAGATATGGAATATTTTGAAGCCAGATTTGTTAAGCTAAAAGAAGATGAGGTATTGGCCATTATAAGAAATGTAACTGAAACTAAAGAACAGGAAAAGCAGTTGCAGGTCGCAAAACTTAAAGCAGAGGAAGCATCGCGGGCCAAATCAGAATTTTTGGCAAATGTTTCTCATGAAATTCGGACACCAATGAATGCAATTCTTGGGTTTAGCGAATGGCTCTACGATAATTCGAAAGATGAACTCCATAAAAGTTATTTACATACAATCTTATCCAGTGGAAAAAATCTTCTTGCGTTGATTAATGATATTCTTGATTTATCAAAAATTGAGTCAGGAAAAATGACAATTCACATGGAGCCAATGCAATGTAAGGTAGTTGTCAATGAAATAAAGCAAGTATTAAAACAGAAAATTGAAGCTAAAAATCTGGCTTTCGATATAAATATTGATAAATCGGTACCTACCTATATTTTTATGGATGAAGTCCGGTTTTATCAAATACTCTTTAACCTTATAAGTAACGCAGTTAAATTTACCGAGAAAGGTTTTATCCATGTTTCGGCTTACGCTACCGACTCCCTGGCTGAAAATTTAATTGATTTACACATAAGCATCGAAGATACCGGTATTGGAATTACTGAAGATCAACAAGAGAATATTTTTAATGCTTTTACACAACAAAGCGGTCAAAGCAACAGGTTTTATGAAGGAACTGGCTTAGGCTTATCAATCGTAAGCGGATTATTGAAGAAACTGAATGGAGAAATTAAACTTAAAAGTAAGCCAGGCAAAGGTTCAACGTTCAAATTAAAGTTTAAAGAAGTAAGTACTGCCGATGTTTCAGAGCAGAATTTAACTATAACAGAAGTTAGCCAAAATTTTAGGCTTACATCAGGCAAAATTTTAATAGTTGATGATGTAAATTTTAATATTCAGGTACTTAAACGAATTATTAGTTCTGATGATGTAACATATCTTGAGGCTAATAATGGACAGGAAGCTTTGGATATTTTGATATCGGAAGAACCGGATATAATCTTTATGGATATTAGGATGCCTGGGATGAGTGGTTATGCTGTTACACAAATTATAAAAAACAATGAAAGGCTCTCGAAGATTCCTGTTGTTGCTTTTACGGCTTCGACAATGAGTGATGAAGTTGATGCAATTGATAATTTATTTGATGCTTTTTTGCAGAAACCTGTATTTAAGAAAGATATTATGGCTGTTCTATCCAGATTTTTGCCCGATAAGATTGGAATTTCGGAAAAGCCTGACGTGAAAGAAGAACCAACTGAGATAACTTCAGAATGTAAAGAAATTTTGCCCGAAGTTTTAGATAAACTTGAAACTTTGTTTATGGATGATTGGTTAAGAATAAAAGATGACCTGATTATTTTTGACATCGAAGATTTTCATAAAAATTTAACTGAATTTGGCGAAGAGAACAGTTGTCCGATGATTGTCCAATATTGTAAAGAATTAAATATTTGCTTACAATCGTTTGATGTTGAGGCAATCCACATAAAACTGAATGAATTTCCCCAGCTTGTTGACCGGTTAAAAGGAAAACCTAAATCCTGATTATTTAGGTTTGCTAACTTTATCCACCAAATAAATAATTGATTGATGAGAAACCCCTGAATGTAAACTTAACCCAATTTCGCAGGTACGGCTTGTTGAATATCCGCTTGTTACATTCTCTGGAAGTTGTGCTTTTAAATTTCTGAGTCCATGCTGGTTCAGCTCTGGATATGAAAATCCCCTGTCGCCGGCAAAACCACAACAGTTTGTTTGCGGTACAATTACTTTCGTCGCACATTTTTGAGCCAGTTCTAGTAGTTTTCCTTCCAAGCCCATTTTTTTCATACTGCAAACCGCAAAAACAGAGATTGTTTCATCAATAGGTGTGATTTCCAGGTTAGCGAGCAGGTAATTCAGAATAAACTCTACCGGTTCATAAAGTTTTAATCCCGATTTCATGTTCTCTTTCATCGTAAAGAGACAAGGACTCATATCGCACAAAACAGGATATTTCCCATTCTCGCTGGCTTCTAATAAAGCATTTTCTAGTTCGTCCGATTTTTTTAACCCGGCCTCGGTATAACCTTTGCTTAAGAAAGCCATTCCACAGCAAAGATTGTTTATGTTTCGCGGATATATGACTTCAAATCTGCCTTTATTTAAAAGTTCAACCATTTTCTCCGAGAGCTGTTTTTCTTTCCGGTTTTCTTTTGAAACACCCATTGCGCGGTTAATGCACGACGAGAAGTAAACAACTTTTTTTTCAGAAATAATCTGGTTTTGAGGTTGTTTTATTTTTTTTGCACCAAGAGGCAGATAGGGGTTCCATTGAGGAATTAAATTTCCCGATATTGCCCGCATACCTCCTGAAATACCTTTCATTAAAGTTGTACCTAAAATTGTGTGGCAGAATCCGACGGCTGAAAGTGTTGTACGAGCGAGGGCAGTGGTTCGGTCCAAATGTGCAGCAATTGCGTATGCTACTTTAGTTTTAGCGCCTATTTCTTCTTTCCTCAGCGATTTTATTAATTTCCCGGTATCAATTTTTACAGGGCAGGCAGTAGCACATAATCCATCGGTGGCGCAGGTTTCGTTTGCTTCGTATCTAAAGGCTTTTGCCAGTGAAGCAGCAATGTGTGGTTCGTGCCCTGTTCCCGAAAGTCGGGCCATTTCGCGGTACGTAGCAATTCGTTGTCGGGGCGTTAATGTCAATTCAGCTGATACACAGGTTGGTTCGCAGAATCCACATTCAATGCACTTGTCAATTTTTTCGCTGGCTGCCGGAATTGGTTTTAGGTTTTTTACATGGGCCTCAGGATCATTATTGAGGATTACACCAGGGTTCAATAAGTTTTTAGGGTCGAAAACCTGCTTGATTTGTTTCATCAGTTCGTATGCCTGGCGGCCCCATTCTTTTTCAACAAAAGGCGCCATGTTACGGCCTGTCCCATGTTCAGCTTTTAATGCACCATCATATTTCGAAACAACCAGATCGGCTACATCGGCCATAAACCCTGAATAACGGTCAATTTCGCTTTGGTTGCTAAAGTCCTGTGTAAAAACAAAGTGCAGATTGCCTTCAAGTGCATGACCAAAAATTACTGCTTCGTGGTATCCCCATTTCCCGAATAATTGTTGCAAATCGAGGGTTGCTTCAGCAAGTCTTGAAACAGGGAAAGCTACATCTTCGATAATAACAGTTGTGCCTGTTTTACGAATTGAGCCCACTGACGGGAATAAACCTTTTCGGATTTTCCAGAGCAGGGCATATTCCTCAGCAACAGTGGTGAATTGCACCGGAATTTCGACCGGAATATGGTTTATTGTTTTTTGAATAGTGCTAATTTGCAAGTCAAGTGCTTCTTTGGTAAGAGCTCTTGTTTCAACTAGTATAGCACTGGCAGTAGTGCTAAGTGTTTTCAGGTAAGAGGGCATTCCATTCTGGTCCTCAACCGAACGTAAACCAGCTCTGTCCATTAATTCAACCGCTGAAACCGGAGCCGATTTTAGTAGTGAAACTGCATTGCACGCTTTTTCTATATCCGGGAAAATCATTAGAGAGCTTGCCCTGAATGGGTGCTCAACTACTGTACTATAGCTGATCTCGGAAATGAAACCAAGCGTTCCTTCTGATCCAATCATTAGGTGAACGATAATATCGAACGGGTCAGAAAAATCAATTAAGGCATTCAGGCTATAACCTGTAGTGTTTTTCATCTTGTATTTTCGGGTTATCCGTTCAGCCAATTCTTTATCAGCTTTTACATGTTCGGCCATTTCTGTAATATCATGGATAAGTTGAAAATGTGTTCTGCCGAATTCTTCTTTACTTTCATTGCTGGTTGTATCCAAAATTGAACCATCAGCAAAAACAATACGCATACTTGCAACTGTTTTGTATGAGTTTTCAGCTGTTCCGCAACACATGCCACTGGCATTATTGGCGGCAATTCCTCCGATCATGGCAGCATCAATAGAGGCAGGGTCAGGTCCAATCTTTCTTCCAAATGGAGCTAGCAATGCATTTACCTTTCCGCCTGTTAATCCAGGCTGAAGGCTTATTCTTAGTCCATTAGTATCTATTTTATATTTGTTCCAGTGATTCCCTGCAATAAGGAGTACTGAATCAGAAACGGCCTGCCCCGACAAGCTTGTTCCTGCGGCACGGAATGTAACAGGAATATCTAGTTTCGAGCATTCTTTCATAATAAACGAAACTTCACCCTCGTTCATCGTTTTGATAACCAGTTTGGGAATGAGCCTGTAAAAGCTGGCATCTGTACCAAAAGCCAGCGTGTGTAATGGATCGTGGAATATACGTTTGGTATTAATAATTGAAGTAAGCTGTTTATAAAGCTGTTGGTATTTCTCGGTTAGCATGTGTGGATAATTTTCAGTTAGAGTTTGCAAAATTATGGAAATATACCACAGCTTTGGTGTAGTTTGTTATTAAATCTACTTATGGGTGTTTGAAAAAAAGAAGCTTAATTCGAGACTATTTCTTCTTAAATTGATCGTTTTTCTTTCGAATTACCGATATTCGCATTATTCTTCTCTTATTTCTGATCTGATATGAAACAGTTTATTGTATTGTTGGTGTTTTTTGCATTTGGGTTTCATTTTGTTAGTAGAACTCAATCATTAAGCGAGAAATTTGTTGCGCCTGTATATCAGGAGTTGCCATTAGGAGCGATTCAACCCGAAGGCTGGTTGAAGCATCAGTTACAAATTATGCGTAACGGAACTTCAGGTCATTTGGATGAAATTTATTCCAAGATTGAAAAAGATAATGGCTGGCTTGGTGGAACAGGAGATGCCTGGGAAGAAACCCCTTACTGGCTCGATGGCGCTGTCCCATTAGCATGGTTGCTTAAAGATGCCAACCTTCAGAAAAAGGTAAAAAAATATATAGACTGGACCATTGAACATCAGCGTCCTTCAGGATATTTTGGCGGAATCACAAAGTTCGAACGCGAAAATGATACACTTGTTACTGTTAAAAATGTTAACGAAGCAGGAGACGACTGGTGGCCAAAAATGGTAATGTTGAAAGTTATGCGCCAATACTATATGGCTACTGGCGATCAGCGTGTGTTGGCATTCATGATGAATTACTTTCAGTTTCAGTTGAAAACCTTGAAAACAACACCCTTAGGCCGATGGACTCAATGGGCAGTATCGCGTGGTGCCGATAATGTAATGATGGTACAATGGCTTTACCTGCAAAACCACGACGAGTCTTTACTTGAATTGGCTTCGCTTATCGAGTCGCAATCGTTTAACTGGAGCGAATGGATGGGTAACCGCGATTGGGTGATCTGGGCAGCCTTTTATCAGGGACAAGATAACTGGATGCACAGGCATGGAGTAAATGTGGGAATGGGAATTAAGTCGCCTGCAATAAATTACCAGCGGACCGGCGATGAGAAATATTTGAAAAGCTTGAAAACCGGTTTTACTGATCTTATGAACTTACATGGTTTGCCCAATGGTGTATTTTCGGCTGACGAAGATTTACATGGTAATAATCCGGTACAAGGAACTGAATTATGCGCTATTGTTGAATCTATGTATTCGCTCGAAGAAGCCGCTGCAATTACCGGGGATGCAACTTATCTCGATGCTTTGGAGCGTATGGCATTTAATGCACTTCCGTCACAAACAACCGACGACTACAATGCCAAACAATATTTCCAGGTAGCTAATCAGGTGCAGATTTCGAAAGGTGTATTCAATTTTACTTTGCCTTTCGAGCGAGAAATGACCAATGTTTTAGGTATGCGTAGTGGGTATACTTGTTGCCTGGCCAATATGCACCAGGGATGGCCAAAATTTGCTGAGCATTTGTGGTTCCGAAATTCAAAAGGAGGACTGGCAGCTTTGATTTTTAGTCCTTGTTCTGTGAAATCGACAGTTGGAACTACCAATGCCGAAATCGAAATAATTGAAACAACTACTTATCCTTTCGACGATCGTATCCAGTTTGACATGAAAATGAAAGCTCCGGTTGAATTTCCTTTTGAAATTAGGATTCCGGGGTGGTGTAAGGACCCTTTGATTAAAATAAACGGAAAGAAAGTTCCAGTTGAGACTGGAGGCCAGATTATTTCAATCAACCGGAAATGGTCGAACCAGGATCAGGTAGTGGTGAATTTCCCGATGGAAGTTGTTACTTCAACCTGGGGAAGTAATTCCACTGCCATTGAGCGAGGGCCCCTGGTATATGCCCTGAAGGTGAGAGAAAGGTGGGAAAAAGGCAAAGACGAAAAAGAAGGCGATTATTTTTCAGTATTTCCTGAGTCGGAATGGAATTATGGCTTGGTACAAGATGCCCTGAAAAATCCGAAGGAAAAAATAAAAGTTGCTGAAACAGGAGGCGTTGGAAGTGATTTTGTATGGAACCTGGCCCATGCACCAATCGAAATTTATGTTCCGGGAAAACAAATTCCGGGATGGAAAGCATTAGATGGGGTTGCTTATCAGCCAATGACGGCCCGTGATGGTGTATATAAGGGAAAAGTTTCGGATAAGACTACTCAACTTACATTGGTGCCAATTGGTTGTACCAAAGTACGAATTGTTGCCTTTCCTGTTGTTAAGTAATTTTATTGATTCATAAATATATACTAAATGAGCCTTTCTGTTTTACTCGATTTTCCTGAAGATATTTCTCTCTCAGCGCTGAAACTGATTAAACTGAAAAAGAGTGTTATTAAGCGGCTGACATTGAGTGGAGAGGCAACAATTGCAGAGCTTTGCAAGGAAACTGATTTTAGCATTCCAACCGTGACTAAAATTATTTTAGAGTTGATTGAAGACGAAATTATTTTTGAAACAGGGAAAGTGGGTACAGCAGGAGGCCGCCGTCCTGCGCTTTATGGAATAAACCCAAATGCTTGTTATTACCTTGGCGTTGAGGTTAAACGAAATTCTGTAAGTATTGGTATTCAGAATTTTAATAATAAATTCATTAAACTTTCCGAGAATATTTCATATACACTCGAAAATACCAGGGAATCGCTTTTAAATTTATGCTCCATTATCAATCAGTTTATTGCTGATACAGGTGTTGTACGCGAAAAAATTGTTGGTGTATGCATTAACCTAAGTGGCCGAATTAATTCGCAAAAAGGATTTAGTTATAGTTACTTTTTCTTCGAGGAAAAACCATTAAGCGAAATCATTGAATCGCAGATAAATATCAAAACTTTTCTCGAAAATGATACCCGTGCGATGACTTATGGCGAATATAACTGTGGAGTGGTGAGGGATGAAAAGAATGTCATTTTTGTGAACCTGGGAATTGGTGTTGGTATTGGTATTGTTTCTGATGGAAAACTCTATTACGGCAAATCTGGTTATTCCGGAGAATTTGGGCACAGCCCTGTATTCGATAATGAAATTATTTGCCATTGTGGCAAAAAAGGGTGCCTCGAAACCGAAATCTCGGGAATTGCACTCGAACGAAAATTCAAACAGGCACTCGAAAATGGTTCCAATTCAATTTTATCGGGTAAAAAGCCGTTTGATGAAATTACTGTCGACGATATTCTTAAAGCAATTACCGAAAATGAAGATTCATTGGCTATTGAGATGATTGACGAAATTGGCAGTAAATTGGGTAGGTATCTTTCTATGCTTATTAATATTTTTAACCCTGAGTTAGTGATTTTGGGTGGTTCACTTGCCGAAACAGGTATGTACCTCCGGCTTCCTGTAAAAACAAGTGTGCATAAATATTCACTTAGTCTGGTAAGTTTAGATATGGAATTGAGGACTTCAACATTAGGGTCAAAAGCTGGTGTGATTGGAGCTTGCTATATTCTTCGCGATAAGCTATTTTATAGCGTATAATCAATATTTTAAGTATAATATTTTAGCTGTTTCCAAAGGGTGGAATTTCTGCATTTAATTAAGTTTTTAAAAATATTTAATAAATATTGACTTTAAATGAAAATAAATTAATTTAGAGACCTGATTTATTATCCTAAATTTAAAAAAAAATGAGAGTTGATCTAACCCGGCTAATCATCCTTTTTATTATTACGGCATTTTTTTGTCCCGTTTCAGGTTTTTCTCAAACGAGACAGACCGATGTATTGGTTATAGGTGGAACCACCAGTGGCGTTTCTGCAGGATTGCAATCAGCCAGGCTTAACGTACCAACTTTAATTGTTGAAGAAACTCCCTGGCTTGGCGGAATGCTTACTGCTGCAGGAGTGTGTGCAACTGATGGAAACCATTTGTTGCATTCGGGAATATGGAACGAATTTCGGGAAAAACTTCGGAAACATTATGGCGGAGAAGCTGCGTTGGCTACAGGGTGGGTGAGTAATACCCAATTTGAGCCGCATGTGGGCGATAGTATTTTTAAAGCGATGGTAAGAGCCGAGAAACAGCTTTCAGTCGTTTACGGGTTTCATTTGGTTAAAATCCTGAAAACTGGGAATAAAGTAACCGGCGCTGTTTTTGCAAACGAAGCGAAAACGCAATTCACAGTTTGGGCAAAAGTGGTTATTGATGCCACCGATTTAGGCGATGCTTTGGCTTTGGCTGGTGCAGCCTACGATTTAGGCATGGAGGCTCGCTCGGTTACTGGTGAAAATAATGCTCCTGAAGTGGCCAACAACATTGTTCAGGATTTAACCTGGGCGGCTGTGTTGAAAGATTTTGGTCCTGGCGCAGATAAGATGATTGAGAAACCTGCCGGATATAATCCTTCGCTGTTTGCTGGTTCGTGTGCCATGACTGTTGATTCAACTCTGATTGATTGCTCCAAAATGCTGACTTACGGTAAACTGCCGCACAACAAATACATGATTAACTGGCCTGGTCATGGTAACGATATTTATCTGAATGTAGTGGAAATGAACCGGGAACAGCGTAATCGGGAATTGCAAAAAGCCCGCCAGCGAACGTTTGAGTTTGTCTATTACATTCAGCACGAGTTAGGTTACAAAAACCTGGGTTTGGCTGACGACGAATTTCAAACGAAGGATAAACTGCCTTTTGTTCCTTATTATCGCGAAGGCCGTCGGCTGAAAGGAATAATTCGAATGACCATTAACGATGTCCTTTATCGGGATGATGAATATACTTTATATCGGACTGGCATTTCTGTTGGCGATTATCCTGTTGATCATCACCATGCCTGTAACCCTCAGGCACCTGAAGTTAAATTTCCTCCTGTGCCTTCCTTCAGTATTCCGTTAGGAACATTAATTCCAGAGAAAATTGACGGGTTAATTGTTTCAGATAAAGCAATTTCGGTGTCAAATATCATCAATGGCGCAACACGTTTGCAACCATGTGTTTTGCTCACCGGGCAGGCCGCCGGTTCCTTGGCTGCATTATCTGTAAAAAGCAAACAGGACGTTAGAAATATAAATGTCAGGGAAGTGCAGCAAGCCCTTTTGGATGCTGGGGCCTATTTGATGCCTTTGGTTGATGTCGTTCCCAACAATACTGATTTTCAGGCAATACAGCGGGTTGCATCTTCAGGAATATTGAAAATTAAAGGCGAACCTCATGCCTGGGCCAACCGAACCTGGTTTTATCCCGATTCAACCCTTACAGTTCAGGAGTTTTCGGAAGGACTTCACTCGATCAATCCTCAAACTACTTTGAAAACTGACCCAACGAAATTAACAGTCAATCAGGCTATTCAAATGATATCGGAATGTACAGGAAAAGATGTTTTGGATGTGAAATCCACAATTTGGACTCAAAAAATGAAAAGAAATTTTGATCCGAAATTGCTCATTACCAAGCGGGAATTAAGCATTCTGGTTGACCAGCTCATTCGTCCGTT
>CALGIG010000116.1 GCA_937915865.1 uncultured Prolixibacteraceae bacterium | reverse complement strand
ATAAAACGAAGCAATCCAGAGATATAAAACCATTGCCCCAACAAGCAAGCTAACCGCGAACTGATGCCCAAAGCCTTCCCCCGCCTGGGGGAATTAGAAGGGGGCTTAACAGATTGCTTCATTCCGCTTTGCTCCATTCGCAATGACGGTACGCGGTTGAATGCAGCGTCATTGCGAGGAGGTACGACGAAGCAATCTGTTGGAACCTCACCTCCACCACCCGTCATTGTGCCCGAAATAAAACGAAGCAATCCGAATATAAAACCAATGCCCCAATGAGCAAGCTAACCGCGAATCGCTGTCCAAAGCCTTCCCCCGTCTGGGGAAATTAGAAGGGGGCTTTAAAGGATTGCTTCACTGTGTTCGCAATGACGTTCTATTGTACAGCGTCATTGCGAGGAGTCCGAACGTTTTCGGAGGAAGCAATCTACCGTAACCCTTCTCCACCCGTCATTGCGAGGCTGAGGAACGAAGCCGAAGCCATCCAACGAAAATAACCCCAATAGGGCGTAATCAACCTCAGCTTAACGATATTGATATCGTAACTGTTAGAAGAACCAATTTCGCTGGCAAATAACAAATTTAGGTTTTAACATTTTGCTGAAAAATGGAGAATTGCTATTTTTAAAACTTAATATAACTAAAAACCAATGTTTTTTTCTGATTATCCATCGCATTCCAACGCGCAACTTCGGCCTTCTCTTATATGGGAATACGATTTGGTCCGCTTCGACTGGCAAGCCATGCGTAATGTGGTGGTACAACGCGTGATAGAACGTGGCAGAAAAGACGATTTTTATGCCATATTAAACCGATATGGATTAGATGAGGTGAAAGAAGCCATAAAACAAATCCCCTACCTTAATCCCAAGGATTTATCGTTTGTGTGTTCTGTTTTTGAACTCAAAAAAGAGGAATTAAAATGTTGTACTACGAAACCATCGGCCTGGCAGCACTGGAACTCCTAACCAAAATAATGAAGGATCCACTATTTGACGATTTCATTCTGGTTGGAGGAACAGCGCTCTCGCTAAAATTAGGCCACCGGATTAGTATTGATATTGACCTTTTTTCTGACAAGCCTTATGACGAAAATAATTTGGTTAATCACCTAATTAGTGAATATCAATTTGAACTGGATTTTATTGCAAAAAACACGATAAAAGGTGAAATCAATGGGGTGCAAATCGACTGCATTTCCCATCAGTATCACTGGATTGAAAAACCTGTAATCGAAGAAAATATACGTCTTGCCGGTTCTTTGGACATTGCGGCAATGAAATTGAATGCGATTGCAGGAAATGGTACACGCATTAAAGATTTTATTGATGTTGCCTTTTTGTCCGAAAAACTATCGTTCAACAATATGATTGAAGCATACAGGCAGAAATACAACAGCAACCCGATTATTCCGGTTAAATCCATCACCTATTTCGATGACATCAATTTCGATGAACCCATAAAAATGACAAAAGGGAAATCATTCAACTGGAAAAATATCGAAAACAGATTGAAAGAGATGCAAAAATCACCAGATAAAATATTTACAGCAGTTTAATAAATCCCGCTCCAGGACAAAAG
This sequence comes from uncultured Prolixibacteraceae bacterium, assembly GCA_937915865.1. Taxonomy (GTDB): domain Bacteria; phylum Bacteroidota; class Bacteroidia; order Bacteroidales; family Prolixibacteraceae; genus Aquipluma. Next base: position 128,362 of record CALGIG010000116.1, on the reverse strand, counting down.
CACCAAATAACTTTTGAGTTCCTTTCAAGTAACCATATAATTTCTCCGCTGGTCGGGATTTATAATTGCGGCTTTGTAGTCGTAAGTTTAAAATTCACAATAAATCAAGATGTAGAGTATACAAATCTACGCCAACAGGACAACAGTACGCGAAAAGATTGCTTCACTACATTCGGATGACGGTACGCGGTTGAATGCAGCGTCATCGCGAGTCCGACCATAGGAGGGCGAAGCAATCTGTTGTGAACCTTCACCACCCGTCATTGCGAGGCTGAGGAACGAAGCCAAAGCAATCCAGAGATATAGAACCAATGCCCAAACGAGCAAACTAATCGAGAACTGATGCCCAAAAGCCTTCCCCCGCCTGGGGGAATTAGAAGGGGGCTTAACTGATTGCTTTGCTCCATTCGCAATGACGTTCTATTGTACAGCGTCATTGCGAGGAGTCCGAAAGTTTTCGGAGGAAGCAATCTATTGTGAACCTCCACCTCCCATCATTGTGCCCGAAATAAAACGAAGCAATCCAAATATAGAACCAATGCCCCAATGAGCAAGCTAATCGCGAATCGCTGCCCAAAGCCTTCCCCTGTCTGGGGGAATTAGAAGGGGGCTTTAAAGGATTGCTTCTCTAAGTTCGTAATGACGGTACGCAATTGAATGCAGCGTCATTGCGAGCCCGACTATAGGAGGGCGAAGCAATCTGTTGTGAACCTTGACCTTTCATCATTTCGAGAAGTCCGAAAGTTTTCGGAGGAAGCAATCCCAAGTAAAAGCACATGGAACGCGGAGGTTACATATACATCCTTACAAACAAAAACAATACAGTTCTTTATACCGGCGTAACCAGTAACTTATCAAATCGACTGTTTGAGCACAGCACAGGTTTTTACGAAAAATCTTTCACTTCAAAATATAATGTGACTAAGTTGGTTTATTTTGAAGAATTTACAAGCATTGAAGAGGCAATAGCCAGAGAAAAACAAATCAAGGCTGGCTCACGTCAAAAGAAACTTGATTTAATTAACCGATTCAATCCCGAATGGAAAGATTTAACTGGTGCATTTGAATGACAGATTGCTTCATTCCGCTTTGCTCCATTCGCAATGACGGTAAGCGTTTGAATGCAGCGTCATTGCGAGCCCGACTATAGGAGGGCGAAGCAATCTGTTGTGAATCTCCACCACCCGTCATTGCGAGGCTGAGGAACGAAGCCGAAGCAATCCAGAGATATAAAACCATTGCCCCAACAAGCAAGCTAACCGCGAACTGATGCCCAAAAGCCTTCCCCCGTCTGGGAAATTAGAAGGGGGCTTAACAGATCACTTAGTCCAGCTCGTGATGACAGTACGCGAAAGTCCTCTTTTTAGAGAGAATGGCTAACCCTGAACTTGTCGAAGGGTTGGGTGAATAATTGAAACCAAGATTTACAATTCTATTTCTTATACTTTACTTCATATCGTAACTTCCGAAACGTTATCTTAGGCTATCATCCTCTGACCTTTCAGCCCAACAAATTTGTCTGTTCATAAGTTAATAGAAGCACTTCATGCAAAAAACAGGCTATTTCGATTAAAAAAATGTTTTTATTGCCAACAAAAAGACTGTTTTCTGGTTTGAATAGTTTAAATTTGTTTAACCGTACATTGATAAAACTAAGTTCTAGTCTAAAGATAAAGTGATACTCGATTTTATCCACAAAAATAACGGATTAAAGTCGGATTCATCTTTCAGTATAAACCATGTTGGAATAACTTTCATGACCAACATAAATGTTACCCCATGCTCAAGGTACTTGTATTTTATAACCGAATTCGAAAAAAAAAATCGTATTTTTTCAGAAAAATGAATCATTTTCAGATCATATTCAGAAATTTACGCGCTTTTATTTAACACGTTTACCTCTAAAACAAATTAAGATGCGTGACCAAATCAGGAAACAAATTGAAAAATGGTATTTACCGCGATGGATGGTTATTTTTGCTGATTTCACCATAATGACAACCTCCTTCTTTATTACTTATTTCCTTCGTTTCAATCTTTTTGCCCATTATGTGAATGTACCGGAAATGGCGCTTCAGCTTTTGGCCGGAACCCCGTTTTTCTTAATTTCAGTATATATATTTAAACCATACCAGGGTATTCTACGGCATTCTACGATGCACGACGTTTTGATACTGGCCAAAACACATATTACTTTTTCTTTCGGTTTAGTTTTCTTAAGCTTTTTTGGTTTATCCTATATTTCATCCTTATACATACCTTTCTCAGTTATCGCCGTTCACTATTTTGTTTCGGTTTCCATAATGATTTCGCTCCGGATAATCGTTCAAACCTCTTATCGTTTTTTAATTGAATCGAGCCGAAACTATAAAAACGTAATGATATACGGGGCAGGAAAATTAGGAAGCATTACCTACAGTGTTATAGCCAAAGACGACAATATCAGGTATAAAATTGTAGGATACATCGACGATAATCCGGCCTTATGGCGAAGTAAAATCAATGGGGTAAAAATTTATTCGCCGGAATACGCATTTGAAATGGCTAAAGAAAGGCTTCTGGTTGAAGAGGTGATAATAGCCATCTCTCCAATTGAATTGAATAAAAAACGGAAGCAGGAAATTGTTGATGCCTGTTTAAGTCACCAATTGATGGTGCGAGAAGTTCCTGATCCTCAGAAATGGTTAAACGGAGTCTTTGCTGGCAAACAAATTAAAACGCTCAGCATCGAAGATCTTTTGGGTCGCGAACCTATTACAATCAGCAAGGAAATTATAACAAGCGGAATCTACCGGAAAAGGGTTATGGTTACCGGTAGCGCCGGTTCAATCGGATCAGAAATTGTTAAACAATTGCTTTTTCATCAGCCCAAAAGTATTATTTTAATTGACCAGGCCGAATCTGCCCAGTTTGACCTCCAGCAGGAAATACTGCCCTGGTTGAAAGGTACCGCTCTGGAAATGTACATTGCCGACATTACCAACTACCACAAGATGCACAAGATATTCGATCTATGCCGGCCTGAGATTATTTACCATGCTGCCGCCTATAAACATGTGCCTTTAATGGAAGACCAACCGTATATGGCTGTTTGGAACAATGTTGGCGGTACACGTAACCTGGCAGATCTGGCTGTACAATTTGGCGTTGAAAAGTTTGTTATGGTTTCAACTGACAAAGCTGTGAATCCAACCAACATTATGGGTACAACCAAACGGGTTTGTGAATTGTACATCCAGTCGCTTTCGCAAGAGATTGGAATGAAAACACAGTTTATTACAACACGTTTTGGTAATGTACTGGGTTCAAATGGATCGGTAATCCCGTTATTTAAAAAGCAGATTGCAGCAGGCGGGCCAATTACCTTAACACACAAGGAGATAATCAGGTACTTCATGACAATCCCTGAAGCCTGTCAGCTGGTTATGGAAGCAGGGTTTATTGGAAAAGGCGGTGAAATTTTCCTCTTCGACATGGGTGATCCTGTCAGAATCTATGATTTAGCCATAAAAATGATTTCATTATCGGGTTTTATACCACATAAAGAAATTGAAATTAAAGAGATTGGATTACGCCCGGGAGAAAAACTATACGAAGAATTGCTGGCTGACAAGGAAGAAACCCTGGCTACTAACCACAATAAAATTTTGGCAGCCAAAATCAGGCCATATCCTTACGAACAAACCATTAAAAATATCAGAAAACTTCTGGAGCACCTTTCCGACCTTACTGATATGGAAATTGTTTATCACCTGAAACGAATTGTCCCCGAATTCCAGTCGCAAAACTCGAAATATTCGGTACTCGACGAATTAACGACGAGATAAATTGGCTATTACCAGATCGAACAAAGGAATGTAACTCACTTTCGGGTCAATGAAAAAGAGGGGTGACTACCCGACATTAAGGCGATTAGGTAAATCAGAATCATCATCCGAACAAAACGCTTTGCCAGTTTCTTTAAATACACTTCAAACGGCACCACTTCTCCCTTCTTTTCAAAAAAGAGGGGGTAATGGCTGCTTGCGGACATGGAGGTGAGTACAAAGATATCCACAACCACTCTCTTAAAAAGCTACTCATTATCAGAATACTAAGATAGTATAATGATAAACAAAACTATATGCAAATGAAAACCATACTTATCACCGGAGGTGCAGGATTTATCGGGTCGCATGTTGTTCGCCTGTTTGTTAACAAATACCCGGAATACAAGATTGTAAATCTTGACAAACTTACTTATGCCGGAAACCTGGCCAATTTAAAAGACATCGAAAACCATTCGAATTACGAATTCGTTAAAGGGGATATTGTTAACGCCGACTTCATTCTCAACCTATTTCAGAATAAGCTATTCGACGGTGTTATTCATCTCGCAGCCGAATCGCACGTAGATCGGTCGATAAGCAATCCAACTGAATTTGTGTTTACCAACGTAATAGGTACAGTAAACCTGCTGAATGCTGCCCGCCATATATGGAAAGACAATTCGGAAGGTAAACGCTTTTACCACATTTCGACCGACGAAGTGTACGGGAGCCTTGGAGCCGAAGGCATATTCATTGAAGAAACAGCTTACGACCCGCACAGCCCCTATTCAGCATCAAAGGCAAGTTCCGACCATTTTGTCAGGGCTTATCACGATACCTTCGGACTTCCAACCGTTGTTTCCAATTGCTCCAACAATTACGGGTCATTTCAATTCCCGGAAAAACTTATACCGCTGTTTATCAACAACATTAAGCACAACAAACCACTGCCTGTTTATGGTAAAGGAGAAAATATCCGCGATTGGCTTTGGGTTGAAGATCATGCCCGTGCTATTGATGTTATATTTCATAACGGGAAAAATGGTGATACCTACAATATTGGCGGGCACAACGAATGGACTAATATTAAGCTGATTAAATTGATGTGTAGCATTCTGGACCGGAAGTTAGGCCGTGAAACTGGCGAATCGGAAAAACTGATTACGTACGTAAAAGACCGGGCAGGCCACGATTTACGCTACGCCATAGATTCGACCAAACTTCAAAAAGAGTTGGGATGGGTTCCAAACCTTCAGTTTGAAGAAGGCCTTGAAAAAACAATTGACTGGTACCTGACCAACACCGAATGGCTTGAAAACATAACAAGCGGCGATTACCAGCAATATTACGAGAAGCAATATGTGAAACGCTAAGTAATGCGACTTATTTATTGTCTACTTAAACAATCCAATTCCAGGCTCGCTGGGGTCAGGGCATTATGAACTGGATGGTAAATCAATATGCACGTTAATCTCAAATAACTGATTATAAATAAAAACAACAAATCATTTCTTTCAAACAGATCAAGCTTTTCATAACAATATGGTGATAAAATACAACTGAAATAAACCAAAAAACATTAAATTAAAAAAAATAACCTGCATTTATTCAAAAAAATATCGTATTTTAGGTTAGACCAAAAATTAATTTATCAGGAGAGTGAGAACACTGGATAACGTAAAATTATTTTTGATATGGATAAGGATACAATTAAGCGTATGACTTGCTATCTGAAATATATGTCAATTTATTTGTTTTTACTTTTATTTAAACCTTTCTGAAGAAAACGCCGAATTACCTTAGAATCAAAAAAACGGTAGTACGGTTAAATTATAAGGTATTCGACCAGAAACTGGTTGTGAATAACAAAACAAAAGCATGTATACGTTTAAAACTAAAATTGACTATCAATCAGGAGTACTATTAACAGTTTTATTCTTGCTTTGCGGATTAGGGGCTAAGGCCCAATCGTTAAGTGAGAAAGCTATTTCAGGGTTAAGCAACAGTGGATTCGAGAACATTAGGGTTTTGCAACAAGGCAACCAGGTGATCTGTACCATTGAAAGGGGATTGGAACGCTCCCCTTCAGCTGATTTCAAACAAGCTTTGACAGTACTTCGCCAAATATATATCGACGAGTTCTCCTTCCGTATTATCATGCTTGAACAAGGACAAGCTGTTTATGAGCTTAAAGCAACTCCTTTTATGCAAGGTCAGGACACGAGTGAAAAAACAGACATCAGCAAACAAATGCAGAGTTTATGCGTTAGTTATGCTGACCAGGAGTTTTTTAAAAGCATTAAAGGAACCCCTGTTAACAGGAAAACACAGTCGGGAATAAATGTAACCCTTTATCCACAATTGACGTTACGCAATATGTATTTAGACCATGTTTACGATATTCAGTTTAATTTTGCTCCTGCAGTTTCGTACTCTGCATGGAAAGGAATGTTAATGACTGCCCAGGTAATTTTACCTGTTTTTAATAATTTAAACTTTGAAGGAGATTTTATTCGATTTGGTTTTATTACCTTTACTCAAGGTTTTAAATTCCCCCGCCTCAATCAACTAAGATTGACGGTTGGAAATTTTAATAACCATCGATATGGGATAGACATGATCTGGAAAAAACAATTTGAAAATAGTCGTTGGAGTATAGCGGCCAATGCAGGATATACCGGTTATTCGAACAATTACGACATGTATTGGAACCATCGTCCGATAAACCAGGTAAGCTGGAAAGTTAAGGGTAGTTACTATATACCCGGTTACCAGTTACGCACAGATCTTAGTTTGGGCCAATTTATTGCCGGTGACAAAGGTTTTCGTCTGGATATTTACCGCCATTTTGGAGAGACAACAATAGGAATATATGCCACTTATACAGGACATGATCCTAACGGAGGTTTTCATTTTGCCATACCTCTTGGTCCGCTGAAACGTAAACACAGCTATCGTGTTCGGGCTATGCTCGCTTCGCATTTTGACATGGAATATAACGCCCGAAACGAATTTGTATATGACCGATATTATAAAACAAGTCCTGACGAAAACCGTTCAGCTCAGGACCTCTATCCGCAATTTATTCAAAACCAGATAATAAATCATTAAAATTGTAAACTATGAAAACACGTATTTATTTTAAAGCCTTATTCGTTTCCGCCTTGGCCTTTGTGTGCCTGACAACTTTTGATTCTTGCAAAAAGGAGGACAAAGAGACTACCTTAGAAGACATTATCAACTTGGCTCCTGCCGAATCTTTTAAAACGGAGTTAAACAATGTTTCTTCATTATCGGCTCTTCCTTCAGATCTTAAGACTGCTGCAACTACAATAACATCAGTTATTTCTGCATCTGATGTAGCGAAAATTAATGCGTTGGACATAAATGCTATTATTCAAGCCTATCAGACAAATTCGAAATTAAGTGCAGATGAAGTTACGAAACTAAAAAATAATGATCCTACTACTTATCACGATGTAATTCTTCGAATGATTCAAACTTCAGTTCTTAGTTCTGAAGCGCTGAATAATTACTACCAAACATTAATTGGAAATTCTGCATTAAAAGCACGTCTTTTAATTGCTCCTGAAATACCTAGTGATTTCTATGCAGTAAACCTTTACCAAGGCGCTCTCGATTTGCAAAACTTTATTACTACTTATACTATTCCCGCTTTGCAGAAGCTTGCGACTTTAAAAGCTGACGCATTAAAATCGGCATCAACGGTCTTGAATACAAAAGACTTCACTCCTGAGGAACAACAACAGGTAATAGTCGTAGTTATAATCATAATTATAAACAACAATACGACTAATCTACCATATTTAAATTACTTGCAGAACGTTCATAACGGAGGTTCAATAGGCTAACTTTATGGCTAGAAATTTTGATAATGCCCAATTAAAATAAACTTATCCAAGTTTTCAAAGCTATTCCATGATTTTTCGGGCTTGTCAAATAATAATACAATACTTTTACAAAACTCCTGTCGGGCACTTTCCCGACAGGAGTTTTAATATAATAACAAAATTTCATTTGACAACGATAGCACTATAAAAATTGGCCGGTTTATAATAATTGAGCTAAAACAAAATACAACCACAATAATCACATTTTCAAAATGATTACTGGCAATAGCTCCTAAAAAAACTCAAAAGCAACGGTTTATGGCTCGACCACAAAAAAAATATCACACTAATTTATCGAATTTGAGGTATTATTTAGTGCCAATAATAATATTATTGCTTGGGTTACAATCTCAGGGGCAAACAACTACCGGTTCTTCGGGGTTGATCAATACTCCTGAAGGAGAAATTCGTCCAGACAAAACAATGTTGATAGGTTGTAATTTCCTTCCCGTAGGACAAGCTGGCCCAAAGTTTAATTACAATACTGGCAATTACTACTTTAACCTTAGTTTTCTACCATTTCTGGAAGCAACTTACCGGTTGACTTTTTTCAGAACCAACGGAAAGATAACCAACCAAGACCGCTCATTTGGCGCCAAGCTACAATTTTTAAAAGAAAAAAAAGTGACACCCTCCCTTCTGATTGGAATGGACGATATTTATACTGAATCGACAACGGGTGGTAATCAGTACTTTGCAAGTGCCTTTCTTGCAACTTCAAAAACATTTCGAACCACTGCACATATTTTCAGGTTGAGTGCTGGTTATGGGTTAAATACGAAAGGAAGAGAACGACTAAGTGGTTTTTTCGGAGGAATAAGCTATTCTCCCCAAAGGTTTACACGGTTAAAAGTCATGGCGGAATATGACACACGAAATATCAATGTTGCCGGTTCGTTACTTATTGCACGTCACTTAAACCTGTATGGCGGTTACTATGGCAATCAAAAACTGGCGGCTGGCATAGCTTGGAGATTTTTACTGAATTGACCTTCAACGAGGAACACTAGATATGCATGAAGAATTTTCAATCATCCTCCATTCAAATGCGAAATTAGCATACCTATATTGACTGATTAAAGATAAACCTTGATTTTTCTCTTGATATACCCCAGCCAGAGGATTTTTTTAACTGGAATTTAGGTATATCGATTGATATTTAAAAACAGACAGAATTTCATCTTTAATCATAAAATACAAAAGCGGAGATAAATTTTCATAGAGTTTATCGCCGCTTTTCTGTTTTTTGAGCTACTTTCATGCTCAATTTTTCACTAATTCTACTTTGACAATTTACATGAATATTTGAATTTTCTACCGCTTAATCTCGTAACCTTAAAATGACAGTAGAAACACCTTACTGCTCACTTTGCAGCTCAATGCGAAAACAGCCAGACTTTTCGAATCGTCAAAGTAAAATCAATCATTCATGATCAGTGTAAATAACTGATTATGAAATTAAACACTCGGACAAACCTGTAAGTGAGCAGGCGAAGCCATAACAACTGATATTACATTTAGTGTTCATTCTTAACAAAACAATAGTAAAAACAAGTTTATTCAGTAAAAGCATTGTCAATTAGTTTTAAATACATAATTCCGAAGTTTATTGCAGTGAAAGTTAAAAATAAACCTGAGTTATTAAGAATTCTCGATAATATGGGCTGGTTATTTTTTGACAAAATTCTTCGCTTGGGAGTTGGACTTGTAGTTGGTGTTTGGGTTGCACGATATTTAGGACCCAAAGATTTTGGACTATTAAATTATGCCCTCGCCTTTACTGGTTTATTTGGCGCTATTGCTACTTTAGGATTACAAGGAATTGTTATTCGCGATATTGTAACATTACCTTCAAGAACAAATTCTATTCTGGGAACAGCTTTTACGCTACGACTTATAGGAGGGATAATATCATTTCTGGCTATTGTACTTACAATAAGTATTTTACAACCCGATGCAATTCTCACAAAAATAATAGTTGGTATTCTGGGGTTTTCAACAATTATCCAATCAGGAGAGGTAATTAAATGGTGGTTTGAATCGCAGGTACAATCAAAATATGTAGTATGGATTGAAAATGGCGTTTTCCTGTTTGTTGCAGCACTCAAAATAGGTATGATCGTTTTACATGCCCCCCTTTTAGCATTTGTACTGGCTACATTCTTTGAAACTTTACTGGGAGGGTTATTACTTTTTTTCTTTTATTGGCAAAAAACGCGTAACATTTCTTTATGGAAACTAGATTTTAGTTTAGCCCGAAGGTTAATGGCAGAAAGCTGGCCATTAATCTTATCAGGTCTCGCTGTTGCAATTTACATGAAAATTGACCAGGTTATGCTTGGGCAAATGCTTGGTGATCAGGCGGTAGGTATCTATTCTGCAGCTGTTCGAGTTAGCGAAGTCTGGTACTTTATTCCAGGAGTAATTGTTTCATCAGTTTTCCCAGCTATAATTGAGGCAAAAAAAACAAGCGAAACTATTTATTATCAACGACTACAAAAGCTATATGATTATATGGTATTGATTGCATTTACTGTAGCAATCCCTATGACTTTTATCTCAACATGGATTATCAAAATACTGTTGGGAAATGAATATATTGAGGCGGGCCCAATATTATCTGTCCATATCTGGGCTTCATTATTTGTATTCCTTGGAGTTGCCAGTTCCAATTGGTTTATAGTGGAGAATAAACAGATATTAAATTTTCAAAGAACAACATTAGGAGCTATCTCCAACGTTTTAATGAATCTTTTCTTAATCCCCAGGTTTGGTGGCATTGGGGCCGCTTATGCCACTGTAATTTCTTATGCAGTTTCTGTTATCGGATTAGATTTCTTTCAGAAAGAAACAAAACCGATATTTGCTATGAAAATTAAATCATTCAATATTATCAAAACCACGCTTTTGATTTTAAAAAAAACATAGAGACATTCATTCTACCATTAGCGAAATAAAACAGACCAGATACAAGCAAGCACATTTTTCATTGGCAAAGTTCTAAATTTGTATTAGCACAATTGAATTTTTAATTTCATGATCGACATAAAAGAAAAGATAAAAAAAGTAACTCCTGGGTTTGTAAAAAATTTATACCGAAGATTGGATGACTTTGTAAAATGGGATAGTCATTTTCAAAAGTCCTGGTCACAGGAAGGTGAAGACATGGTGTTAAGTCGGTTTTTTGAAGACAGTAAGAATATAGGTTTTTTTGTTGATATTGGGGCTCATCATCCATGCAAGTATTCAAACACATATAAGTTTTATCGAAAAGGTTGGAGAGGGATAAATATTGACGCAGCGCCTGGTTCGATGAAGTTATTTAACAAGAAAAGACCATTGGACATTAACCTTGAAATTGCGATTTCCGAAAAAGAGGAAAACCTCACTTATTACATGTTTAATATGCCTGCATTAAATACTTTTTCGCAAGAGGAAGCAGAAAAGAAAAATGGGAAGAATAATTATCAGGTAATTGATAAAAAAAAGATTAGAACTGAACGCCTGGAAACTATATTTGATAAATACCTGAAGTTTAACCAAAAGATTGATTTTCTAACAATTGATGTTGAAGGTTTTGATTTTCAAGTTTTAAAATCGAACAATTGGAGTAAATATATACCCGAATATATCCTTGTCGAAGACTTAGAAAGTAATGTCGAACAAACTTTGTCATCCGACCTTTATAAATTCTTAGTTTCAAAAGGATACATGTTAATTGCAAGAACATATAACACATTGTTTTTTAGAGTGAAATGAAATTATCTCCCATAATCCTCTTTGTATTTAACCGGCCAGATCATACGTTAAGAACCTTACAAGCATTAAAAGAAAACATCTTATCCGATCAATCAGAATTATACATCTTTTGTGATGGTCCCGGTACAAATGCTACTTCGGCACAAAAGGAAAAAATCGAAGAAGTCCGAAATAAGATAAGAACGCAAAAATGGTGTAAAAGCAATCATATCATTGAATCAGAAATAAACAAAGGGCTCTCACATTCAATTATATCTGGTGTATCTGAGATTATTAAACAATATGACCGCGTTATTGTATTGGAAGATGATATTGTACCTTCACCTGGTTTTTTGAAATATATGAATGAAGCTTTAAGCATGTATGATAACAATGAGGCAGTTGGATGTATCCATGCATGGAATTACAACCTTGACAGTAAAGACTACAACGAATCTACTTTTTTTTTAAAAGGAGCCGATTGCTGGGGATGGGCAACATGGGAAAGAGCATGGAAAGAATTTAACCCCAATGGGAAAGAACTACTTCAAACGATCAGGCAAAAGAAATTAACGTTTGAATTTACACGAAGAAATACACATCCCTTTCTGAGAATGTTAAAGGATCAGATAAAAGGGAAGAACGATTCATGGGCAATCCGCTGGCATGCCTCTCTGATTATTAAAAATATGTATTGTCTTCATCCAACTAGAGCCATTGTAGAAAACATTGGACTAGACAATTCAGGAGTTCATTGTAAAGAAATGGAGTTTAACCAAAAGCCAATTGATTTTGTTGAACTTAATAGAATTCCCGTAACAGAATCGGATTGGTTCTTTCGGGAATACCAATCATTTGATAAGAAAATGAAATTAACCCATGGAAAATGGTTAAAACTAAAAAATTCCTTAAAGCGATTCTTCCCCCAATAATCGTTAAGGCCATCCAAGTTTTAAAAAGAAAGGCATCGGGCGCCATAAATTGGTCGGGTAACTATAAAACATGGGATGAAGTCCAGAAGAATTGTACTGGTTATGACGCTGAGATTATCCTTGAAAAAGTAAAGGCATCACTCTTAAAAGTAAAAGACGGGGAAGCCATTTATGAACGTGATTCAGTTTTATTTGATAAGATCGAATATAGTCCGAGCCTTTTGATTGGTCTGCAACAGGCAGCAATTGAAAACAATGGCAATTTATGCGTTTTAGATTTCGGTGGAAGCCTTGGCAGCAGCTATTTTCAGAATATAGAATTTCTAAAAGCAATGAGAAATTTTAAGTGGTGCATTGTTGAACAACCTCACTTTGTCAGTTGTGGAAAAGCATACTTTGAAGACGAATATTTGAAGTTTTTCTATACAATCGAAGAATGCCTTGCAACATATAGTCCACAGGTACTTTTGCTAAGTAGTGTATTGCAATATCTGGAAAAACCTTATGAATGGCTCGAAAAATTCTTAAGTCTGGAGATTCCATTTATTATTTTAGATCGCACAGCATTTATTGAAACGAAAAATGACCTTTTATCTTTGCAGCAAGTATCGGATAAAATTTATCAGGCAAGCTACCCCGCATGGTTTTTTAATTTCGAGAATATTATACGAACAATATCGCCAAAATACAAGCTTATTTTTGAATTTAAGGATGTTTTTACTGCTGAACTAACCGTATCGGGTAAAACTTGTTTTTGGAAAGGATTAATTCTTAAAAAAATAAATAATGTCACTTAATTATATTAACCTTGGCTGCGGATCTCATTTTCATCCAGATTGGGTTAACCTCGACTATGCAAAAACAAGCAAAAACGTTATTGCTCACAATCTTAATAAAGGGATTCCATTTCCAGATAATACCTTCGAAGTTGTATATCATTCTCATGTACTGGAACATTTTTCTCAAAAAAATGCAGTTCATTTCATGGAAGAGTGTTACAGGGTATTAAAAAACAATGGAATAATACGAATAGCTATCCCTGACTTAGAACAGATTATTAATGAATATAAGAAGCAATTGGAGAAAGCAAAAAATGGAGAAGAACAGGCTGATTTAAATTATCAATGGATCATGATGGAACTTTTTGATCAGACTGTCAGAAACCAATCGGGCGGCGAAATGGCTAAATTTCTATGTCAGGAGAACTTGCAAAATGAGGCATTCATCCTTCAAAGAATCGGAAGTGAAGCAAAAAGAACGATAGACTTATGTTCTAACCATCAGATGCGACAAGGGAATAAGGCTAAACCCAAATTGAAATATACATCGACAATTAAATGTTATGCAAAAAATGTTCTTCGATTAATTCTGGGAGAAAAGCTACTGAATTACATATTGATTGGTAGATTCCGCGAATCAGGAGAAATTCATCAATGGATGTATGACCAATACTCCATTTCTTTATTGCTGAAACAATGTGGGTTTCACAATATATCACTAAAAACGGCCTATGAAAGTGATATTCCCGAATTTTCAAAATATAATCTTGACGTCGTAAACGGGGGAATACGCAAGCCCGATTCACTTTTTGTTGAGGCTTATAAATAAAAACAAATGTTAAATTTTTGTACTTTATTTGACTCGTCATACCTCATCAAAGGATTGTGTATGTACAATTCTTTAAAGAAGGTGTGTCTTGATTTTCATTTATATATATTTGCTTTTGATGATTTATCACAAAAAATTCTCGAAGAATCAGGATTTGAAAACATTACTGTAATTTCTTTAGCTGAATTTGAGAATAAGGAATTATTGACGGCAAAACAAAATCGCAGTAAAGGAGAGTATTGCTGGACCTGTACGCCATCAACAATATGGTACTGTATTAATCATTTTGATTTATCAGATTGCACTTATATCGATGCTGACGTTTTCTTTTATAAAGACCCCAAAGTTTTGATACAAGAACTAAAAGGAAATGATGTATTAATTACAGAACATCGTTATACTCCTCGATACGACAATACCTCTCTTGCCGGAAAATATTGTGTTCAATTTATAACTTTTAGAAATACGACAAATGGACTAAACGTACTAAAATGGTGGAAGGATGTTTGCATTAACTGGTGTTTTGCCAGATATGAAGATGGTAAATTTGGAGATCAGAAATATTTGGATGATTGGACAACACGCTTTCGCGGAATTCATGTTCTGAATCATTTAGGAGGGGGGGTTGCACCCTGGAACATGCAACAGTATTCATTCCGGAAAGAAGATATGGGCATAATAGGTACGGAATTATCTTCAAAAGACGAATTTGATTTGATATTCTTCCATTTTCACTTTGTTCATACTTATAACATTAGACTGGGATACCTAAACTATCTTGGTATATATAAAATTCCACCATCAGTTATGAAGTTGATTTACAATCCATACCTTTCATTACTACACGATCTGCTATCGAAGTTTGAAGTAAAAAATATATCGATTGATTTTTTGACAAATAAAAATAGAACCCTACCAGAAATCATTAAGGCAATTGCAAAGTTTGTTCTAAAAAACGATTCCAATTACACCATTAATTTCTAAAATATGCCACGTATAATTGATTTAAAAACATTTACTGACAAAAGAGGAAATTTAACGGTAATTGAAAAAGTGATACCATTTGAGATTAAACGTATATTTTATATCTATGGCGTTGACGATTCAGTTCGGGGAGGACATCGACACCACCAAACAGTTCAGGCAGCAATATGTATTAAGGGAAGCTGTAAAATATACTGCAATAATGGTAAAGAAGCTATAGATTACTTTTTGGATGCACCAAATAAATGCCTAATATTAGAAACTGAAGATTGGCATACAATGGATTTATTTTCGAAAGACGCAATTTTAATGGTCTTAGCTTCTGAATATTTTGATCCTAAAGATTATATCTATGAACCATACAATTGAATATGAGAGCCTGCTAAATTCTAATAAACAGTTTATGAAGGCATATCTAAATGCTTTTCAAAGCGTTTTAGAAAGTGGCTGGTACATCTTGGGAAATAAAGTAAAAACTTTTGAAAACGAATTTGCCATATTCTGTGGTACAAAGCATTGCGTTGGAGTTGCTTCTGGCTTAGATGCTTTAATTTTAGCAATGAAGGTTTATAATTTTCCCGAAGGTTCAGAAATTATTGTTCCATCAAATACATATATTGCAACAATATTGTCGATAGTTCATTGTAATTTAAAGCCAGTATTAGTAGAACCTGAATTAGAAACCTACAATATTAATCCATCATTAATCGAGGAGCATATAACACCATTGACAAGAGCTATTATAGTCGTTCATCTTTATGGCAAAGCATGTAATATGGAATCGATACTGGAAATTGCCAACCGACATCAACTACCTGTTATTGAAGATTGTGCCCAAGCTCATGGTGCTGCATTTAAAGGAAAACCAGTTGGTACTTTTGGTATAGGTACATTTTCATTTTACCCTACAAAAAATTTAGGTGCATTAGGTGATGCAGGTGCTTTAACAACCGACGACGAAGAACTGGCTAAGAAATTCAGATCATTGCGAAATTATGGATCAGAAAAGAAATACCAAAATGATTTTATCGGCTATAATTCCAGACTGGATGAAGTCCAAGCTGCGTTATTATCTGTAAAGTTGAAATTTCTAAATAAGATCACAGAACATAAGCGAAAGTTAGCTTCTATATATTTAAAAGAATTAAATAAAGACTTCATTTGCCCTGTTGTATCTGATGATTATTATGACGTATTTCATATCTTCAACATTAGACATCCCCAGCGAAATCTTTTAAAAGAATATTTACTGAAAAATGGGATTAAAACTGAAATTCATTACCCAATTCCTCCACACCAACAAACCGCAATGAAAGAAATTATTAATGGTACATTTCCAATTTCAGAAGAAATACACCAAACAACTTTAAGTCTGCCAATATCTTTTGGTCACACGGAAGATGACATATATCGGGTTGTTGAAGTATTAAACAAGTTTTAACATAAGGGAAATGCTCAAGCTTTCAATCATTACAGTTAACTACAATAACCGAAAAGGTTTAAAAAAAACGATCTCAAGTGTTTTAAACCAAACCTTTACAAATTTCGAATATATTATCATTGATGGTGGAAGCAGCGATGGAAGTACAGTTGAAATAGAACTTGTTGCAGAGAATCTTGCTTATTGGGCTTCGGAACCCGACAAAGGAATTTTTAATGCAATGAATAAAGGTATAAATAAAGCTACCGGGGAATACTGTTTATTTATGAACAGCGGCGATTGCTTTACCAATAATGAGATACTAAATACTGTTTTTTCCGCACCATTTTCGGAAGATATCGTTTTTGCCGATACAATTTGTGTAAATATGCGATTAACCTATCCCAACAAAATTTCATTAGGTTACCTTATTTCCAAATCTTTGCCCCACCAATCAACACTCATAAAAAAATCGTTATTTGAGAAAGTTGGACTTTACAACGAAAATAACAAGATAATAAGCGACTGGGAATTTAGCCTAAAGGCTATACATTTATTCAATTGCACCTATAAATATTTACCCGGAATGGTTATTTCAAGAATGGAATTGCCCGGTCATTCCATGAATCGGAGGTTGACTCATTTAAAATATGAAGAAACAAGGCGAGCTTTAATTACCTATTTTATCCCAATACTTGAAAACAAACTTCAAAATAATGCTTCCAACGACGATTTAACCGATTTGGCAACGAAGTTCTTTGATACCCGCGATTCAAAATTGGTCAGATTAGCGTTAAAATTTGAGGAATCTAAACTATTCTACTTTTTCAGGAAAGTATATTACCACATAAGTAAATCGTAATAATACTATTCTTCGAATTTATAGACCATCTCAAACTGATGCTACATGTATTTCATTAATGGCAGATTTTTAACCCAACAGACAACTGGTGTACAGCGCTTTGCTACTGAAATAACTCTCCATTTACTGAAGACAAATCGCAGTTATAAAGTAATTGTTCCAACCGGAACTAACATTTCAATCGGTCTTCCCAAAGACCAGCTTATTGAAGCAGGTCCAACGAATCCTTATACCTGGGAACAGTTTTTTTTGCCTAAATATCTAAAGAAATTAAACAGTCCTTTACTTCTAAATTTTACCGGACTTGGGCCTGTTTTCTATAAGAATAAGATAGTTACTATACACGACTTATCATTTTGGGAGCATCCTGAATGGTTCTCAAACCGTTACTATTGGTTCTACAAACTTCTTACTCCTGTCACAGTAAGAAACTCACAAAAAATATTGACTGTAAGCGAGTGTTCAAAAAATACAATTTCAGAAATTCTGAACATACAAAAGGAAAAAATTGAAGTTATTTACAACGCAGTTAGTCCTTACCAGAAAAAAGGATATCCTAAAAGTAAGTTCATATTAACTGTTGGTTCAATTGATCCACGTAAGAATATAAATCGGTTGATAAAAGCTTTTCATAAATGGAACAATCCTGATTTTAAATTGATACTTGTTGGTGGAAAACAACAATCATTTCAACGGTCGAACATTCAATCTTCAGAAAATGTAATTCTTACAGGATATATTTCAGATAAGGAATTATTTGAATACTATGAGAAAGCCGAAATATTTATATATCCATCTCTGTATGAAGGATTTGGAATACCCGCACTTGAAGCGATGTCAGTTGAAACACCTGTTATTGTATCCGACATTCCGGTTTTGAAGGAATCGTGTGGCGATGCTGCTTATTACATCGATCCATATTCTGAGGATAGTATGATAAATGCACTTGACAGATTAAGCAAAGATGACGCACTTAAAAATCATCTTTGTTCAAAAGGCTTAGAAAACATACGAAAGTTTTCGTGGGTTGCCTCTTCGCAAAAAGTAAATCAAACGGTAGAAGAATTACAAAAATGAGAATACTTCATATCGGGAAATATTACCCGCCGCATTTTGGCGGAATTGAAAGGGTAAATTTTGATTTGGTAGAAGGGTTGAATCAAATGGGTATTCAAACAGATGTATTATGCTTTAACGACAAACCTAAAAATTCGATTGAAGAAAATACTTATAAAATTTACCGGTCATCAACACTTATCAAACTTAAATCTACCCCATTCTCGATTTCCATGTTTTTTTTGCTGAAGAAAATTCATAAGAATTACGACATAATACATTTGCATTTACCAAACCCAACTGGAGCAATTGTGTTGCAATTAGTTCCTTTCAAAGGCAAGATAGTATTACATTGGCATAGTGATATTATTAAACAAGTTTATTTAAAACGCATTTATAATCCGTTTCAAAAAGCTTTACTAAAAAAAGCAGATCAAATAATAGTTACTTCTCCCCCATATTTAGAAGGATCAACTGATTTAAAGGATTACAAATCGAAATGCACAATAATACCTATTGGAATCGACCATACAACTACTGATGCAAACGTTTTAAAAACATTAAAGAAATCGTATCAAAATAAAAAGGTAATATTCAGTCTGGGGCGATTAATTTATTACAAAGGATTTGATTATCTAATAGATGCTGCAAGGGAATTACCAAATGATTTTCTGATTATTATAGGAGGAAATGGCAAGTTGTATCAATCGCTAAAAAGTAAAATTCAAGAACAAAAACTTGAGAATAAAGTTATTCTGACTGGCAATATCCCGCCCAAAGAGATATCGGCATATTACGAATTATGCGATTTATTTTGTATGCCTTCATGCGAAAGATCTGAAGCTTTTGGAATAGTTCAGCTTGAGGCTATGGCGTTTGCAAAGCCCATTATCTCAACCCATATTCCTTATTCCGGAGTCTCATGGATTAACCAGCACCAAATAACTGGATTGGTGGTACCGCCCAAAAATTCCAAAGCATTAGCCGACGCAATCAGAGCCATTATATCGAACCCGGAACTTGCCGAAAAATTTGGAAAAAATGCAAGAGAAAGATACATATCGCATTTCACTTCCTCGAAAATGATTAAAAAAACTATGGAATTATACCAATCGTTATAATTGCATTAGCTTTAACTTCGAAAAAATATTTCAATGCCAATAATTCAACTCATTTTATCTTTTCTAATCGGATTTACACTGGTAATTATTGCCATCCCGGTAATAATCCGAATTTCGAGAGAAAAACACCTTTATGATGAACCAAACGAACGAAGAGTAAACAAGGTTGTTGTTCCAAATTTAGGAGGTATCGCAATTTTTATAGGAGTATCGATTGCAACTTTACTTAGTTTACACAAATTCGAGTTTATCGAATTCAGGTATATCCTGGCATCAATGATCATTTTGTTTTTCATTGGGATGAAAGATGACATTCTGATTATTTCGCCACGTAAGAAATTAATTGCGCAAATAATTTGTGCCCTCATTTTAATAATTCCCGGAGATATACGTTTTACCAACTTACATGGCATTTTAGATTTCTTTGAGATTAACTATTTCGTTAGTGTTGCAATAACCCTTGTAGCTATCGTTTCAATAATCAATGCTATCAACTTTGTGGATGGAATTGATGGATTAGCCGCTTCAATTGGAATATTTTCCTCCATTATTTTCGGGACAAAATTTCTTGTTACAACAAATAACGATTATGCCATTTTATGTAGTGCGCTAACCGGGAGCCTCTTAGCATTCTTAAGGTTCAATGTTTTTGGAAAAACAAACAAGATTTTTTTAGGAGATACCGGATCATTGTTGTTAGGATTGCTTATAGCTGTACAAGTTATTCAATACAACGAATTTGCTCTGACAACCACTCCACAGGAAACAGCTTTTTCTCCTGTTTTTTCTTTAGCTATTCTGGCTACACCATTGGCCGACATGATTAGAGTATTTATTGTCAGGATTATAAATGGAAAATCACCATTTGCACCCGATCTGGGACATATTCATCATCGACTCCTGGGACTTGGTTTTTCGCATATTGCCTGCACTGTAATCATTGTTTTAATTAACTGTGTAATTATCACCTTGGCATTTGCTTTTCGGTTTCTGAATAAACATGTTTTAATGATTTTTTTAATTGTAGTAATATTCTTCTTATTACAATTACCTGATTTCTTCACAAAAAGAAAGAAATAAGCTTGAAAATGAAAGCATTTCAGGAAATATTAAGTCAAGCAAATTTCTCAAAACCCGATCTTGTCAGGTTGTTATCGGCTGAAGGCGATGATAGACAATTGCTCTTTAGACAAGCACAATTAATTAAACAGCAAACAATTGGAAATAAAGTTCATTTCAGGGGCCTAGTTGAATTTTCGAATGTTTGTGCTAAAGATTGTTTCTACTGCGGAATCAGGAAAAGCAACGCAAAAGTCGTTAGGTACAATGCTTCTGATGAGGAAATTTTGAATGCTTGTCGTTTTGCCTGGGAAAACCGTTTTGGATCGGTTGTTTTGCAGTCAGGTGAATTATCTTCGCCGGCATTTGCAAAAAGGGTTGAGTATCTTCTAAAAGAAATCAAGCAATTATCGAACAACGAATTAGGTATAACGCTATCATGTGGAGAACAAAGTTTGGAAACTTATTGTAGATGGTTCGAATGCGGCGCACATCGTTATTTGCTTCGAATAGAAAGTTCAAATCCTGAACTATACAAGAAAATACATCCAACCGATGATCTTCACCGTTTTGAGCAAAGGTTAAAGGCTTTATATAATCTTCGGGAAGCTGGGTTCCAGGTTGGAACAGGTGTAATGATAGGGCTACCATTTCAATCATTAGATGATTTGGCAAACGATTTAATATTTCTCAAAAGTTTTGATGTTGACATGGTTGGTATGGGACCTTACATTGAACACGAAGACACTCCGCTCTGCACATTCAAACATCAACTGAAAACCAAGGAAGAACGCTTTGATCTGGCTTTAAAAATGATTGCAGCGTTACGGTTATTAATGCCCGACATTAACATTGCCGCAGCAACTGCATTACAGGCCATTGACCCAACGGGAAGGGAAAAAGCACTGGCTATTGGTGCCAATATCATAATGCCAAATTTAACTCCAACAAAATACAGAAAAGAATACCAATTGTACGAGGATAAACCTTGTCTGGACGAAGATGCTGAATTGTGCCGTAATTGTTTGGAAGCCCGAATCGAAATATCAGGCTGTGAAATTGGATACGGAGAATGGGGTGATTCAAAACATTTTAAGAAAAGGAAAGATTAAATCTACCGTATCATTTTTATTCAAACCAGCAGCATCAAATTCAATATTAATATATTAGTAAAAATAAAGCCCTGCCTATAACTTTGGCAGGGTTTTATTTTTACTAATTGTCAGATTACTTCTTATCGAACCGGATACCAAGTGTAAAACCAATCCAACCTTTAGTAGTGTGATTATCACCAACATGCGAATACATATCATAAGGAGAGAAAGTACTCTCAAAAGTATGTCCATAACTTTGCTTGTTTTCTGCAATATTTAAATTGAGGCTCGGACCACCAAAAATACTGATCTTTTCACCAATTCTTTTGCTATATAAAAGCCTGATTTGCTGAAAATTATTGTAATTATCAGTCCAAATCTCATTCTCATTCACATGAAATATCATATATTCAAGATTTAATGAATGAATATCAGAACGCATCAAATGTGTTCCGATACCACCACCAAAAGCCCATTTGTAATTTTGTGCAAGAAATTGTGTTCCAATACTAAATAGCCCATAAACAGGTCTTATCCCAACTTTCGCTGTTGCCTGAAGATTCAATCCCTCACTAACAGAAGACTCAAATGCTTTGTAAAGATTCTTATTGTCTTTCTGCATCGATTGTGCCCAACTGAAACTTGTCAGCATCCCACATAGAATCAAAACTAAAATTCGCTTCATCATAGTTGCTCTTTTAAAATGTATTATAATCAGGTGAAAAAAGTTCTTATTCATTGTTCCTCTTAATCTTATAAAATTCATATTTCAAAACAAACTTATCTGCCAGATAAATACCCAGTAAAATTAATGAATCAAAACAACCAATTGACAATTTATCGAATACAGAACTAAATAATTCGAATAAATTAATAATTAATTGAATTTTGACTTTCATTCAGTTAATTTACGAAAAAGAACAATCTCATACAATACGTTTCCCATGCAATTCTTTAACTCCAGTATAGTTGGCGATGCTTTCTCTATTTTCGGGTAACACTTTACCGGCGGCTATAATTCTTATTTGCCTTCCGGGCATATTCTGCATTTGCTTCAGAACACTACGTCCATTCCAAGCCGTATCTTTTCCTCCCGAAGTTAAAACCCTCGTAATTCCTTCTATATCATTTAATTGAACAAACGACTTAAAAATATCAGAAGAATAGTCGATAGCTTTATGAAAGGTAACGTCAAGCGGCGAAGCAAGACTGGCCAAGCGGTTTGTATTTACTTTATCAATTTCATCATCATTAGTGAGTAATCCGAATACTACACCGGCAACACCTGATAATTTGAAAAACTTAATTTCTTCTTCCATTTTTCTGATTTCTTCTTCAGAATAAACAAAATTACCACCGCGAGGACGAACCATTGCCATTATTGGAATTGATAAGTTTTTCACACACTGCATAGTTAATTCCACTGAGGGAGTCAACCCATCCTGATCGAGTGCCGAACAAAGTTCAATACGATTTGCTCCACGATTTTGGGCCGCAATTGCTTCTTCCAAAGTTTCGACACAAGCTTCAAAAATCAATTTATTCATTTTAGAACAATGTTGTTTTATTTGGATTGTGTTTTAGTTCAAGTTCAAGCAACATCTTTTTTCTCCAGATTCCGCCTGCATAGCCGGTTAATTTATTCCCGGCACCTATCACCCGATGACATGGAATAACAATTGCAATAGGGTTTTTCCCATTTGCAGTTCCTGCGGCCCTAATACATTTCGGGTCGCCCAGGCGATTGGCTAAATCCAGATAAGTAATTGTTTCGCCATAAGGTATTTTTATTAAATCAGCCCAAACTCTTTGTTGAAATTCGGTTCCAACTGGCGCTATTGGCAAATTAAAAATCATTCGTTCTCCTGAAAAATAACTTTCAAGTTGAGCTTTGCACTCGTTTAGAACTTCACATGAATATTGATCAGTTATTTCATTCTCTGAAAAACTGATTTGGGTAATTGAGTCTCCGTTTGATCTCAGGACCAGAAATCCCAATGGACTTTTAAATGAAATTTGATATTGCATGGGTCAAAAATAAGAAAGTCCGGCGAAGACCGGACTATCCTGTTAAAATCTTTCTCTTGCGGTATAATGTGTATGCAACAGATGATGCGATTTTTCGCTCAACGGATGATCCAGAAAATCTTTGTAAATCTTAATAACTTCTGGGTTTTGATGCGATTTACGTAGTGGCATTCCAATATCTTCAGCATAAATAGCCTCTGCACGTTTCTGACGGATTTCAGGACTTGTTGGAATTGGCTGACCTCCGCCGCCCAGGCAACCGCCGGGACAAGCCATAAATTCGACAAAATGATAACTTGATTTACCTGAATGAATGGCATCCATCACCTTGCCGGCATTAACCAATCCGTGTGCCACTGCACATTTTAATTCAACTCCTTCAAGAAATGCCCATTCCTTTAAAGTTCCCTCTATTTTGATTGAGGCTTCTTTTACGCCTTCCATGCCACGCACCGGGGTAATATTCAGGTTTTCAAACGGAACATCACGACCGGTAACCAATTCATAAGCAGTACGTAACGCGGCTTCCATCACTCCACCAGTTGCACCAAAAATTACTCCAGCGCCAGTAGATTCACCCATCAACCTGTCGTAATGCATATCTTCCAGTTTCATAAAATCGATACCGGCTTGTTTTATCATTATTGCTAACTCACGCGTAGTTAAAACATAGTCAACATCGCGGTAACCACTATCGTGCATTTCGGGACGACTAGCTTCAAATTTTTTTGCAGTGCAAGGCATTATCGATACCGAAACAATCATTTCAGGATCGAGATTGCGTGCCCGTGCATAATAGGTTTTTGCCAATGCACCAAACATTTGTTGCGGAGATTTACAAGTCGATAAATTCTCAAGGTATTCGGGATACATGTGTTCGATGTATTTAATCCAGCCTGGCGAACAAGAAGTTGCCAATGGCAACTTGGTTTCAGGACTATGATCGACAAGTACTTTTTTTAAACGATCAAGCAATTCTGATCCTTCTTCCATAATGGTTAAATCAGCTGTAAAATCGGTATCCATCACTGCATCAAAACCTAACCGTTTAAGAGCTGCTACCATTTTGCCCGTCACACGGGTTCCGGTATCAAGTCCAAGTTCTTCACCCAGACCAACCCTAACAGCAGGGGCGGTTTGAACTATTACATGTTTTGTTTTATCAGCAATTGCATCCCAAACTTCTTCGATGTAATTCTTTTCAACAAGCGCGCCTGTTGGGCAATGGTTAATACATTGACCGCAATTGGTACAAACCACATCGTTCATGGCTTTTTCGAAAAACGTGGTAATTTTCATCTGGTCGCCTTTATGGGCCACAGTCAAAGCATTTACACCTTGCAATTCGACACAGGTTCGTACACAACGCTGGCAGCGGACACATTTACTATCATCTTTTACAATCGAAGGTGAAAACATATCAATCGAATATTTCCGCAATGGGGCCAACCGAATAAAGTCCTGGGTAACAATTTTATATTCTGAAGCTAAACGTTGTAATTCGCAATTTCCATTTTTATAGCATCGCGTACAATCGGCATTATGCTCTGACAATAGTAATTCCAGGATATGTTTTCTTGAATTTCGTACTTTAAACGAATTGGTCAGGATTTCCATACCTTCTTCGCACGGCGTAGCACAAGCTGCCGACAACCGCTTTTGACCGACAATTTCGGTAACGCAAACACGACAGTTCCCGGCCACACAAAGATCTTTATGATAGCAAAGTGTAGGAATGATAACTCCTGCCTGTCGGGCAGCATCAAGAATTGTTGTTCCTTCTTCAATCTCAACAAATACTCCGTTGATACTGATTTTTATTTTTTTTGCCATAATTATTCTTTTTGCTGCGTTAATAAATCATTTCTTCCCTAAAATTCTCGACAATAGAAGTAAACGAATTAGCGACCGATTGGCCTAAACCACATTTGGCTGTACATTGCATGGTTTCGGCTAAACGAAGTAATTTATCCAGGTAATAAGCATTCTTCTCACCGCGTTTAACTGCTTTTATCCCTTTCAAAAGTTGCTGACAACCAACCCGACAGGGAGTGCATTGTCCGCACGACTCTTCCCTGAAAAATTCAAGGTAATTATCGAGCACATTAAACATAGAACGTGAACTATTAAAAAGCATCATCGACCCTCCTGTTGGTAACGATATTCCAGTCAGTTTTCCCTGAAAACCAATTGCGGTTTCATTAAAGCGTTTGCGAGGTACCAAAAAGCCGGAGGCCCCACCTACCTGAACCGCCTTTGTATCGCCATCACCAAATTCATCGACAAAGTCAGCCAGGCTCATACCAAGCTCCAGTTCGTATATACCCGGTTTTGGAGTATCGCCCGAAACAGAAAAAAGTTTTGATCCGCGGGAATACTGCACTCCCAGATCATAAAAACGTTTGGCTCCATATTTAAAAATGGTAAAGGTATGCGCCAGTGTTTCAACATTATTAATCACTGTTGGCTTGCCCATATACCCGTACGAGGTTGGAAATGGAGGCTTATTTCGTGGCTCGCCACGCTTACCTTCCATCGACTCGAAAAGGGCTGTCTCCTCACCGCAAATATAAGCCCCGCTTCCCATGAATATTTTTATCTTAAAATCGAGATTGATTTCATGGCAATAATATTCAAATTCATCTATCGCTTTGGTCAATTCTGGTTTCAGGAAAAAATATTCGCCGCGCAAATAAATGTAACCTTCTTTTGCACCAATCACGTGGCCACAAACGGCCATTGCAGTCAGCACTTTGAATGGAACGCGTGATAAAATTTCACGGTCTTTAAAAGTACCTGGCTCACCTTCGTCGGCATTACAAATTACATATTTTGTATCAGCCTCGGCTTCCGACGATAATTTCCATTTCAGCCCGGTTGGAAACCCTGCTCCTCCCCTTCCTTTCAATTCTGAACTGATTAACTCGTTGATCAATTCCTGTGGACTTCGGCTTATACTTTTACCCAATACTTCTTCCCAGTCATTTTCATTCTTAAAAATGAAATCAACACGTTTAAGCAGGTAATTAGTTGTCATTTAAGCCTCCTTTCTTTTTCATGTACGAGCTTAATATGTCGCGGACTTTTTCAGGAGTAAGTTCAGTATATACTTCGTTATTGATGAGCATTGCAGGGGCTTTATGACAAAACCCCAGGCAATTAGTCTGAAGTAACGAGAAATTACCATCAGGCGTAGTTTCGCCAAGGCTAATCTTGAGCATATCTTCGATAGTAAGCAAGATTTGATTTTTACCTTTCATTGAACAGGTGATTGTTTTACATACCCTGATGATGTGCCGGCCCATTTTTTTATGCTCAAGAAAGGAGTAAAAAGTTGCTGTACCGAAAACTTCGGCTGCAGGTAAATCGAGCTCCCGGGCAATTTCAATCATAGAGTATTCCGACAAATATTTTTCCTGTTCAACAACCCCTTGAAGAATTGGCAAAAGATTGTGTCGTTCTCGGCCAAACTGGTCAGCCAGATTTTTGATTAATTCGGAAACAGGTTGCATGAGAAACAGATTTGCATGGTGAAAGATTTGAAACTTCCAGAAAATCACACCAACCAATAACATGGTGTAATGTCAAACTGTCAAAAAAAAGACAGATAAAACAGTAGATCAGAAATGCTGCAAAGGCAGCCAGGCCAATTGTTTGTTAAGTGTATTTCCTAAAAAGGAAAGAAGTATCATGAAGCAGATCAGCAATATAAAATTAAACAACATATAAGAGAAAAACTATGGATATAATTCAGAAAATCAGCACAGTTAGGTGTTCTTAGACATATATATCCAAGTTTATTTTATCATTAAAAGCCTAAATTTAAAGTGTTGGTAAGAACCCGATTTTTCGAATTACCTAAATTTGCTTTCTAAAACTCGATAAAATGAATGATTTTTCAGTAAAACTTGAACTTCGGATTGATTGGAGCGAAATCGATCTTTTTGGACATGTAAACAATCTGGCAATTCTAAAATATGTTCAGGCAGCCAGAGTTAATTACCTCGAATTAATTGATTTAATGCAACTTCAGTCTGAAAAGAAAATTGGACCAATTCTTGCCTCAACCAGTTGCCAGTTCAAAAAACCCTTGTTTTATCCGGGAAATATCAGTGTCTTTTCGAGCGTTGATTCAATAAAGAACACAAGTTTTCGCATACTGCACCAGATTGTAAATGAGCAAAACGAACTTGTTGCCGAAGCCCATGACATCATTGTATTTTACGATTTCAAAAAAAATATAAAACTCGCTATTCCACAGGAAATCAAAAACAAAATAGATACAATTGAGAAAAAAATGTAACCCAAACAACAAAAGGTAATGATTCGACGGATATATCTCGGGCATACGACAAATAGATTAAACAACATTTTTGAAAGCAACCAAAAAAGAACTTTTGTCGTCTTACAGTAAAAATTCTCAAACTAAAAACCATGAAAACGCTTTCGTTATTCGTCATTTGTTCGCTGCTCCTGGCATCCTGTAACCGCGAATCGGTTGATCAACCGTCGACCAATATAACTACTACCGAAAAATCGGCAAAAATAATAGCTGCCGACAATCAATTCGGGCTTGAAATTTTCCAAAACCTCAACAACTTACAAACCGAACAAAAAAATACTATCATTTCGCCGATGAGTATATCGCTCGCACTGACAATGGTTTATAATGGAACCTGTGATGATACAAAAACACAGATGGAAAACATGTTACACAAATCGGGCATTTCCTCCGATGACATAAACCAAAATTACAAGGAGCTTGTTTCGGCCCTCATCAGTCACGATCCCAAGGTTGAACTCAACATTTCAAATGCCATTTTTTACAGAAATACATTCCCAGTTAAATCTGAATTTATAAATACAAACAAAAATTTTTACGAAGCTGAAGTGTCAGGTCTTGATTTTACAAATAATACCGAGGCATTAAATACAATAAATGATTGGGTAAATACGAAAACAAAAGGGAAGATCGATAAAATAATTAACCAGGTTCGTCCCGAAGACATCATGTTTTTGCTGAATGCCATTTATTTCAATGGTGAATGGAAATACAGGTTCGATGCCAATCAGACTTCAAATCAGAATTTTACAAAGGAAGATAATTCCAGTATTCAGGTTCCAACAATGACCATCGAAAACAATTTTAACTACTACAACGACACAAATTTCGAAATGTTGGAAATGCCTTACGGAAGTGGTAAATTTTCAATGCTGGTCCTTCTTCCAAAATCAGGAAAAAAAACAAACGACATAATTTCATCGCTTTCTTCAGACAATTTAAACAACTGGATTTCGAAATTGACAGAAACAAAGAGAACTGTGTATTTCCCAAAATTTGAATTTAAATTCGACAAAAGTTTAATCAGTAATTTGCAGGCGCTTGGTATGGTTGATGCTTTCAGTCCGCTTAAAGCCAATTTAACTGGAATT
Source organism: uncultured Prolixibacteraceae bacterium (assembly GCA_937915865.1). Taxonomy (GTDB): domain Bacteria; phylum Bacteroidota; class Bacteroidia; order Bacteroidales; family Prolixibacteraceae; genus Aquipluma. The sequence continues at coordinate 99,307 of CALGIG010000116.1, read as the reverse complement.
TCGGATGCTGCTCAATTGTACATTTCGGAAGTAATGCACAAAGCCTATATTAAAGTTGATGAAAAAGGAACTGAAGCAGCAGCTGTTACCGGAATTACTGTTGGATTAACATCAGTTGGACCAGACCTGGCAGTTTTTAGAGCCGACCATCCATTTGTATTTGCGATTCGTGAAAAAGATACCAATTCAATACTTTTTGTAGGAAAAGTAGTTGACCCTTCCCAAAATAATTAACTGAGAATCAATCAATAGACAAATATTCAACCCGTTTTGCAGAAAGAAAAAATCTGATCAAAACGGGTTGTATTTTTTCAAGGTTATTTCTTAAGAATTTTCAACAATAAATCGAAAGCTGGTTGGGCCATACCGCCATGATCAAAACCATCTAATTCGTAAAGGTAAGTTTGTTTATGGCCAGCAAGCCCCATCATTCGCCACATGTAGGCATTTTCTTCATAACGGCCAAGCATTTCCAGCTCCCGTCCGCCGGTTATAAGGTATAAAGGCGGAGCATCAGCCCGAACATGAAAAAGTGGCGCAAATTGATCGATGACTGGTTGAGTATTCGGAATATTTTTCTCCTTTCTTATTTCGAAATGAGTAATCATTTGACCACTAAACGGAATAAGTTTTTCAATTGCATTAGCGTCTATTCCATAAGCAGCCAGATAATGTTTATCAAGCCCAATCATGCAGGTAAGATAACCACCAGCTGAATGGCCCGAGACCACAATTTTCTTTGGATCGCCACCGTAATGAGCTATATTTTTAAAAACCCAGGCTACCGCAGCGGCAGCATCATCGATATATGCCGGGCTTTTTACCTTGGGACTTAACCTGTAATTAACAGCGACTACAGCAAGGTTATGATTTTTTAAACGTTCAGGAATAGACTTTTCGCCAGAGGTTAAACCACCTCCATGGAACCACACTACTGTGGTATAGTTATCTGTGTTTGCAGGATAATAAATATCAAGCTTACATCTTTCTTCCTGGTAAGTATCTAAATTTACTCCCGATCGGTAAGAAATACCATTTATTATTTTATAAATAGTTTCATTTTGAGGTTGTGCCGAAGTAGAAAAAAAAGTGAATACAAGAATCAATATAAAAAACAGATGTTTCATTTTCAGTACTTTTAATGATTGTTAAAAGTAATCTAACCTACATAAACAAAAAAGGATTCGACTAAAAAAAGACCGAACCCTTTACTTCTTATAGATTAACTAAATATCAAGCCGATTTTGCTTCGGACACATTACCGTCTTTGTATTCAGAAATAATTTGCTTTACCATTTGTGTCGAAACACGACCGTATACTTTTTCGCCGACCATAACCACTGGTGCCAACCCACAGGCGCCAACGCAACGTAAACAGTTAAGAGAGAATTTGCCATCGGCAGTACTTTGGCCAACTTCAATTCCCAACTGACGTTTAAATTCGGCTAAAACCTGTTCCGAACCACGCACATAACAAGCTGTTCCCATGCAAATAGAGATCGGGAACTCTCCCATCGGAATCATAGTAAAGAACGAATAAAATGTAACTACACCATAAACTTTAGCCACCGAGATATTTAGCTCTCTGGCAATTAACTCCTGAACTTCAGCAGGCAGGTATCCAAGTTTTCCCTGAACCTGATGGAGAACATTAATCAATTCACTCCCCTGGTTACCAAAACTGGCGCAGACTTCCTTAATAAGTCCAATGGTTCTTTCTGATAATTTTATTTTTGGCATAATTTATAGTTTTTCAATTTAATTCAACATATTTGAAATTGTCATTAAGTTGTCATTGATTGTCATGAAATAGTCATTCATTGTTGTTTGCAACATCTTTGTTTCCAATAGATTTGATGTAGTTATTGAGTTTTATTCCTAAAGAATTGTATCTGCTCATCAAATCATTATACTTCTCCTCTGTTACCAACTTTCTGTTCACAGCCTTAGTTAGCCATGTTTTTGTTTCAGAAAGAGAACCTCTTGAAAAATAAAGGAAATTTTTGTGGTCCTTAAAATGAAACCGACCGTAACCCTCACTAATGTTAGCTGAAATTGAGTCGCAGCATCAAGCAACTGGGTGCCAGTTGAATATTTATGGAAATTGTCCCACTCCAGAATCAAATCGTGAACCTCATCTGCCAGTTTCATCGAAATCTGATAAACCTGTAAATCTTCCAACTTCATAGCTTTGCAGTTTTACAATTAATGACTTTTTTGATGACAAAAATGATGCGTAGCTAATGACAATCAATGACCATTTTAGCTTCTGTCAAAGTATTTAGTATGCAACAAGTGATGCGCTTTCTCGCTCATAGGTGCACCCAAAAATTCTTCATAAAGCTTAACGATATACGGATTTTCGTGCGATTTGCGGATCGTTTTATTTTTATCTTCGGAATAAATTGCTCGCTGACGCTTTTTCAAAACTTCAGCGTCGCCATGGTGATATGGTTGACCACCTCCTCCAATACATCCTCCCGGGCACGACATAATTTCGATAGCATGGAACTCGCTGTGACCAGCCTGAATATCTTCAAGCAGTTTACGTGCATTGCCTAATCCGTGTGCAATTCCAATGTTTATCGGCGTTCCGTCAAAATCAATAGTTGCTTTACGTAAGCCTTCCATACCACGAAGTTCTTCAAAATCAACGCGTGGTAATGATTTGCCTGTATAAACTTCATAAGCTGTACGAACAGCGGCTTCGATAACACCGCCGGTTGTACCAAAAATTATAGCAGCGCCGGTTGATTCGCCCAATGGGGCATCAAAGTCTTCATCCGGCAAAGAATTAAAATCAAGGTTACTTAAGTGAATCAAATGAGCCAATTCGCGGGTACTCAAGGCAAAGTCAACATCAGGATTATCATTTACCGAAAATTCTGGGCGACTGCTTTCGTATTTTTTAGCCAAACAAGGCATGATTGAAACCACCACCAGGTTTTCGCGTTTTACACCAATTTTTTCAGCAAAATAAGTCTTGGCAATCGATCCAAACATTTGCTGTGGCGAACGTGCTGAAGAAGGAATATCTTTCATTTCGGGGAACTGATGTTCGAAGAATTTCACCCAGGCCGGGCAACATGATGTTAGAATAGGCAATTTTACATTCTTATCACCTTCAAGGAACTTTGAAAGACGGTTGAGCAATTCGGTCCCTTCTTCCAGAATGGTAAGGTCGGCTGCAAAATCGGTATCAAAAACATAGTCGAAGCCCAAACGGCGCAAAGCTGCAACCATTTTACCTGTAACCAACGACCCTGCTTCCATCCCAAACTCCTCGCCTAAAGCTGCACGTACAGCCGGGGCCGTTTGTACAATTACTGTTTTGGTCGGATCGGAAAGCGCTCTGATAACAGCGCCTGTTTCATCAGCTTCAGTAAGCGCCCCGGTAGGACAAACAGCTACACATTGTCCGCAATATGTACACACCGAATGGTCGAGGTTCATTTCAAATGCAGGGGCCACAACAGCCTGGAATCCGCGATTAACGGCTGAAAGAACGCCAACAGTCTGCACTTCATTACACATGGTTTCGCACCGGCGGCACATAATACATTTGTTTATTTCGCGAATAATAGCAGGAGAAGTGTCTTCACGATACATGGATTGTTCGCCCTGGTAATGGATTTTGCGGATACCCATACGATGAGCAAGATTTTGCAAATCGCAATTACCTGATTTAGCACAAATCAAACAATCTGCAGGATGATCTGAAAGAATTAGCTCGACAACAGTGCGTCTGGCATTTATTGCCCTGATAGAATGCGTATCGATAACCATTCCTTCAGTTGCCTCGGTACAACAGGCAGGAGCCAGGTTTCGCCGTCCTTTCACTTCAACTACACAAACACGGCAACCGCCTGGTTTGTTTTCAATATTCATATCTTCGAGCTTCATGTAGCAAAGTGTTGGGATATCGATACCTGCACTTGCAGCAGCTTTAAGAACTGTGGTCCCTTTACTTACTGAAACCGGTTTGTTATCAATTGTTAGGTTTATCATTTCCATAGAGATACTTTTAGGCAATTAATACTGCATTAAACTTGCATTTTTCGAAGCATACACCACATTTAATACATATCGACTGATCGATGTAATGAGGTGCCCGTTTCTCTCCCGAAATAGCGCCAACCGGACAATTCCTGAAACACAAAGTACAACCGGTACAATGGTCGGGATCTATTGAATAATGCATCATCGATTTACATTGTCCGGCCCTGCACTTATGCGCAGTAACGTGTTCCGTGTATTCCTCAGCAAAATTGTCGAGGGTCGAAAGCACCGGGTTTGGCGAGGTCTGTCCTAAACCACAAAGCGAAGTGTCTTTAATCACGTTCCCCAACAACCGCAATCGGTTTAAATCCTCCAGTTCACCATTACCTTCTGTTATTTTATCCAGTATTTCGTGTAAACGTTTATTACCGATACGGCATGGAGCGCATTTTCCGCACGATTCGTCCAATGTAAATTCAAGGTAGAATTTGGCAATTGAAACCATACAATCCGAATCGTCGAGCACAATCATACCGCCCGATCCCATCATCGATCCTGCTGCCAAAAGATTATCATAATCGATTGGCGTATCAAGAAATGCTTTGGTTAGGCATCCGCCAGAAGGACCACCAGTTTGAACAGCCTTGAACCCGCGGCCATCCTTAATACCACCTCCAATATCATAAATGATTTCCCGAAGTGTAATTCCCATCGGAACTTCAATCAAACCAACATTATTAATTTTCCCTGCCAAAGCAAAAACCTTGGTCCCCTTCGATCTTTTGGTACCAATGGAAGCAAACCATTCAGCGCCTTTATTAATGATTACCGGAATGTTGGCAAAAGTTTCTACATTATTTACATTAGTTGGTTTGCCATTGTAACCTTTCTCGGCAGGGAAAGGAGGTTTTACTCCAGGTTCGCCACGCAAACCCTCCATCGAGTGTATCAGTGCGGTTTCCTCGCCACAAACAAAAGCGCCGGCGCCATAGCGTAATTCAACATCAAAATTGAAACCTGTTCCTAAAATGTCGTTCCCGAGTAAACCATATTCACGTGCCTGATTGATTGCAACTTTTAACCTTTCGATAGCCAGTGGATACTCTGCCCTAATATAAATCAATCCTTTATCGGCCCCAATGCAAAACCCACATATAGCCATAGCTTCGAGTACCGAATGAGGGTCGCCTTCCAAAATGGAACGGTCCATAAAAGCGCCAGGATCGCCCTCGTCGGCATTACAAACTACGTACTTTTGGTCGCTGACCGACTTGCTGGCAATTTCCCATTTCAAACCAGTTGGAAATCCACCACCACCGCGACCTCTAAGTCCCGAATCTTTAACAATATTTATTACTTCTTTTGGTGTTTTCTCTGTTAAACAAGCGCCAAGAGCAGCGTAACCATCTCTGCCAATGTATTCTTCAATATTTTCAGGATTGATAAAGCCACAGTTGCGTAAAGCAATACGTTTTTGTTTTTTATAGAAATCCATCCCTTTAGCGTCGCCTATAATTTCCTTAGTTTCAGGGTCTTTAAACAACAGGCGCTCAACTTTTCGACCTTTAATAATATGTTCTTCAACAATTTCTGAAACATCTTCAGGGCTTACTTGTGTGTAAAACGTATTATCCGGGAGAATTTTAACAATTGGTCCTTTCTCGCAAAATCCAAAACATCCAGTCATAATAACCTGAATCTCATCTGTTAGACCAAGTTCAGTAAGCAGGGTCTGGAATTTTGTTTTAATTAGTTCGCTTTGTGAAGCCTTGCATCCGGTACCACCGCACACAAGAATATGCATATTGTATTCGGCCATAATTGTCCGTTTGAAAGTTTAGTTATCAATTGATGAATAATTTACAGGTATAATACCATCGACCATTTGATTAAGTTTAATGTGTTTATCGATGATTTCCTGCGCTTTGGCTTTAGTCACGTAACCATAAACTACCGGAGCCTGTCCCGGAATAATAAGTTCGATTGTTGGTTCAGCATAGCAATAGCCCATGCAACCAGTTTGTGTAACAACGGCATCAATTCCCTGATGCTCAAGTTCATCAATAAAGAACGTCATGGTTTCCTTTGCTCCTGAAGCTATGCCACAGGTTGCCATCGATACTTTAATTTGAACCAGTTTATCGGGATTATCGCCTTTTTCGCGAAGTTTAATTTTGGACTGAACCTCGTTTTGAAGTTTTCGAAGGTCAGCAAGAGACTTTATTTTATTCATAGTTTTGAGGGAATTAATTAGGCAAATTTTTTAAATCATTATCTGCTAAATATCAATACTTTAAATTTAACAAATTCTAAGTTTTATCATCATTCGCTAATATGTATTTCTTCTAAATTTTCTTCAATCATTTCTTTCAGGAAAATACGTACTTCGGGATTGTCAATTGGCACATCCTCTAAGGTTTTTCTGATTTCGCGGGTATCTAAAACATATTCTCCTGATGGCGTTCTATACTTAAAAACATAGTTAGTTTTTCCCGGAGAACAGATTAAAATAAGCAAACATCCGACCAAGTCGCCCATAATTGGCCGGTCGAGATGATGAAACCCAAAGGTTGCAGTCACTTTTGTTCCTTTGTTTAACACTGATTCAATGTGCAAACTTCCACCGGTTTGTTCTGCATTTTGCTTAAAAAGCGATAATCCGAGACCAACCTTACGAGTCGTTCGTGAGGTATAAAACGGGTCAATGGCGCGTTTTAGGCCTTCCTCATTCATGCCAGTACCATCATCGGTAACAGTAATGATATATTGATCGTTCTCAGGACGTTCATCAATTTCAATTTCAATCAGTTGAGCTTTTGCCCTGATCGAATTTTGCACAATATCAAGAATATGAAGAGAAAGATCTTTCATGAGAAGCCTCCCCTAGCCCCTCTGAAAAAGGGGAATTGTATCAGGTATCCGGTTGTTATCAAATTGAATTCGATCATCATTATATACAAGTTCAATCAAGAAACTATTCGAGAAACACCTTTTAAGCCCCCTCTGTTGGAAGAGATTTAGGGGAAGTTTCCGGAATCCAGACCCCTCGTCCTTCCAGCTTTTTTAATGCCATTCTTATTTCAGCAAAAGTGGGCTGTTCCAACTCGAAATTGGTATATGTTTTTCCTATTCCTTCCAGAAAATGAGAATCTGAGAATTTTACAATGGTCACTTCTGGATGTATTTGATACTTCATACGAAGAGAATCTTCTTCTGCAAGTTTCGAAATTTGCAGAGCATCAATTTTTAATTCAGGTGGGATAAACCCCAACTGGCTGAATAAACTATTTCTTGGCCTGTCGACGTGAGCTGGTATAAAAATACCATTCAACTCATGTACTTTTTGTTCCACCTCCTCAATGCTGGCATCAACCGAAGCGCCCAGGTAATTTTCAAACTCTTCCTCAATATTATCATCTTCATCAACAACTACCTGGTATCCAAAAATTTCAGGGTTATTCGGGATGTACATCAATCTTCGGTCCAGAAAACGCTGAAATTCAGCAAGTGCATCAAAATCTGGGAATAAGGAAAGACAATGCACTTCTTCTTGCGAGGTCACTTCGCACCCAGGAACAACCGTCAATCCAGCCTTACGCCCCAATTTCCAGATCAGTTTGCACTGCTGGGTGCTATTATGATCAGTAATACCTATAATATTCAATCCACTATCCACAGCGGCTGAAATAATATTAACAGGACTCATTTCCAAATCGCCGCAAGGCGAAAGAACTGTATGGATATGTAAATCAGTCCTGTATGTTTGCATGTTTATTGCTTGAAAAGTTGATAAAATTTACCGGTAATTTCGAATGTTGGGAGACAGGTTCCCAATACAGGGATATTCTCATCATTCGAATGTCGAATTGTATTTTCGTGTGGCTGAAAATTATTGACAAGTACGACAGCAGCCAAATCTTTAAGTGAGGCTATTGCCATTACATTTTGGTGTACCTGGAGTGTAATCCACACCTGTCCTTCACGTGAATTGCCCATTACATCGCTCAATAAATCAGAAACATATCCGCCAGTAATTTCACGATCTAACCCTTTGGCGCCTGAATAAACAGTCAAGCCCAATTCATCTACCAAATCAGAAACCTTCATTTCGTCGTCCTCTTTTATTACAATCTGCTTTAAATCTATCGGTTCCCCATTTTTTTTGAACATTGAGGAACGCTTTATTGGGCGAAATACGGCCTTCGCTTTCCCACTGCTGTTGCAGAAAAACGCAATCCGACATTTTTGCCTTGTTGTTTACCATATCTTCGGCCAGTGCATGACAATTAGGCGCTCCACAGGCTCCGCAATCAATCCCAGGCAGAAAACACACAATGCGTTGTGCACGGGTCATTTTTTCCATTGCCTTTACCCGTTCTTTGCCAAAAATAAAATGAGGCTTGGGCATAATTGGTTCTAGTACCAATTTTTCTTTCAAATCACTGGTATTCAATTTTATCACCTCAGGTCTTATGTCTTTTGCTGACGGATAACGCTTTGCCCTACGTTCGAGCCGTTCAACAGTCATAAACCTATTTCCAGACAAAAGAATACCACTTGCACAACCTTGGTCGCAGGCACGCATTTCTATAAAATCGATACCCTGAGCCTGATCGTTTTCAACGCGTTCCAAAAACCGGACAGCGTTATGAATGCCATCTATAGCTATTCCGCGAGAACCAAAATGACAAGATTCGCCCCGGGTAAGGCTCCAGGTAATTCCTTCTCTGGAAAGGTTCTGCCGCTGATCGGAGTAATCAGGAACTTCGCTATCCGAAATTACTTTCATCACCTTATTGTACAAATGGTTCATGTTCACAACGCCATCAACAATCGACTCGGCCTCACCAACCGGACTTTTAACTGCCGCAATCTTTGCAATGCAGGGCGTGGCATAAAACAAACCAATTTCTTCGCGCCGTGCACCTTCCTTCATCAACCTTTGGATAGCAAAATGGGCTGCCAGGTTGTGTGGAGCTTTCCGAAGTATAATATTCTCAGTTAAATCGGGATAACGGGCCTGAATAATCCGAACTATAGCCGGACAGTAAACCGAAATTGCAGGTTTTGGAGTATCCGGGTCTTTCAGTACTTCATTGATAGAATCGATCAAAACCTGTAAGGGCTGCTCAACTTCGTAAATATGTGTAAATCCAACCTTTTTAAGTCCGTCGTATATCTGGTCCTCACTATATTTTTCAGGGAACTGGCCAATCATTATCGACGGAAACAGAATAACCCGGTATTTAAAAGAATGAATCATGGCAAGATCGTCCTGAACTACATAAAATGCATTGGTTGGACAAACCCGATGGCACTGGCCGCAATAAACACAACGATCGTAATCAATCACTGCCAGTCCGTTTACCAGGCGAATAGCCTCAGTTGGACATGATTTCATACAATGTGTACAGCCGATACACTTTGTAACATTCAACGCATGATATATTGGCGACCCGCTCATTTAAAAATAATTCACCATTTTAACTTTGGTCCCTTTTCCTACTTCCGACTCGATGATCAGTTCGTCAGAATTTTTTTTCATGTTTGGCAAACCCATTCCGGCGCCAAAACCCATATCTCTAACTTCTTTACTTGCTGTAGAATAACCAGCCTGCATTGCCAGATCAATATCTGGAATACCAGGCCCTTCATCCTCTAGCAACATAGATATTTTATTTTCTTCAATTTCAATTGTAGCTGTTCCCTTCCAGGCATGGGCAACTACATTAACTTCAGCTTCATAAAGTGCAATAACTATTTTTTTTATGGTCTTTCCATCAATATCGAGTTGCTTTAAAACTTTCTTCACCTCGCTTGAAGGATATCCAGCATGAGTAAAGTCACTTCCTTGTATTGAAAAAGTTAGTTTCAAATTTTAGGTTGTTGCAGGTTTCTGGTTCCGGGTTGCGTGTTACTTCACTTGGAACTTGCATCCCGCAACTCGTAACATTTTTAAATTAATATATTGGTGTTAATCCAGCCTGATAGAGCAATCCGCTCGATTTAAACAGCGAATATGGCGATTCCAGTATACACATTCCATTTTCGCAGGCCAGTTCAATCATTTGTTCTGTTGCCTTTTTGTTCCTTACAAAAACAATAGCTTTAATATCAGCCATCTCAGCTGTTCGGATACATTGTAAGTTTACCAAACCGGTAATCAATATCAGGTTACTTGTATCTAATGTAAGCACATCGCTCATTAAATCTGAACTATAGCCCATTTCAATCTCACCATCCAATTTATCTGCCCCGCAGGTAACTTTTGCATTTAAAACCGATGCAATTTCTATTAGCTTCATTTAAAAATTGTTTAACTGCTGCAAATTTCATAAAAAATAACAAATAAGCTATTGACTAATTGCACATACGGCCTAATTTAGATTGTTTACAGGTAAGCATTATTCCACAAAAGCTTTATGAACTTCCTTTTAAGTTTAGAAATAGAACCTCTTCTTCCTACAAAATTTAAGCATAAAGATAGAGTTAGTTGCCCTGTTTTATTTCCTAAATCTTTCGTAATTTAAATTCGAAATTTTCGAACTATGATTTACGAAGAAAAGTCATTCCATCAGGAGTTTATTAACGACCCTGAATTACATCAAAAGATAATTGATGCTTTGCCAATTCCTATATTTTACCGTGATGTAAAAGGAATTTACAAAGCTTGTAATGTTGCCCAGGAGAAATTACTTGGTATGTCAAAATCACAAATAATTGGCAAAACAGTTTTCGATGTTCAGCCTTTTGAAATAGCTGAAATCTATGCTCAGCGCGACCAGGAATTGTTTGACAGTCCAGGAGACCAGATTTACGAAGCGAAATTCAGAGATGCCAACGGTATTTTGCACGATGTGGTTTTTAACAAGGCAGTAATTCGCAACGACCAAGGTGAAATTGCTGGAATTGTTGGATCGATATTTGACATTACCGAACGAAAAAAGGCTGAACGGAAACTTGAAAAAGCACGCGAATCGACAGTAATTGCATCGGCTATGATGCATAAAATCAGGGCAGGTATTATCATTATCGACAACGAATATAAAGTAATCGATTCAAACGAAGCGTTTGCAAAAATGTTTGGACCCGAAATTGAAGAACTTTATGAAACTATTCCCGGGTTACATGGGGCCAATCTTAAAGAACTTGTTCCTGAAGTCGTATTCAAAATGTTTTCGGCCACACTCACATCGGGTGAAAACGCTGTTGAACGCGACCTGAAGATTCAGAACAAGTTGCTTCATATTTCGGTAATTACTATTTACAAACACCGGGTCGTTGGAGCTTTAATTCGCGATATGTCGGCTCCTTCGCTGGTTCGCGAAGAAATTATAAGCCGGGCCCAGCGTGTAAATAAACACAACCTTGAAACTGTCCAGAAAATTGCTTTTCTGCTTGGTGATAACGCTTCGATGACCGAAGAATTACTTAACTCGATCATCGAATCATATAAATACGGGAATGAAGAAGAATAGAAACTGATGGATCGAGGAATTGACGAACTGATTGATAAATAATATCCAAACTGAATATTCAATAACCAATATCCAGAGAACCGGTGTTTGAGCTTGTTGAAACCGGAGCTTGAAACCTTGAAACCTGAAACTAGAAAGATGGCAGATTACCACATAGAAATTGATGTAGAACAACTCAATCGTCATGGACAAATTGTTTGCGGCGATGTTTTTCACTCACGCCAGATCAGGGCTGAGCGAAGGAGTATCCTCGTGCTGTCGGATGGCATTGGGCATGGAGTAAAAGCCAACGTACTGGCAACTTTAACAGCATCAATGGCATTAAATTACACCTCGTTTCACACCAAACCCGAAGTTGCCGCCAATATTTTCATGAGGGCACTACCCAAAAATGTCGACGGGAAAGAAAGTTATGCCACTTTTACAATTATTGAAATTGAAGATGATGGATTGGTGAGAATCATCAACTACGACAATCCACGTTCAATTATTTTTCGAAAAGGACAGTTATACAATCCTAAAGAAATCCAGATACCGATAAGAGGTGAAGAAAATGCAAGTAAAATACTTCGAATCAGAGAATTTACCCCAACTCTTGAAGACCGAATTATCTTCATGACTGATGGAATAACTCAATCGGGGCTGGGAAGTAACCGTTTCCCAACTGGATGGGGACTGGATGATATTGCTCACTTTGCCGAAAATCAAATAATCCGGGATTATGAAATTTCGGCAGGTAAGCTTTCCCGAAAAATTCTGAACCAGGCATCGATGAACGATTCATTCGAGATTCGCGACGACGCCAGTTGTGGGGTTATTTATTTCAGGAAACCTCGTGAATTTATGCTAATTACAGGACCTCCATTTTACAAAATTAAAGATGTCGATTTTGTACAACGAATAAGAGAATTCCCTGGCAAAAAAATAATTTGCGGAGGTACTACTGCAGAAATTATTGCCCGTGAAATGAATATTGACATCAACATTCAACACAGATTTTCGGAAAAAACATTGCCTCCTGCAGCAAAAATGGAAGGATTTGAGATTGTTACTGAAGGGATTCTTACTCTTGGACGGGTAGAAGAGATTTTGGAAAGCTACAACAACGAAATGCGTTTAGGCGATAGTCCGCCTGAAGAGGTAGTGAAATTGCTCATTCAACACGACATCATCCATCTGGTTGTTGGAACGCGCATCAATTGGGCCCACCAGGATCCAGACCAACCAGTTGAGTTGGAAATGCGAAAATTTGTTGTAAAAAGGATTATGAAGATTCTGGAATCACGTTTCTTTAAAAAGGTTACAATCGAAATGGTGTAATTTTTATATTCTGAATTATTGTGTTCATTCACTTTTCTACTAGTTTTGCAATATATTGTACTAAATACAATAAACCCAAACTAACCTTTAAGTTATGAAAAAAACAGTAGTTATTATTTTAGCCTTTTTGTTTCTTTCTATTAATCAATTATTTGCTCAACAAACTACAATAAGTTTAAACTCCCTTGGATTTCTGCCACAATCATCAAAAAAAGCATCAATTGTTGGTGAACCTAAAACCTTCACAATTAAACGAGCCGATAACCAATCAATTGTTTTTAATGGGAAAGTATCCGAACCAGTTTTTCAGAAAGATGTAAATCAGAACGTTACATTAGCCGATTTTTCTTCATTAAACAAAGAAGGGAAATACTATATTGAATTGACTGATGGTAATAAATCAGATATTTTCGAGATTTCGAAAACAGTATATAATCAGGCTTTTTATACAAGTATGAGAGCTTTTTATTTATGGAGGTGTGGAACAGTAGTTGACGAAATGTATAACGGGCACCATTATTTGCATGAAGCCTGTCACTTAAACGATGGATATGAAGATTACCAGGGCAAACCCGATCAAAAACGCGATGGAACTGGTGGATGGCACGACGCCGGCGACTACGGTAAATATGTCGTCAATGCCGGAATTACAGTGGGTATGATGTTTCTGGCCTGGGACAATTTTCAGGATAACCTAAAGAAATTCAGACTTGATTTGCCTGAAACGGCCAAAGGCTACCCTGACTTTCTGAAAGAAATAAAATGGGAAATCGATTGGCTTTTTACCATGCAATATAGCGATGGATCAGGACGTGTTTCGCATAAACTGACAGCTAAAAATTTTGAACCGTTTTGTAAACCGGAAGAAGATAAACAAAAACGATATTTTACCGATTGGAGTTCGGCTGCAACAGCCGATTTTGTTGGAATGATGGCCCAGTCGGCCCGTTACTTTATGCCTTTCGATAAAACTTACGCACAAAAATGCCTGAATGCAGCTAAATTGAGCTATAATTTTCTGAAAGCACACCCTGAAGATAAAGGTTTTGTTCAAGGCGAATTTGTTACCGGAGGATATCAAACAACTGACAAAGACGACCGTCTTTGGGCTGCCTCCGAAATGTGGGAAACTACCGGATCAGATGAATACCTGAAAGATTTTGAAGAACAGGCCACGGAGCAAAACTTTCAGATTGATGAAGACTGGGACTGGCAGGATGTTTCGAACCTTGGAATGTTTACTTATGCGTTATCAAAACGATCAGGAAAAAATCAGGAAATTGAAAAGGCTATTAAAAAAAATATAATTGACGTTGCAAACCTGATTGCCTTTAAAACTGCTTCGGATGTTTACGGACGCCCGTCGACAAAATATTACTGGGGATGTAATGGAACTTTGGCCCGCGAAGTGATTAATTTACAGGTTGCCAACAAACTTTCGCCAAATAAAAATTACACAAAAGCATCGCAAGATGTTATTTCACACATCTTTGGCCGCAATTACTACAACCGTTCATTTGTTACAGGGCTGGGAATTAACCCGCCAATGAATCCACATGACCGGCGATCGGGCTCTGATTCGGAAAAAGAACCGTGGCCCGGATATTTGGTTGGTGGAGGACACACGGCTAACGGCTGGAACGATTTGCAGGAAGATTACCGCACCAACGAAATTGCTATAAACTGGCAGGGAGCACTGGTTTATGCACTGGCTGGATTTATTGATTAACAAAAATCCTCATTGCAGCGCAACTATTTTCCGGACAGAACCATCTAGAATATAGTGACCAAGAAATAAATTGACATGAAAACTCTAAGTTCGTTATACCTGTCGGTTTTAATTACCATTTTTTTTGTCTTCGGTTGTAAAAAAGATGATAGCGACGACGTTAAAGCATGTTTTTCTTATAGCTCGACAGAAATTACGGCGAACGAGTATCAATTTACAAATTGTTCAGAAAATGCTGAAAGTTTTCTTTGGGACTTTGGTGATGGCAAGTCCTCGAACGAAAAAGACCCGAAGCACACTTTTGAAGGTTCATATCCGTTTTCGGTAACACTAGTTGCTATTAAGGGACGAAAAAAAGATACAATCGTTAAGCAAGTTCCGAGTGAAATCATGGTTCTCAAACCCAATATTTATATTTATCCGTTAAGTCCGATCACCCTTTCAGTTAATATTAAATTTCCACTAGGAGGTAGCGTAACAAAGTCGATTCCTGAATACAATAATGGCTGGACAGTAAGCATTGATAATAATGGATTAATAAACAGCAAATTAAACTACTTATTCTACGAAAGCAAACAGCCCGATCTGTTTCAGATAAAAAAAGGATGGTGTGTTGCAAAAGCTGACCTAAAAACTTTTTTCAAGGAAAATATGGTTTTGTACCATTTTTCGGACTCTGAAATTACTGACTTTATCGAATATTGGATTCCAAAATTAACGGAATACAATTATTACCTGATTTATCCGCAAACAAACGAGAACATTGATAAAACCATTCAACTTATTTTTTCAACGAAACCGAATCATGTGAATCGTCTGTTTTATGGTGTTACAGGAGTAAATGTGAATACTAAAATTGAGGAGCCAGCTATCGTGGATTTTAAACGTGATGGATTTTTCGTGATGGAATGGGGTGTATTTTTCAAATAATCTTTAAACAAATAGACGGCGTGATTTTGAATCACCCCGTCTGTAAATCATAAAGAGACCAATCATTAAACCATCGGATATTTTTTAAATATCTCATCCGATTTCATCAATATATCGACATACTGAGCACGTTGATACATAAACGGATCTTTCAGTTTTTTGCGCGACAACTTTCCTCTGAAATCGCTTAAATTTTTATAGTCTTTTTTATCCATCCAATCGTTCAAATCTTTCAGCATAGTTGCCACATACGAAGGCTGGTTTTTGTAAATAGCCGAAACGGTCTGAACAGCATCGGCGCCAGAAAGTATCATTCTGATAATGTCTTCAGCAGAATAAATACCCCGGCTGGCACAAATACTTCCTTCAATATTACCAAACAACAAGCCTGTATATCGTAAAGACAAATGGCGATCACGTTCCTGTGTTAATTCCCACGGGAAATAGAAGTCTTCATTTTCAACATCAATTTCAGGTTGGAAGAATCGATTAAACAGAACAAAACCGTCAACATCTGCTTCGTCCAGTCTTTTAATGAAATTAAGCGTATTGGTATAGTACGGACTTAATTTGACACTAACGGGAATATTTACAGCCTTTTTTACACTTCTTACAATTTGGTACTGCTTTTCTTCAATTGAAGCACAACCAACTTCGAAATAGCCAGGCGTTGCATACAAATTAAGTTCAAGCGCATCAACCCCGGTGTCTTCCAATAATTTGGCATATTCCACCCAGCTAGGTTCGTAAAGTGCATTTAAACTGGCAATAATGGGCAACGAGGTCGATTGTCTCATTTTCTTCAGGTTATAAACATGTTCCTTGGGCCCGGCATGTTCAATATCAGGAAACAATCGCGACATTTCAGAATTCCGGTTCGCATATTCGTTTATATCTTCCTCAAGTTGAAAGCTCTCCAATTGAATCTGTTCTTCAAATATAGATTTGTATACGATAGCCGCAACTCCAGCTTCTTCAAGTTCTTTAACAATCTCAGGACGAGTTACTAAATTACTGGCTCCCAATATTATCGGATTCTTTAATTGGATGCCCATGTAGGTTGTTGATAAGTCTGCCATATTTTATAGGTTTTTAGTTTCAAGCTTTTCTACTAAAACTTTTTTGTACAGCTTTTGTTCAACAATTTGAAAAAAAAGAGGTTTTCCTTTTTTATCAGGAAAACCTCTCTGTGTTAATCGATGATATGAATATCGCCCGCAACCGGCGGCTTATGGTCTAAATGACTGATAAGTTGTGATTTGCGCTTGATTCTCATTTTATAGAACGACCGCCATACAAAATACATTGAAATGATCATTAATATGCCGGCAATAATATGATGCGACAAACGATAACCTTTCACTCCGTTGACAACTGTTGACATTGAAACAGCTATTTCAACGGCTAAAAGCCCGAACAAAGTTGAGAATTTGATAATTGGGTTCAACGCTACCGAAGTTGTATCTTTAAATGGGTCACCAACTGTGTCGCCAACAACAGTTGCGTGGTGCAGCTCTGTACCTTTTTCTTTCATGTCAACTTCAACAAGTTTTTTGGCGTTATCCCACGAGCCCCCTGTGTTGGCCATATAAATAGCCTGGAACAAACCAAAAATAGCAATAGAAATAAGGTAAGAAACGAAGAAGTTAGGATCGAATAAAGCAAAAGCCAAAGTTCCAGTCATTAATGCAATAAATATATTCCACATACCGGTTTGCGCATATTGGGTACAGATTTTAACAACCTCAATCGAATCGTTAATGTCGGCTTCCGATTTATCCAGTTTCATATTCTTTTTAATAAATGCTACTGCACGATAAGCACCGGTTGTTACCGCCTGAATAGAAGCGCCCGAGAACCAGAAAACCATTGCTCCACCAACAATAAAGCCTAACAATACCGGAGCCTGAGTTAATTCAAGGTTCAACATACCTTCTTTCTTCAAAAGAAGGATAATAGAGAAAATCATAGTTGTTGCACCAACCACTGCAGTACCAATTAATACAGGTTTGGCAGTAGCTTTGAATGTATTACCAGCCGAGTCGTTCGATTCGAGGTAATATTTCCCTTGTTCAAAATCGGGATCGAAACCGAAGTCGTTTTTAATTTCTTCTTTGATACCTTTTATACTTTCGATTTGAGAAAGTTCGAACACCGACTGTGCATTATCGGTTACCGGTCCATAACTGTCGACAGCAATAGTAACAGGCCCCATGCAAAGGAAACCGAAGGCAACTAAACCGAAAGCAAAAATACTGGCGAACTGAATCTGATCCATTCCGGGCATATTGCTTATAAAATATGCCACCGACATCAAACCTGTTAGCAAAATGCCAATCCAGTAAGCAGAAAAGTTACCTGCAACAATACCAGAAAGAATGGTCAACGAAGAACCACCTTCTTTGGATGCAGTTACAATTTCGCGTACATGTTTCGATTTCGAGCTGGTGAATACCTTTGTAAATTCAGGAATTAATACAGCAGCCAAAGTTCCGCACGAAATAATAGTAGCCAGTTTCCACCACAGTCCATGAGCCAAGTCGCCAATCAGGAAATAACTCATGATATAACTGATAGAAATACACGAAACGGCAGCAATCCAGATCAAACGGGTAAGAGGTTCTTCAAAGTCGAATTCAAGTAAATTACCATATTTCTTTTTCGAAATAGCCTGATTGATAAAATATGAAATTCCGGAGAAAATATCCATCAGGAAACGCATACCGAAAATCCATACAATTAATTTAGCCTGAAGGTGAACATCGGCAATAGCTAAAGTAATGAATGAAATTAAGGCAACTCCCGTTACACCATAAGTTTCGAAACCGTCGGCAGTAGGGCCAATACTATCGCCGGCATTGTCGCCGGTACAATCGGCAATAACTCCGGGATTACGTGGGTCGTCTTCCTTCACCTGGAAAACGATTTTCATGAGGTCGGAACCAATATCGGCAATTTTAGTGAAGATACCCCCGGCAATACGAAGCGCCGAAGCACCAAGCGATTCGCCAATCGCAAAACCAAGGAAACAGTAACCAACAATTTCGCGCGGTACGAAAAGCAGTATTACCACCATCATTACCAATTCGAGCGAAATAAGGAATAAACCTATTGAAATACCAGCCTGTAAAGGGATATTAACAACATCCCACGGGCGTTTCCGAAGTGACGCAAAAGCTGTACGGGCATTGGCATAAGTATTTACACGGACGCCATACCATGCTACTGCATACGATCCACTAATTCCAATTACTGAGAACAACAAAACAAGAATAATTGTTACAATTGTTGGTATTGAATTTACAGTTCCAGGCTCAGCCCGATGAGCCATAACCAAATAGAAAACAATGGCAACCGAAACAATACCGAACAAAATAGCAAGAAATTTTCCTTGTTGAATCAGGTACGTACGACATGTTTGATAGATCGTTTCAGCAACATCCAGCATCGATTTATGTGCCCGAAGTTTCTGGATTTTTTTTCTTAGGAACAAGCTAATTCCCAAAGTCCCTACAATAATCCAGGCGCCAAAAAACAGCAACTGCCAGGCCGTCAGATTAAAGAAGTATGGGTAATGCCCCTCGTGAAGATCAGGTATTTTCAGGTCGGCCTCGCTGGCAAATAGTACACCAGAGCTAACCATAAATACCAAAAACAGCAATAAACGTTTGAAGTGTTTCATAATAACAGACGATTAGTTTTTAGTAGTATTGATTTATAAATTAAAACTTTTTGTGTAAATATTATTTCTGAAAGCAACCAATACTGTCTTAAAGAAATCAATTTACAACTCAAAGGCCTTTGATTACAACAATAACTTTTTGGCAATCTAAAATTAAATTCTTCCAGACACCTCGTTTGTTTTGTAAAACATGTTCAAAATAAATACACTGCCTTTGGGTGCAATAAACAAACACTTTTAATCTATCAAACAACGACTTACATTACTAAAACCTAAAATCTGTTTTACAACAAAAATAAGGCACTTAATAATTAATTAACATTAAACTTTAAAAATGTAAGAGGCTGCCAGATTTGAAAATTCTGACAGCCTCCTAAGAAATTAGTTAACGGCAATTTATACCATTTGGTTATTTTACATTAAACTAAATGCAACAGTTACTCCAGCCATTACAATAGAAACCATACTCATCAGTTTAATCAGAATATTCAACGAAGGGCCCGAGGTGTCTTTAAAAGGATCGCCAACAGTGTCTCCAGTAACAGCGGCTTTGTGACAATCTGAACCTTTCCCTCCGAAGTTCCCTTCTTCAATGAATTTTTTAGCATTATCCCAGGCCCCGCCGGAATTTGCCATGAATATTGCCAGAATAAAACCTGTAGAAGTACCTCCTAACAAAAGGCCAACAACTCCAGCTACACCGAACAAGATTCCTGTTGAGATTGGAATAATAATAGCTAGTAACGATGGAAATAGCATTTCGCGTTGAGCGCCTCTTGTCGAAATTTCAACACATTTGGCATAGTCGGGAGTACCGTCTCCGGTTAGAATACCCTTTATTTCTCGAAATTGCCGACGAACTTCCTCAACCATACTTTGAGCAGCTCGCCCAACAGCATTCATCGATAAACCACAGAATAAAAATGCAGCCATCGAACCAATAAATGTTCCAACCAATATTCTTGGATTCATTAAATCGAGATGTAAATATTGCATCATTTGCGGTATCGATGCTTTATGAACATCGACATTCATCGTATGAAGAAAAATTTCTGCTTTTTCTGGAATGCGTGCAATAGCAATTTTTATTTCTTCGATATAAGAAGCCAAAAGAGCAAGGGCTGTTAACGCTGCCGAACCAATAGCAAAACCTTTTCCTGTGGCAGCAGTAGTGTTTCCAAGTGAATCGAGTGCATCGGTACGAACGCGAACCTCGTGACCTAAACCGCTCATCTCAGCATTACCTCCGGCATTGTCAGCAATTGGACCATAAGCATCGGTAGCCAAGGTAATACCCAATGTCGACAACATACCAACAGCAGCAATGGCTATACCATAAAGACCAAAGCTAATGTTGGTAAAATCGAAACTGGCAGCAAACAAGAATGCCATAATAATTGAAGCACCAACAATTAAGACTGGTATCGCTGTTGAAATCATTCCTGTACCAATACCTGAGATAATAACTGTAGCCGGACCAGTTTTGGTTGATTCGGCAATTTTTTGGGTAGGCTTAAACCCTGATGAAGTATAGTATTCTGTTATTTTTCCAATGCCGATGCCCCCAACAAGCCCTGCCATCATGGCGCCCCAAACACCTAAATAATTGGGTATATTCAGAAAATAGAGGATAAGCAACGAAAAAAGAGCAATAAAAACAGAACTAATATTTACACCCCGGCTAAGAGCTGCCAACAACTGTTTTTGTGAAGCGCCTTCTTTAGCTTTAACAAGAAATATCCCAAATATTGAAAGCAAAATACCAACGGCAGCAATAATCATTGGTGCAATAACCCCGTTGAACTGTACTTCAGTACCCAATCCGGCGAAAGCAGTAGCGCCTAATGCTGCTGTTGAAAGAATAGCGCCGCAATACGATTCGTACAAATCGGCTCCCATACCGGCAACATCACCAACATTGTCGCCTACATTATCGGCAATAGTAGCAGGATTGCGAGGATCATCTTCAGGAATACCAGCTTCAACTTTACCAACCAGGTCGGCGCCAACATCGGCTGCTTTCGTAAAAATACCGCCTCCAACACGGGCAAACAACGCTTGAGTTGAAGCCCCCATACCAAACGTCAGCGTTGTTGTAGTAATCACAATCAATTTCATACTTGGGTCTGACGCAATAATCTGATTCGTTGTATTATCAAGAACCCCAATAATAAATTGCAGGGCATAAAACCATATTGAAATATCAAGTAAACCTAATCCAACCACCACCAGTCCCATTACTGCGCCGGAGCGAAAAGCAACCCTTAACCCATCGTTAAGCGAACGTTGAGCTGCATTTGCTGCCCTGGCGGATGCGAAAGTTGCAGTACGCATACCAAAAAACCCGGCCAACCCCGAAAAGAAACCACCTGTCAGGAAGGCAAATGGTACCCAGGGATTTTGAATACCAAGAATGTATGACATGAAGGCGAAAAAAAGAGTAAGGCAAATAAATACAATTCCAACAACTTTATACTGTTGCTTTAAATAAGCCATTGCACCTTCGCGAACGTATTTGGCTATTTTTTTCATTACATCTGTGCCTTCGCTTTCTTTCATCATTTGTTTAAAGAAGAACCAGGCAAAAAACAAGGCTAAAGCCGAACTTGAAGGTACCAACCAAAAAATAGGATTCATAATTGTGTTGATTTTATGCAAACAAATTTGCGGTTAGTTAAGTGAATGTTTAGTTAATGAAAGTTCTTAAAAATAACAATTAATAACGGCAATAACTTGAAGAAAGCAATGTTCTTTGACAGAATAATATCCCAGGTTCGGCTAAAAACGAATAAATTAACAATGTTTAATTTCTCCTTTGCGACAGACTTAATACTATTAATGAACTAGCAATCAAACACATTCCCAATACTGAAATCAAATCTGGCGATTCGTTTGGCAAAATGAGCCAACTTAAAATAGCTCCTGAAACCGGAATCAAAAACTTCCAAATATTGAGTTCCGAAACCCGAACTTCGGGTCGTTGAAGCAATGTATTCCAGATTGTGACTGCTGTCGCCGAAAGAAAGCTCAACCAGGTTAATGCAATAAAATAATTAAAAGGGAAAGCATGTTTCGGGAAACCTTCAACCGGTAAAGAAATAATTATCATTTCAAAGCCACCAATTATAAGCGACGATGAAGTCAAAACCAATGGGGAAACACCATTCTTTTTTGTTGCAATAACAACATTTGATATGCCGGATGAAACATTATTCAAAATCAGATAAAGTATTCCGGTAATAGCAATTTCTGCACCCGAAGGTAAACTTTTATGTCCGAAGGCTATAACTGCAACTCCAGCTATTCCCAACAAAATGCTTAACACTTTAATCCAGTTTAACCGATCGGTTTTTATTGAGAAATGAGCAATTAAAGCTACAAACAAAGGAGAAGACCCAACAATCATAGCAGAAATAGAAGCA
Organism: uncultured Prolixibacteraceae bacterium; assembly: GCA_937915865.1. GTDB lineage: Bacteria > Bacteroidota > Bacteroidia > Bacteroidales > Prolixibacteraceae > Aquipluma. Next base: position 76,747 of record CALGIG010000116.1, on the reverse strand, counting down.
GGCACCAAGTTAACACCCATATAAAAAAATGTATATTGAAGAACAACCTGCAGAAAAGCAACTAATCCAATAAACAAAAAATTCGATTTGATTTCTTTCCTAAAACGAGCAAAATCACCAATAATTGGCAAAAGAATTAGTCCGGCCAAGAGAAACCTGACACCCGCAAACTGCAACGGTGAATGATATTTCAATCCTATTTTTACGCCAACAAATGCCGAAGACCATAGCAGAGATGAGACGATCGCCAAAAAGGTCGTTTGCTTTATGAAATTCTTCATCCGGGTATCTTTTCTTGAAATGCAAAAATAGTGTTATTCAGCCAGGCAAAAATATATAAACGAAGAAAGGCGGCCATAGCCACCTTTCATATATTAACTTCCTCAATAAATCTCCAACTACTGAATCCATTTCAGATAACAGAAATCCTGGCGATGTGGCAATTCAGGATGATTTGGTATAATTCGAATTGCATAACCAAATGATCCGGCATGCATCAAATTCAAATCAAGTTTGTATGTCACCAAAGAGCCATCGATACGTTCGACTTCGAATGGCAAACATTCAATTAAACTTGGATTTTTTGTATCGCCATTTTCAGTAATAACCATTTCAACGCTCAAGTCTCCGGGTTTCAACGATTTAATATCAACCACTAAACGAGCCGGATAAACAACACCAATTTTCAATACATTGGTAATTCCATCAGTTATCTGAACTTTTTTAACATCAATCTGATCCCAAACCGATGAAACCTGGGCTTTCCATGCAGCCATTTCTTTAGCAAGTTTATAATCTGAGGCAATTAACCGTGATGTCCGATCAGCCTGAGGTTTATAAAAACGATCCTGGTAATCGCGGATCATACGGGCAGTGGTGAAATTAGGCGAAACCTGGGCAAATGTATTTTTAATATACGAAACCCATTTTTCGGGTACTCCATTCATATTTCTATCGTAGAAAGCTGGCAAAATTTCTTCCTCGAAAATATTGTAAATAGTTTCGGCATCAAGCTCATCCTGAAGGTCGTTGCTATCATAAGCATTTTCTTGCGGAAGGGCCCAACCGGCATCTTTTTTGTAACCTTCAACCCACCATCCGTCGAGTACCGAAAAATGGATTGTTCCATTCATAACCCCTTTTTCACCTGAAGTACCTGAAGCTTCCAGCGGACGAGTTGGTGTATTCATCCAAATATCAACCCCCTGAAGCATCATTTTAGCCAGGTTCATATCATAATTCTGAACAAACAATATCTTTCCAATAAATTCAGGGCGCTTCGAAATTTCAATAATGTTTCTAATCAAATCCTGACCGGCTTTATCGGCTGGATGAGCTTTACCTGCAAAAATAAACTGTACGGGACGCGCCGGATCGTTAACCAGTTTAGACAACCGATCGAGGTTACGGAACAACAAATGAGCACGTTTATAGGTAGCAAAACGACGGGCAAAACCCACTGTCAATGCATAAGGATTCAGTTTCCCCAATACTTCTGAAATCAATTTTGGATTTTCGTGACGTTTAATCCAGGTACTTGTAAACCTTTGCTTAATGTATCCAATGGTTTTCAGACGCATACTTTGTTTCAGCGTCCATATCTCCTCATCCGGTATTTTATAGATTCTTTCCCACAAATCGAAATCGAGCTGATTTTCGGGGAACGATTTGCCAAAATATTTCTGGTGAATTTCTTTCCACTCCTTGGCCGCCCAGGAAGAATAATGAACTCCATTGGTAACATAACCAACTTCGAGTTCTTCGGGTAAATAACCATCGTAAAGCGGGCTTAACACATCTTTTGATACTTCGCCATGCAACATACTTACGCCATTAATCCCCTGCGAAAGGTTACAAGCCAGATAACTCATATTGAAGTGGTCTTCGTAAGGATGAGCTTTCCCAAGATTTACAAATTCGTCCCAACTAATGCCAATCTTTTCAGGATACCAATTCATATAATGCCTGAATAAATCCTGATAGAAAGCATCATGACCAGCAGGAACCGGAGTATGAGTTGTAAACAGCGTTGAAGCACGAACAACCTCCTTGGCTTCAGTGTATTTCAATCCTTTTTCCGACATAAAATCAGCAATACGCTCCAGACCAATCATAGCTGCATGACCTTCGTTACAATGATATATATCCATCTCATAACCAAGTTTTCTGAGAGCCCTAATACCACCAAGGCCAAGCAACATTTCCTGTTTAAGTCGGTTTTCGTTGTCGCCTCCATACAAATGGTGAGTTACAAACCGATCTTCGTCCGAATTTCCTTCGAAGTCGGCATCGAGCAAATAAAGTTTTACTGCACCAACCAAAACATACCAAACACGGGCAATAATTTCACGGCCAGGATATTGAACCTGCACATGAATCCAGTTTCCATCTTTATCGTAAGCAGGTAAAACCGGTATTTTTGAAAAATGTTGTGGATCGTAATTCGAAAGCTGTTCGCCATTGATAGAAATATTCTGACGAAAATATCCATAACGATAAAGTAAGCCAATGCCTACCAGGTTCACTTTCGAATCGCTTGCCTCTTTCAAATAATCGCCAGCCAGGATTCCCAAACCACCAGAAAAGATTTTAAGACTGTCGTGCAAACCATATTCCATGCTAAAGTAGGCAATTGCAGCACCCCTTAAAATTTTACGATCGTCGAGATATTTATGTAGAAGCGATGATACATGATTCATTTTATATAAAAACTCCTCATCATTTTCTAGTTCAATAAACCGCTGATAATTAACCTCTTCAAGCAACAATATTGGGTTATGTTCACATTCTTCCCATATTTCAGCGTCGATATATTGAAACAATTCGCGAGCTTCGGTATTCCATACCCACCACAGGTTGCGGCTAAGCTCTTTCAAGGGAGTCAATTTTTCAGGAATGTTTGACTCAACAAACAATTTTTTCCAATTTGGTTTTTCCACGATAATTAATTTTATGATGCAAGGTGAATTATTCTTATCTCGTTCACAATCAATACTTGTGAATGGTTGCAACAAAAGAAGTTAAAAAAAACCGTAATTGAATGACCTTAATGTAAAATGGACGTTAAATATTTGAAAATTATCAACATGCAGATTCCAGTAAAAATATCATCAAACGCCTTGTTTTATTAGGCGTTCATAAACCTTATAAACTTTAAGGGCCGTATTTTCCCAAATCAATTTCTGAACCTCGGTTTTGCCTTTTTTTTCATTTTGCTTCCGAAACTTAGTATTCTCTAAAAGATGAATAATAGCATTTGCTAATGCCCGCGTATCCCAATAATCAACCTTAATTACATTTTTTACAACCTCCGAAACACCTGATTGATTCGAAACAACAGTTGCTACCCCAGCTTGCATAGCCTCAAGTGCAACAATTCCAAATGGTTCAGAAACCGATGGCATAACAAAAATATCGCTTGACAAAAAAAGTTCAGGAATTTCCTCATCGGCTACAAACCCAGGGAACTGAAAGAAACCTGAAATGCGCAGATCAGTAACTTTCTGTTTCATTTCCTGAAGCAAATCGCCTTTCCCGGCCATTATAAACCGTACATTTTTATATTTCTGAATAACAAGAAAAGCAGCATCAACAAAATATCCGGGGCCTTTTTGCGCAGTTATCCTGCCTAAAAAAGTTACAACTTTATCGGCACTGTATGGTTTAGAAAATAATTCTGCCGAATAATTTGTTGGTTCAACTGCATTGTGAATTGTTATAACCTTACGGCGATCAATTCCATAATTACGAATTACGATTGACCTGGTAAAGTTGCTAACAGCAATAATTTTATCAGCTTTTTCCAAACCTTCCTTTTCTATCATACAAATTGCAGGATTAACCGCCTGCCCGCAACGATCAAACTCTGTTGAATGAATATGAGCAACAAGCGGTTTCCCAGAAGCTAGTTTAGCCGCTACTCCAGCTGGGTAACACATCCAGTCGTGAACATGAATTACATCAAAGGCCAACTCACGAGCTAACTTTTCGCCTACAACCGAATAATATTCTATCTCCTGGAAAAGCGAAAAGCCGTATCCTCCGGCAAAAAGAACCTTGCCCTCTTCAGTTACTTCAATAAAACGGTTTTCGGAAACCTTTTTCTCATTGTTAAGCGATTCAAATTCAGCCGTGCCTAAATACGGGATCAACTGGGAATGAATAGCATAATATTCCAATTTAGCATTACTATCGTCGAAGTGAATTTGTTGTTGAATAACTGGTATTTGATCGGCACCGATAAATGTAATGTTTGGCAAATCTTCGTCTCCATATTTTTTAGGTACAACAAATGTTACCTCCAAATCATCTATTTGCGACAAACTTTTGGTCAGGCCATAGCAGGCTGTTCCTAATCCTCCTGAAATGTGGGGCGGAAACTCCCATCCAAACATCAATATTTTCATAAGCCAATCAAAAAAAGGGAAACGATAAACACACTTCAAAATCACACCGAATTCTAAATCTTACCCTCAAAAAAACTAAGTTCTTCTTCAAGATTTAAATGAGGATAAAGAACAGATATAGTTTTAATTTCCTGAATGTTGGCCTCAACAAAATGCCGGTATTCCGGCGAATCAGTTTTAAACGGACGATGGTTCATTGCTTTCTGGATTTTCCCGATGCGAAACGCAATCTGCATGGCTTCTTTCGAAATAAGTACAGAATGAAAGCGTTCGAAAATATAATTAACAGCAACTTCGCTTAAATGTAACATATCGGCAGCATAAAACCGATAATCGCGCAACTCGTCCATTACAAGCTCGTAAGCCGGAAAATACGAACAAAAGCGACCTGCAAACGTACCGAGCAACTCATCAATAGCTAAAATCAAAGTAGATTTACTCACCTGGTTACCAACAGCGCCGTCTTTCCAATGCCGGATAGGGCTAACGGTAAAAATAATTTTCAGGTTCGGGTTAAACGACCAGAGTTCGTCAAGCAAAAGCCGGTAATCAGCAGTAATTTCGCTAACACCAAGCTTTACCCGACTAAATTTCGACGCAGAAACTTTATGGCAATTCGATACAACCTGGTCGGTACCTTCCAGTTTATATGCCCAGGCAGTTCCGAAAGTAATCATTAAAAATTCGGCATTTTTCAAAAACTGGTGCGACAAATTTATTCTTTCATTGATCTTCTTCAATGCTTTTTCAGCATTAACATCCGAAAAGCTACTGTGGTGACTAAAACTGTTCCAAATTCCCTGATCCTGAAACAAATCGGTTTCGCCAAAACGTATATTACCGATTAAATACCGCAAACTGTTTGCAATGGATACCGGATTGTACAAAACGCCGAAAGGATTAACATCGGCGGAAAATTTCAGGTCAACCAATTTCTGACCAATGTTATCAGAGAAACATGATCCAATAAACATTACACCTTTCGCATACCCAATTTTCCAGGGGAACTCAGGAATATTAACTTCAGTTGAAAATATCATCTATTTCTAAGCTAATGAGGTTGTATCCGTACTGAAATTTAAATTTCTTTTCGCAAAACCAAAGCAGTCCGGGCAGGTAGATATAGCATCAGAAAATGGTGATTTCCATCTTCGGCTATATGGGTATAATAACTGATATGGCTGTCAACCCTGTTCTGTCCGCCAAACCTTTCGGCATCGGTATCCAAAGCAATCCGATAGGTGCAAGAATCAGAAGGAATACGGTAATCGACCAGAGACTGCGTTGGATGAAAATTGAATACAAACAGGTACTTACCACGCGTATAAGCCAGCACCTCATTGCCTTTGTGGTCGTATACCCAGTTCACTTCAGGAACTTCAAGCAGCTTTTCATCTTTAACCAGCGAAATCATTTCACGGTCAAAATCCGAAAGCCAATGGAACTTAAGTTCTTTGTTATCGGCTAAACTCCACAATCGCCGGGCATGTTTATACGACCAGCCATTTCCTTCCCTCGGGAAATCGATCCATTCCGGGTGACCAAATTCGTTGCCCATAAAATTGAGATAGGCCCCCCCGGCACAGGTTAAAGTAACTAAACGAATCATTTTATGTAACGCAATTCCACGGTCGACAGTCATATTGGGCTGATCTTTCCGCATACTGAAATACATTTCCTTATCAATCAACCTGAAAATAATGGTTTTATCGCCAACAAGCGCCTGGTCGTGCGACTCGGCATAGCTCACTACTTTTTCGTCCATTCGTTTCGAAGTCAACTGATAAAATATATCGCCAACATTCCATTGTTCGTCCGAATACTCTTTAATTAGTTTAATCCAGAAATCGGGAACTCCCATTGCCATGCGGTAATCAAAACCTAATCCGCCATCTTTCAGCGAAGTGGCCAACCCTGGCAAGCCACTCATTTCTTCGGCAATAGAAAGTGCATTTGGATTTATCTCATGAATAAGCTTGTTGGCCATGACGAAATAGGTAAATGCTTCCTGATCGAGCCCGCCGCTGAAATAATCGTCGTAGCTCGTAAAGGCTTTACCAAGTCCATGATCGAAATAAAGCATACTGGTTACGCCATCGAACCTGAAACCATCAAACCTGAACTCTTCGAGCCAATAGCGAATATTGGATAACAAGAAATGCAAAACCTGGTTCTTGCCATAATTGAAACAGAACGAATCCCAGGCAGGGTGCTCACCCTTTGGGCCATCGTGAAAAAACTGCCAGCGGGTTCCATCGTATCGGCCCAAACCTTCATTTTCGTTTTTCACGGCATGTGAATGTACCAGGTCTATAATTACTGATATGCCCATTCCATGTGCCTCATCAACCAGTTGTTTCAATTCTTCGGGAGTGCCAAAGCGCGACGAGGGTGCAAAAAAACTGGACACGTGGTAGCCAAAACTACCGTAGTAGGGATGTTCCGGAATGGCCATCAACTGCAAAGTGTTGTAGCCAGCCTCTTTGATGCGCGGCAAAACATTTTCACGAAACTCGTTGTAAGTATGTACACGCAAATCCTCGCCGGCCATCCCGATATGCGCTTCGTAGATTAACGGTGCCTCAGCATTACGCTTAAATTTAGCGTTCTTCCACTTGTAAGGTTTTTCAGGAACCCAAACCTGTGCATTGAAAATTTTGGTTTGGTCATCCTGAACCACTCGGTTGATCCATGCCGGAACACGTTTCCCCTGCCCACCGTGCCAATGTATTGAGAAAGCGAACAAATCGCCGTGTTTCATCATCTTAAACGGCAGCCGTAATTCCCAATCTCCCGATTCAACCCTTGACAAAGCATATTCCGATTGTTCCTGCCAGCTGTTGAATTCGCCAACAAGGTATATGGCTGTTGCATTGGGCGCCCAGTCGCGCAAAACCCAAAGGCCATGTTCCTTGTGCAGACCATACCATTTATGCCCTTGGGCAAAATCGGGCAGGCTTTGTCCGAACAACAACTTTTTTTCCTTATTCTCAGCCTCCAGCAACCTATCGATAACGATTTGTGCATACGGATGGAGGTAATTGTCTTGTTTTACAAAATTTGGGACTTGCATAGTTTTGAGGGTTTTCAGATTTTCAGTTAGTTAAAGATAGGAAAAACTATAGGCTGAAACCTTCAAAATGGAAATAATCTTAGGCAGAAATATTCAACAACCTCATTTTGTGATCTCTCTTCTACGCCAGGATTGTAACGGCCCTCACGGATTTAGCTCAATGTTGGTCATTGTGGCAGTGCTATATTACTGAGATACAAATCAGCACTAACACATGCAAGGGGTTTCATATCCAAAGGAACGGGATTTATTTTATTAATCATGGTAGATTAACACCAGTTAAAAGTGTTCTTTCCCAAATAAATTGTATCTCCATAACATTTCAAAATATTCAGCCACAACCGAATATTTTGCATTAACGTATGAAAAATTCACTTATAAACGAAAATTTACCAATGAGCAAAGCTCCGCGAGCGTTTATACATCCATACGAGCAGGTTCGAAAGTATATACATAGCAAGTTTAAATTCATTTAGTTTGCGCGAATTACAAATTCGCTGTTATAGAAGTAGCGATACAAATCGCCACCAGCGGCCACGAATATCCCGACCAGTAGGGGTAATTGTTGAAATGGCTTCATTAATTATATGAACAGCACAGGGTTCTACTTTCTCATTGTCCATTTCTGAATATCAAGCGAAGTGTGAAATACAGCATGAACGATCACCAACTTTCGCTCTTCCGAAACAGAGAAATGCACCATGTAAGGAAATTTTTCAGTGGCAAACAACGAACAGCATCATAACGAATCCGAAAAAATGGATTTTTCTCAAGTGCAATGAAGTATTTATTCAATTCCCTTTCAAACTTTCTTCCTAAACCTACCTGCTGATTGTCGTAATAGTTTATCGCCTCCTGAATGTCCAGAATGGCTCTCGGATCAATTGAAACAGTAAAACCCACGAGGACTAATCTTTAAATGTGAATTGTTTTCTGGCCTTTCTCCAGGAAACTAACTCTTCTGTTTGGGAAGTATTTATACGTTCGCGAACAATAGTTTTATGCTCCTCCGGAATATCAATACTTTCTGCTACTTCAATGCCAAGCTGGCTGACAAGCTCCATGAAAAAATCATATTTATTTTCCGAAATTTTTAAGGTTACCTCTTTCATGTTTTATAGTATTGCTTCCTCGCAAATTTATTAAAATTACATTGCCCGATTACGAATCCAGAGCTAGAAAAGTGCTGCCTGCCAATTAGCGCTATCGCACGCAAGCTTTTGCATATCCAAACGAGCAAGTTTCAGTTCATTTAGTTTGTATGAATTACAAATTCATTATTATAAAAATGGCGATACAAATCGCCACCAGCCTTTGCGAACATCCCGACTAGCGGAGGTCACCTCTGCCAAAACACCCTAATTCTTAACGCAGCGCACAGAGTGTCCCCAGTACCCGGCGTAGGTTTGGCCCATATGCAACTTTGTATCGTTAGTGTTCACGGCGCTGCTCCACACGTTGTACTCATCGTCGGCGGTACTACTCCACCAGACGCAGTTGCCGCCTATAGAGGAGAAGTCCCAGTAGTAGACGTAGCTGGCACACGGAAGAGCAGAAAAGCAACTCTCGTTGGTGGCACCTGTATTGGGACTGTCCCATCCATAGGTGGCTTTCATTTTGCCCCCGGCGACCTCCGCACCGCCCAAGTAATTGGAAAGGGTTTCCCATTCGGCGGCACTGGGCAGGTGCCACCCAGCCGGAGCGGCGGTTAAAGCGGCAGGGTGGTCATAAAGTACACCGTTTTTGGAGACTAAATAGCAGGGCGAAGCATAACCCGGATCAGGCCAGGTTGGCGTGATGTAGGGGAACCATGCCAAATTTTCAGCCATCCAGGTCTGGGTACCAATTTTTATGGTTTTATAAACATGACCATCGCGCGGGTCGGTAAAATGGCCAAACTTGGTGGTATCGCAGCCACAAGATTGAGTATTTACTGAAATGGATGAGCTATCAATTTTAGTGTCAGTTCCATCTTTGAGGTAAGCATCTAGCGTATCTTTTGCTGTTGTTTGGGCCATGACCCAGTTTACCGATACATGCCCTGTTGAATCAGAGGCCAAAACTAATTCACCATTATCGCCATTAGTAATTGTAGCGCTTTTAGTCCCCAGAATAGACTTAAAGAGACTGCCTAGTTTTGCTTTAAGATTGACCATCGCATTTTTAACAGGCTTATCCTTAGAATCAAGTACTTTTATAACAACCGGGCTAGGTAAAGCTTTCCCTGGTGTAGTTGCCTGATTACTACCGCTAACCACTTGCAGCTTCTTTGGGGCCGTATAAAGCGACTTTTCAAACATATTCAGGTCGCCCGTATTATAATCGAAGATGTTGCTTCCGAATACATCGGCTTTAATCCCCAAACGGGCATTCACTCCCGAATAAAGGTCATATTTAAAATTCTTTAAAAGACTGTATTCCATTTCGCTTCGTATGTAAGGAGCTATATCAAGATAGGGGGACAATACACTGTAAAACGAAACTTCGATATGCGGGTAAACTTCAACCTGCGCTTTTACGTTTACCGCGGCATCCACTTCCGGCCCCTCAAGCGTGAACTTGGGAGTGAAAGCAGGGTTAATAGTTGTCCAACGGCCATTTTCGTAGCTTGCACCCAGTTCAAGATTAAAATTGCCGGTTGCGCCTCCTGTAACTGAAGCCTCGCCTGAAATCGTTGAAGAAGAACCGCGCATTAAATCAACTTTTACCGTTGCCCAAAAAGGAATGGGAATTGGCGACGGTGCAACAAAAACCAGATATTTAAAAGTTTTGTTGAAAACATTTTTTTGAATGACTTTTGAGTCTTCTTTATTGAACTCATGGCTGGTCGTAGCCTTCAAAACCATTTTTGCTTCTACCCCTGAAGCTTCTTTGTTGGTACAGATTTTAAATTTTGTAATTTTCCCTTTGGGGAATTGTTTGTTCGCCCAATCGAACCCCTGCTGTTCAAATTTAAACTCATATTCCAGTTCTGTTCCCAACTGGTAATATGCCTGGTCGAAAGAAATGCTGGCACCTCCCTCTTCCCAAATAGTTTCGCCACTAAAATCTTTCCTGAAATAGATACCAGGCAGTGATTCATCAGTTGCCTGGGCGCTTTTAAGTGAGGATTGCTGTATATTGTTGTCAATCACTTCAACCGGGTGGATAAACCCCTTCTCATCTTTCATTGCCTTAGCCAAAGCCGAAGTAGTCAGGTAAGCGCTTTTAGTAACCGGAGTCATCGTTGCAGTTGATAATTTTAACTCAAGGTTACTGAACAAATCTTCCATTGTACCCTGATTGGTATTTACTTTTACTGTATCTCCATTTTGAGTAATACTGGTAACTACCCGAATATCGCTTTCTTTTTCACTATCCACAAAAACGGTGTTAACTGGTATAGAAACCGTTTGTGTAGATGTACCTGAAGTGACGTAAGTAAATACGTCGTTGTCACGATCAACCAAGGTTGCACCAACAATTTTTTCAGGGTCGGTTACATTAGCATTTACAGCCTTTTTCGCCACAACAACTGCTGTATCAGAATAAACCGGGTTACAAGTTGCTTCTAAAATTTTTGCACGATAAAAACCTTCATCCGCCTGAGCAACTTTTACAATCTGGGTTGTTTTTCCTTTTAGGTCATTCCATGTTTTCCCGTCCAATGAACGCTGCCATTGTAATTTCCCTCTAAACTGACCAGCAGACAAAGTAACCGAATCCTGCGTAATAGGAATAGAATCTTTCCGGGTATATAATGTCTGTGCAAATACAGTATTAATTGCAAACAACAAACTAACAAGTAAAAATATCTTTTTCATCACCGTGGCCTCCTAGTGTTTAATGATTAGTTTTTTGCTCTCAACCCTTGCCCCAAACCGTATTTGCAACGTGTAGGCTCCCGGAACCAGGCTGGTTTCGCTAAACTTTATTTGCCGTGTACCGCCATCGGTTTGTACAATTTTTGAAACTACATTTCGTCCATCCGTTGCATATAGGTTAAGTTCAACCTGCCCGCTTCGGCTGGTGGTTAGTTCAACGGTAAAATAACCGTCGTTGGGGTTTGGGAAAACTTTGCAGCTAAAACTGGCATCGGGAATTAAGCCAACATCGGTTTTGATGGCCGCATAGTTTGCCGAAGCTGCACTACAGCCCGCCTCGTTGCTCACGGTTACAGAATAAGTGCCCGATTGGGTGATTACTACGCTAGATTGGGTTGCCCCTTCAATTTTCGTCCCGTTGAAATACCATTGGTTTCCTGTAGAAACCGATGAGTTTAGCTGATCGCCATCCCGGGTAATAACCGGAGTTTCGGGCAGGGTGTAATTCTGCGTAATGTTCAGGGTAACGGTTTGGGCGGAGAGTTGTCCGGTACACAACACCAGAAGGAATAGAGTAAAAAATACGTGTCTTTGCTTCAAATTAGTTTTTGACCAAAGTAAGCTAATAAACTTACTTTCGGCTTTACTAACCAAAGTCGATTTTAAAGGTAATAGTTGATTCATATTTAGTTTTTATGTGTCGCAAAAAGTTTTTATCCCCGACAGGGTTTGAAACCCTGTCGAGGCTAATGTGATACTACTTAGGCTGCTCCTCTTCCTTCTTCTTATTCTCTGCCCGTGTCCCGGCAGCCTTTACGGTTGCCAGCGAGCGGACGATGAGTTCGTTCAGCAACGCTTCCAAGGTTGCCAGCTCGTCAGCGGGGATAGCCTCCTGGGTTAACGAAATAATCGAAAACAGGGCTTTTAACGACCGCACTAACTCGGGGCGCACTCTGCTTAACGTTGGTTCGCTAACCGACGAATTGGTTACCTGCTGTTTAACCAGCTCTTCAAATGCCTGTAAGGTAGCCTCCATCTCCCTTAGCCAGTCAATTGCACTGATTAAATGAAGTTCGTTGGTGTACTTGTCCTGCAATTCCGAAATGAGATTGGTAATTGTAGCAGCTTCAGCTTTATAACCCATCGAGGCAGCCGACCAGCCATGTTTACGAATTACTTCCAGAATTTTACCGGCACTTTCGGCCATATCGGGCATAGTAACCCTGTAACTTATGGCTTCGATGTACGAACGAAAGGCCAGGAAACTAAAATCGAGTTTCTGATCAGCGACGGCAAGTTGTTTGGTAAAAGGGTTTTTAATTTCGCGTTCGAACGCAATAATGAAATTGTTTTGCTGCTCTAATGCCCTATCGAAAAACGGAATAATAACCGGAGACCCATTTTTTCGCGGTTCAACAAGGGCAAGCGCTCCTTTGGCGAACGTAAGAAGTTCGTCGCTCGGAAATAACGAGAAATTCAATGAATTGATCATCTGAGGTAATTTTAAAGGTTAAACATAAATTTATTGTATGCCTTCACAGGCTAATTTCTCAAAACATTTTCCGATTATCCCACATCCGAAACAAAACAGGTACATTTTAAGTCACTAAAAAAGTCTCAAAAAATTCCAAACTCATTTTGAACTGCTTTTTGAGTACCTGGAAAATTACAGAAGCATTTTGAACTGTTTATTGAGCGCCTAAAAAATGCGGACGCAGTTTTAAACTGCCCAAAAACACTCTGAAAAATTCCAACGTGGTTATAAACTGTTTTTTTAGCGCCTGGAAAATTACAGAGGCATGTCAAACTGTTTTTTCCTAGTCTGGAAAATTGCAGCGTCGTTTTAAACTACAGAAAAACATTCCGAAGAACTCCAACGTGGTTATAAATTGCTTTTTGAGCGTTTCGAAAATTCCATAAGCATTTCAAACTGTTTTTTCACAGCCCGGAAAATTCCGGCGTCGTTTTAAACTACAGAAAAACCTTCTCTAAAATTTCTGAATAGTTACAAACTGATTATTAACGTCAATGAAAAATTCTGAGCGGGAATCATCTGTCGGGTGAAAAAAACACAGCACCAAGTTGGATATTTTGTTTTGTTTTTCAGGAAAACCATTATTACAAAGAACCCTGGCGAAACCTATTTTACCACCAAGCCCTACAAACCAACCTTCATTGAAATAAGCAACAATTAAAATTATGGCAATAAAACAATAAAAACAAACAAATAATAGGAAAATTTACAAATAATAATGTGAGCATTTTAAAATAAAACAATAGATTGTTTTGTTACTAAGTAATAAGAACAATTTATTGTCGTATTTTAAATGTACTCACCCCGACGTCCGCTAGGTGCAGGGGGTGAGTCAGTATAAAAATATGAACATAAGTACGACATTATTTCATTCTCATTACTTAAATATATAATTTAAAGGAGGTTTGTCAAGAAAAGAAGAAGATAACCCTAAAGAATTCAAAGTAGTTACATTGTGTAACCAAGTGAAAACTGGTACACTTGAATATCCCATCCTTTTTTTTGAACAGCCTCCTGATCTTTATGTCTCTCGAAAAACTTTGCTTTTGTTGTTCTATCAGACTTATCGTTTGTAACTTTCAATAAACTTCCGGTCCATTTCGTCGGTTTCGCCATATTTGGCCCGAAGTTCGGTAAGTCGCGTGTGCATATCCTTTTGTACGTCGGTGTACGCTTTATTATTATAGATACTTTTCATTTCGTGCGGGTCCTTTTCCAAATCGTACATTTCCCATTCGTCAACATCGTTGTAAAAATGGATGAGTTTATAACGATCAGTCCGAATACCATAATGGCGTTTTACTTCATGCTCTGCGGGATATTCAAAATATTGGTAATAAATAGCATCGCGCCATTCACCTGCGTCTCCTCTTACCAGTTTACGAAAAGAAAGGCCCTGCATATCGTCCGGCGCTTTTAATCCGGCGTAATCCAAAAATGTTGGTGCATAATCAACATTCTGAACCAATTTGTCGATTACAGTACCTGCCTTTATCTCCTTCGGATAGCGTATCACCAGTGGTGTTCGGAACGACTCCTCATACATAAACCGTTTATCGAACCAACCATGCTCTCCCAGGTAAAAACCCTGATCTGAAGTATATATAACAATCGTATTTTCAGCCAGACCGTTTTTATCGAGATAATCGAGCACCTGTCCTACCCCATCGTCAACCGACTGGATACATTTCAGATAGTCGCGCATATAACGCTGGTATTTCCATTTGGCAAGGTCTCTCCCTTCAGGTTTGTTTTTCAGGAAAGCCTCGTTACGCGGATTGTATGCTTTGCGCCATGCCAGTCGCTGTTTCTCATCCATCCGGTTAATATCGTTCATAAAGTTAGTTGGTTCACCAGTGTAAGGGTCATTCTCAAACTTCATATCGTGCCCCCACATCATATCTCGTACGATGCTCATTTTTTGCGTGTGAGCCGCGGTCCCCCGTCCCTGGTAATCGTCGAAAAAATTCTCAGGAAAATCATATTCCCGATCTTCATACAAATTGAAATACTTTTCTTCGGGAAGCCAGTTCCGGTGTGGAGCTTTCTGATGGTACATCAGGCAAAATGGCTTCGATTTGTCGCGCATTTTATCCAGCCAGTTAAGGGCAAACTCCGTAGTAAGCGAAGTAACATAGCCCTGATATTGCTTCTTCACACCATTCTCAATGAAATCGGGATTGTAATAATTACCTTGTCCCGGAAGCACATTCGAATAATCAAAGCCCTGTGGCAAACCATCGAGGTGAATCTTCCCGATTAATGCAGTTTGATACCCGTTTTGCTGCAGAATTTTGGCAAAGTTCTGTTGGTTCCAGTCGAATGTGGCACGATTATCTACTTTCCCATTCAAATGGCTGAATTTTCCGGTCAAAATTACTGCACGGCTTGGTGCGCAAAGCGAATTGGTCACAAATGCGCGGTTAAAAATGGCGCCTTCACGGGCAATACGGTCGATGTTCGGCGTTTTATTCAATCCACATCCATAAGCACTGATTGCCTGATAGGCGTGGTCGTCGCTCATAATAAACAGGATATTCGGTCGGACTGGTTTAAGTTCCTGTTTGGCGCACGAAGACATCATTCCTGTCGAGCAAATGCCCAGCATGGTAAATAGGCTTGTCCGGTTCATATAGTTAATTTTTTAGGTTTGTTTTATGCTTCTGAAAAATACGACTGATCACTATTTACTCCACCCGCCCAGGTTCTCTGCGGTTTTTCCCTGGTATTTTCTGAATGTCATCACCCAAATCATCACGTGCATCATCGGCAAGTTTCCGAAGTTCTACAACCACTTCAGGATAAAACCCTTTCACATCGTAACGTTCGCCCGGATCGCGTCGCAAATCGTATAATGCTTCTTCAAACTGAAAATTTTCGTTTACAGGTCCCGGAAATCCGTTTACACCTGGCTTAAAACCAACATAAGTACGTCCGGGATGAGCAAACACCAGCTTCCACGAACCTTTCCGAACAGCTTCGAGACTATTTTTCCGATAATAATATAAAAATGTTTCCCGGGGATTTGCCTTCTCATCACCAAATATCAATGCAGAAATATCTACTCCATCTATCTTTTTGTCCGGAAGCGGCGAATTGGTCAATGCAGCAATGGTTGGCAGCAAATCGATGGTTGATGCTAATTTGTTGCAAATACTACCGCCAACAATTTGCCCGGGCCATTGCATCAGGCAGGGTTCGCGCTGCCCACCCTCGAAGCTGTTCCCTTTTCCCTCGCGCAGCCCGCCAGTCGATCCGGCATGGTTCCCAAAATTCAACCATGGGCCATTATCCGATGTAAAAATAACCAACGTATTTTTGTCGAGCCCATTCTTCTCAAGCGTTTTCAGTATTTCGCCAACCGACCAGTCTATTTCCATCATCACATCACCAAATAAACCTTGCTCACTCTTCCCTCTAAATTTATCGGAAACTGCAAGCGGAACATGGGTCATTGAATGTGCCAGGTATAAAAAGAATGGCTTTTTTCTGTTTTCATTGATAAACCGAACGGCCTTTTCAGTATATATGGTAGTTAACTGAGACTGATCGTCGAGTGTGCGGATTTCCTTTACCTTCTCATTGCCTTCAATTAATGGTAAAACCGGATAATTGTATTTCCAATCGTTCGATTCTTTCTTAATAGGCGTTCCGTCATAATTCACCGGCCACATATCATTCGAATACGGAAGCCCCAAATATTCATCGAAGCCTTGTTGCAAGGGCAAAAATTGCTTTTGTACGCCCAGGTGCCATTTCCCTATTGCACAGGTTTTGTAGCCACGTTTTTTTACAACTTCAGCAATCGTTTCTTCTGCCGGATTTAAGCCAATTTTAGCATCGGGCATTAATGCACCTGAAATTCCAACACGGTTAGGATAACAACCCGTCAATATTCCGGCACGAGAAGCGCTGCAAACCGCCTGGGCAGCCATAAAACTGGTGAACCGAATACCCATAGCTGCCATCCGGTCAAGGTTCGGCGTTTTATATTGTGAAGCTCCGTAGCAACTCAAATCGCCATAGCCCAAATCGTCCATAAAAATCAATACTATATTCGGCGTATGTGTTTTGGGCATTGGATTGCTTTGCACTGATAATGAAGACACTGCAAGACTGGCAAGTAAGGAATTTTTGATTATACAGGTCATAGTTGTTTAGGTTTATCACAAATGTATAAAAAAAGAAGCTGCCTTGATATGACCTGTAAGGATTATCGCCGGTGACACAGCGCAACAAATATTTATGGCTGTAAAAGAAATAAAATATAAGCGCCTAATAGTATCACTGGCGTGTAAAGACGAAGCAAGCTGCCCCGGTTATCCGAAGCAGCTTGAAAGTTAAGTGATAATCACGTCTTACAAATGTGCTCAACTTCTATTTATGCAAACATCTCTCTAACAGATTATTACTTTGAAGCAATTACTGAGGCAGAATAAATTTCAGAATAATTTCCAACAGCTGCAGTAAAAGTATAAAACAAGGTATCGCTTTTCACAAAGTCGGCTCCTTTAACTGGCACATTAAATGGTTGTGAACCAGAGAAAGGACTTCCGGTAACATCACTCCAGGTACCTTTCGCTCCATTTTTTATTTTCACGACCAGGCTACCAGAGTAAGTTGCACTTTTAGGAGCAACTTTCACCGAAAAAGCAGCATCAGTTGTTTTGGTTACACTGGTAGGTTTAGTAACGGTAAAAGCCGAAACTAATGTAATCAATAGTTTTCCGCTGTCGGTATTTCCTGAAATAATAACAGTCACATAATCGGCCAGGTTTAAAAGAGTCGATTCGGTACGAGTGTAAGTAACAGATATTTGTTTATTAGCATCAACTTTAGCTTTTTTTGTTGCGCCAGATATTGGTAAAATTTGTGTTGCTCCTTTGGCATCCCATGACGGGACTTGCGGTTTCACCAGGTCGATAGTCATTTCATCTCCAACTTTTGCATTTGGCAAGGTTGATTGTATGGTAAACGACCCATCGAGCATTGAAATTCCGGCAGAAGTAGTTTTTGACACCTGTGTTATAATGGCGTTACCGTTCT
Organism: uncultured Prolixibacteraceae bacterium; assembly: GCA_937915865.1. Taxonomy (GTDB): domain Bacteria; phylum Bacteroidota; class Bacteroidia; order Bacteroidales; family Prolixibacteraceae; genus Aquipluma. The sequence continues at coordinate 58,885 of CALGIG010000116.1, read as the reverse complement.
CATCTGTTGGTATATCCCAATAAGATTGTTTCGAACAACTAACGAGCAACGCAACCATAGTGAAAGCCAATAATATGATTCTTGTTGTTTTCATCTTGCATAGTTTTAGATAATACATAATATCAATTTCTATTGACCAACTTGTTTAGGCAAATATCCAAAGTTTTGCAGAAGCTTTTTATTGGTCTTTATTTCATTTCCCGGCATTGGGCAAAGGAGGTTCATTGCAGCAAAATTAAAGCTAAACGATTCGGGCCGATGTCCGAAGAAACTGTGAATAGTGCCAAAAGAACCTACTCCTGGAGTCAGGCACATACGTGTACGGCGCTGGTCCCAAATCATTTTATTTTCAAAAACCAACTCGTAAGCTCTTTCGCTCATAATCGTAAACAGGTTTACATCAGAAGCGTTATAAGCCGGCATCAAAGCCCTGGTCCTAACTTCATTAATACCTTTGGTTATGTCATTATCGGCAACCGAGGATCCAAGTTGTTTTAATGTCCAGTTAACTTCAGTAAGCATCAACAGCACATCGGCATATCTGTAGAAAGACCAGTTCAAGCCTGAAGCTCCACCGGCAGGAGATGCCCCTTTCACAGCTGATTCATCATAATACTTATACAAATACGGACGATCGAACTTTACCAGGTTACCTTTTTCAGCATATTTATTCGATACATAGTCATAAGTAAAAAAGAATTGGCCTTCTTTCTTCCTTAAATCGTTGTCGTTGTACGAATTGTAATATCCAATCGACGGGATAAAAGTACCGTTCTCGTCACCAAACATCGAAATGTGGCTGGTTAAAGGGAAACAACACTGGATTATACCGTTATTGGAAATAGTGGAAAGGAACTGTGCCTGGAAAATTGCTTCTCCTGAATTGTTCTTAGCCGGATCGCGCAAGTCTTTGTATGTTCCCAAAGTATATTTGCCATAAAGAACATCCAATTGCGTTTTGGCTTTTTCGAGGAACGATTTACCGCTGGCCACAGGATAGGCTGTCATTGCCCAGCCACCTTCAACACACCAATCTTTTGTTGCATTGGTAGCAACTTCCTGGTAAGGATAGCCGGCACATGTCAAATACACATCAGCTAAAATAGCACGTGCGGTATATTTGGTAATGCGTCCGTCGGTCGATTTGGCATCAACCAAGGTACTTTGGTTTACGGCAAATTCCAGGTCAGGAATTATCACCTCATCGTAAATTTTCTTCAACGATGTTCGTGGCTGTTCGGCTTCAGAAATCGAAGCAAGCGGCTCGGTAATCATTGGTACATCGCCAAAGTAGCGCACCAAACAGAAGTAATACCATGCACGTAAAGTACGAACTTCGCCTAACGCTTTTTGAACATTAGCTGTTGCTACTGAAGTAACTTTACTAAGCTGTGCAATTGAAAAATTAGCATCTCTCACACCTTGCCACCAGTACATCCATTGGTTATTGTAATTATCGAGCAAGTCGCCCGAAACCTGGTTGGTTTCGTATTTCCAGAATTGAGCATGAGGTTCGGCAGTCCAGGCAAAACCTGTTACAAACTCAACCGAATTAGGAAGCTGATTTCCCCAGTCGCCACCACCACTGAGCCAGTTTGGCAACGATCTGTATGGGCCTATAGTCAATGCATCAACGTCAGCCTGAGTTTTATATGTTGACTTATCTGATAAGTTTGCTGTTGGAACTTCCTCCAAAAATTTATCACAACTTCCCAAAAGAAGAATCAAGGAAAACAGCAAGGCGAAATTTATGGTAGTTATTCGATTATATTTCATGATTGATCATTTTTTAGAGTTAAAAACTAACATTGACGCCAAATGATACCGTTGTTGGGGTTGGATACTGGTATTTATCCGAGTTAGGAGCTAACGTTAAGTTCTTGTCCAGCGAGCTACCTTCCGGATCATATCCTTCGCACTTGGTTATCAGGAAGAAATTAGTAGCATTCAGATAAACTCTCAATTTTTCGAGCCCAAGGAAATGTGAAGGGAAAGTGTATCCCAGTGTAGCATTACTACCCCTGATAAATGATGCATCTGATATCATGTGAGTATCGGCATACGACTGATAATAACCACCACCGTTTCCAGGGCGGAATTGTGCAACCATCGAGTTCTGATTATCGGGTCTCCATGCTTGTAATGAAGAATTCAATCCTCCGGAAACCAACTGACGATCTTCGGCAGATTCGTGGATAAATGCTTTGTTTACACCCGAAACGATAGCAATATCAATCGACACATCGAAGTTTTTGTATTTAAATGTATTATTGAACCCGGCAATGATTTTTGGGAATGCACGTCCGATAATATCACCATCAGATGTAAAGTCGATCTTACCGTCGTTGTTTTTGTCCTCAAATTTCAAGTCACCAGGTAACATCCCATATCTGGCAGCTTCAACAGCTTCGGTTGTTTTCCAGGTTCCTAAACGGTTCAACCCAAAGAATGACCCGATTGGCGCACCAATTTTAATAATAGTTGTTGCATTACCGGCGCCTGTTTGTTGGTAAATAGGCGCACCGGTTGGGCCAAGTGCCAGCACTTCGTTATGGTTCGACGAAAGTGTGAAAGCAGTACTCCATTGGAAGTCGCCTTTATCAATATTTCTTGTATTCAAAGTAATTTCGAAACCACGGTTACCAACCGATCCATAGTTAAGTTTTGCTGTTCCTACAGTAGTTGAGTATGGCAGCGGAACGTCGAGAAGCATATCTGTGGTTTTCTTGTTGTAGTAATCCAACACTAACTGAACACGGTCGTGGAATAAACCAATATCGATACCGGCATCCCACTGACGGGTAGTTTCCCATTTCAAATCGGGGTTACCCACCGAATTGGGATAAATACCGGTTATTGTTTTACCACCCATAACAATACTACTATTTACGCCAACAAACTGCTGGGTTACATAGCTACCAATTTCCTGGTTACCAGTTTTACCCCAACTTCCTCTAACTTTCATATTCGACAAGTATGGTACACTCTTCATAAAATTTTCTTCAGAAAGACGCCATCCCAAACCAGCCGAAGGGAAGAAACCGTATTTACTATTTGCACCAAATTTGGATGAACCATCAACACGGGCTGTTCCTGTAAGCATATATCTTCCTTTATAGCTGTAATTCAACCTTCCAAAGTATGAATTCAACGTATTATTGCCATCACTACTGGTAACTTCAGGTTTAGCAGCCGACCCGGCAGCAAGGTTATGCCATACATAAAAATCGGTAAAGAAGGCATTGTTCCGTGCATAAACGTTTTCATAAGCATATTTCGACCACGAAAGCCCTAACATACCATTAATGGAGTGATCTCCAATTACCTTACTATAATTGAAGTAATTTTCATTCTGCCAGTAAAAGCTGTCGTTATGTGTTAACCGGGCATTATTTGTATTGGTGAAATAAGTTCCTGACCAAAAGTCTTCTTTATAGTTATTGAAATCAGTTGAAACATTTGCTTTAAAACTAAGGTCCTTGGTAATTGTTGCATTTAATACCATACTTCCCAGAACCTGTGCCTTATAAATAATACCATATTCCTGGTCTCTTCTGAAAATGATATTGTACCATTGTTCGCCAACCGCAAAGTCAGCATTGGTACCCCAGCGATTTGCATAAGCCCCTAGAGCCGGATCGTCGGGATATTTAACCGGAACAATTGGCCAAACCTCGGCAGTTGAACGGGTAATGCTATTATCGTTGGATGCTTTACTTCCGATAAATTCCAGATTAGCTGATAAATTGAGCCATTTGGTCAGCACAATATCTCCGGAAAGACGAGCATTAAAACGTTTGAAATACGAGTCAATCATCAACCCTTGTTGATCGGTATAACCACCACCTACATAAAATTTAGTGTTCTCATTTCCACCGCGGATGTCGATAAAATGATCGTGAGAAAGTGAAGGACTGAAAGCTTTCGACTCCCAATTGGTATCATAAATCGGAGCGTAATATTTTCCGTCTTTACCCAATAATTTCACCGGATAGTTATCATTTTGAGTGAACAGCCAGGGCATTTCGGAATATGAAAGACCTGAGGCATAAGGGCCACGGAAATCTTTGGCCCGGTTGGGGGTACCATATTTTTCGGCGTTAGCCATTGCCTGTTCGTAGGTATACATCATTTGCTCGGCAGTCATCGAATAAAGGTGCCTTTCCATAAACGAATAAGTGACATTACCACGATATTCAATCAAAGTTTTGCCAGCTTTACCACGTTTAGTTGTGATAATTACAACACCGTTTGCGCCGCGAGCACCATAAATAGCTGTTGCTGAAGCGTCTTTCAAAATATCCATCGACTCAATTTCAGAAGGATTCAGGTTGCTGAGGGGGTTCGCTACGCCAACAATGCCGTCAACTACAAACAATGGATCGCCATTGGTACTGATAGAGTTGGTCCCACGGATACGAATCATTGGGTTACCTCCAGGGATACCACCTCCCATCTGAACGACCTGCACCCCTGAAATTTTATTGGCTAAAGCTTGACCAGTATTCATAACCGGTTTATCAAGCAACCTCGCATCGTTAACATTTGATACAGAACCTGTAAGGTCTTTCTTTTTCATAGTACCGTAGCCTACAGCCACTACTTCTTCCAAGCCAATAACATCCTCCTGCATAGTGGCATCAATCTTTGTTTTACCACCAATAGCTATTTCTTGTTGTTTCATTCCCACAAACGAAAAAACAAGCGAACCTTCTGCAGGTACATTTGTGAAGGAATAGTTTCCTTGCACATCAGTAAGTACCCCGATATTAGTGCCCTTGATTACAACAGTAACACCGGGCAGCGGATTCCCTGCATTATCTGTTACTACACCCGAGATACCTTTCTTTTGCTGAATCACACCATTATGCTCAACCATAAGCATAATATTTGTTCCATTCATAGCATAACGCACATTGGTATTGCTGAACATTTCTGATAATATCTCAGTAACTGGTTTAATACCAGATTCAATACTCACGGCACGGGTCAGATCAATTTCGTTCTTATCATATACAAAAAGATAGTCAGTCTGGCTTTCAATTGTTCGTAAAACCTGAATGACTGTTGAATTGCTGATAGAGATATTCACTTTGGCAACCTGAGAAAGAGAATTAGTTGCAAACAATTGTGAAATACATAGTATAAGCAAGAAAAACGTTGCTCTCATTTTTCGTAAAAATTGTTTCGTTGATACAAATAGATCTCCTGACAAATAATTTTTCATACATTTGTTCTTGGGTTGTTAATACTAATTTTAATAGGAAGTTGGTCATCTAACGACCTGATCAGACGGAGGATGGTGACGCATCTTCCGTTTTTTTTCATATTAGAGTTATTTCATCATAGGCAAATTTGGTTTAGGTTATTAGCTAGCAGTCAAGTTGATTATTCAATAGTAATTTTCGTCCGGTTTATATCGAAACGGTAATCAAATTTGTTCCGGAGCTGAAGCACTCTTAAAATGTGTTCAACCCCATCTTTTGTCCTGAATTTCCCAGTACAGTGGTACGATAAAACATGTTGATTTTTGACCTCAATTTGAACATCGAAATACAGTTCAAGCCTTTGGGCCAGTTCCGAGAATGACAAATTATCAAAATATAGGATACCCTTTTTCCATAGGAATTGATTCATGTCTTCGAAATGAGAAACTTCCATCTTCCCCCCATTTTCAGTGGCAACCCTTTCTTTGGGCTTTAGTACAACCGTTTGCGAATTTTCTTTTCCCAATACTTCGACCGAACCTTCTATCAGCGAAGTCTCAAAATTGTCACTCTTTGAATATGCCGATAAGTTAAATTTGGTTCCCCATACTTTAACGCTATATTTTTCGGTATTTACAAAAAATGGCCTTGTCCTCGATGAAACAACCTCAAAAAATGCCTCGCCATCTAACTTCACTTCCCGAACATCTTTTGAAAACCGATTAGGAAATCTCAAAGTTGTATTAGCATTTAACCACACTTTGGTCCCATCTTCAAGCGTTATTTTTGCCCTCTGGCCTGCAGGAACATACATTACTTGCATTGCCGAAACAGGTTCAATCTTTTGGGGTTCATTGATCATCCAATAAGTAAGGAAAACACCCAGCAAAAAGATTGCTGCAACTTTAAATAATTCAACCAATTTCGATTTAGTTTTGGTAAGTTGGGCCGAGTTTGGCTGAGTTTCCTGCTGTAAATTTGAATAGTCGTGCCAAATAGCAATATCGTTTAATTTTCGTAAAGCAAGGTATTCCTTTAGGTTTTTAGGATCAGTATCAAGCCACTCCACTACAAGAGCTTTTTCTTCATCATTACATTCACCTTGAATATATTTCAGCAATAACTTTTCCAATTATCCAAATTTTATTTTTAATTAGTAGCTAAGAACATTATCGTAATCTATTTGCTCTTTTTTCGCCTGTCTATAACTATAACGATTTAGCAAATGGAATCCCTAGTATTTTTCTTTACAAAAAAAGTTGAATAGGAAATTTTTATTGAAGGAAAGAAATTAAGCCAATAAAAGGCAGGTAATCTTTCAGTGCGTTTCTTAGTTCCCTAACTGACTGAAGAATATGATAATCAACTCCTTTTACTGTAATATCAAAAAAATCGGCAATTTCTTTGTGCGACTTATTTTGGAACCTGCTCATGATAAATATTTCACGAGTTTTACTGGGCAACGACAATAATGTTGCTTCAATTATCTGTTGAATTTCGTTCGAGAAAATTTCCTTTGGATCACTCGAATCCAATGAATACATCCGAATCTCTAATTCACGGTTAAGGGCATTCTTTAACGACTCATGCACATCCTTTTTAATAACCTGATGTTTTAAATAATCAAGTGAACGATTTTTTAGAATGGTAAAAAGGAATGGGCCAACCTGGTCTGGCGGATTCGTTTTTAATCGTTCCCATAACTTAATTAATGAATCAGATACAATATCCTCAGCCGCCAAGTCATCATGTAAATACGATTTTACAAACAAAAATGACTTTTTGTAATAAGCTTTATAGATATCGTTAAAATTTCTGACAGTAGCAGTGTGCATTTTTTATCTTTCAGACGTACAAACTTAAAAAAATATTCCTTTTTAAATTTTAAATTCAAATTATATAACGATATGATCAATTACAAAGTGATTAATTCTAAAAACAATAAAGGCCATTTCATGCGTCAACGAAACAGCCTTTATACTTAATATTTTAAAAGAATCCTAATCAATCATATCGAACCCGCAATATGGGACCAAGACTTTGGGGATACAAATTCCATTAGGAGTTTGGTTATTTTCGAGTAAAGCAGCCATTATGCGTGGCAATGCCAAAGCGCTTCCATTCAGCGTATGTGCAACAACTGGTTTTTTGGTTACTTCATCGCGGTAACGCAATTTTAACCGATTAGCCTGGAACGATTCGAAATTAGAAACCGAACTTACTTCCAGCCATTTTTCCTGAGCTGCCGAAAATACTTCAAAATCGTAAGTCAATGCCGAAGTAAAACTCATATCACCGCCACACAAACGAAGGATTCTGTATGGCAATTCCAGTTTCTCAACCAAGCCAGTTACATGTGCAACCATTTCATCGAGCCGGTCATAAGAGGTTTCAGGATGAGCAATCTGTACAATTTCAACTTTATCAAACTGGTGTAAACGGTTCAAGCCACGGACATCTTTTCCATACGAACCAGCTTCTCGGCGGAAACAAGCGCTATATGCAGTATTTTTTAATGGCAAATCTTTTGACTCAACAATAACATCGCGGTAAATATTGGTTACCGGAACTTCAGCCGTGGGAATCAGATACAAATTATCAGCAGTTGCATGATACATTTGACCTTCCTTATCAGGTAGCTGGCCAGTTCCAAAACCAGAATCTTCGTTTACCATATATGGTGGCTGAATTTCAAGATATCCCGAGTTGCGAGCTTCGTCAAGAAAAAAATTGATCAGGGCTCTTTGCAAACGGGCACCTTTGCCCTTATATACAGGGAATCCGGCGCCAGTAATTTTAACGCCAAGTTCGAAATCGATTATGTCGTATTTTTTAGCCAAATCCCAGTGAGGGACACTGTTCTCCGGAAGAACCGGGATATCGCCACTCCTTTTTACAACGAGATTGTCTTCCGGTGTACGTCCTTCAGGAACTATATCGGCTGGAAGATTTGGAAGTAAAACCTGCAAACTGAAAACTTCCTGATCAATTCGGGCAAAGTCTTCATCAAGCTGTTTGATCGAATCTTTCAGCTCGGCTGTACGAATTTTAGCTGCTTCAGCTTCCTCTTTTTTACCTTCACGCATCAACAAACCAACTTCTTTCGAAATTTTATTCATCTCAGCTTTATTCTTGTCGGCAGTAGCCTGAATCTCATTTTTCTTTGCTGATAATGCAGTGATTTGCTGCACGATTAAAGAAGCATCAAAATGCTTCTTTTTCAATTTGGCAATAACCAATTCAGGATTTTCCTGTATGAATTTTAAATTGAGCATTTTCGGATAGATTAATTTGAATTGACCGACAAATTTAAATAAAAAATCTCCTGCCTTTTGGAAAGCAGGAGATTATTCAACGAATATCTTACATCGTTCTAGTTGCTTCCTTCTACTGGAACAACAGGGTCAACCGACACGAACGATTTGTTGTCTCTTCTTTTTTTGAAAACAACAGTTCCGTCAACCAAAGCAAACAAAGTATGATCTCTGCCAATACCAACGTTTAAGCCTGGGTGATGTGAAGTACCTCTCTGGCGAACAATAATATTACCTGCTACAGCAGTCTGACCGCCAAAAATTTTAACGCCAAGTCGTTTACTGTGCGATTCGCGTCCGTTCTTGGAACTACCGACACCTTTCTTATGAGCCATTGCTAATTTTTTTAAATGTTATCCAATTATTTCTTCAATCTGAATTTTGGTCAGGTATTGACGGTGACCATTCATTTTCTGATAGCTTTTTCTTTTTTTCTTCTTGAAGACCAATACCTTATCTCCTTTTACATGTTCAAGAACGGTTGCCTTAATACTTGCGCCTTCAACAACAGGAGTTCCAACTTTCACAGCACCATCATTATCTACTAAAAGGACTTTGTCAAATGACACTGATTCTCCTTCAGCATTTTCCAAACGGTGCACATAAGCTTTCCGGCCTTTTTCTACTTTAATTTGCTGACCGGCAATTTCTACGATTGCGTACATTTCAACTTATTTTAATATTACTTCCGGCAGGCGGTAATCAAACAGATTACACTTATTGAGCCTACTCGAAAAACTTTCGGACTGCAAAAGTAGACAATTTTAAGTGACCACCAAAGGTTTACATTATTTTTTCCAATTTATTTTTCAGATAAAAAACAAAAATCAAACTACTGTACATCAATATTTAAAGTTTAACCCAAACAACCTATATGAAATACTTCATTGGGTAAAAAGTAGTAACTACCCATTGCTCGCTTTCGCTTTTTATTGTTTTCATTTAACTAAACAAACTCACATTAATTTTCATATATTTGTTTCCCAGTTGAGGGTACACAGGTTAGAGATGAAGAAAATCAAACTGAATATACTAGGACTTTCCGTTAGTCAATCACAATCAGGAGCGTATGCACTTGTTTTAGCCGAAGAAAATGGAGATCGTCGTATACCTATTATTATTGGTCCGATTGAAGCACAGTCAATTGCCATTCAACTTGAAGGGCTCAAACCGCCACGTCCGTTGACTCATGATCTTTTTAAATTTATGGCAACCTCATTCAACATTTTCGTAGTTGAGGTCATGATTTATAAACTGGAGGAAGGTATTTTTTATTCAGAATTGGTTTGCATGCGTGATAATAAAATAATATCAATCGATTCGCGAACATCTGACGCTGTTGCTCTTGCCCTTCGTTTTGATTGCCCAATTTTTACAACCGAAGATATTCTGGAGCGGGCTGGTATTGTGATCGAATTTGAGAACGAACATAACTCTGAAGAATGGGGCCAACCGTTGATAGAAGACCCCAGTCGTGGGAAACACGAATATAACAAATATACATCAACTGAGTTAAACCAAATGCTTGACAATGCTATACAAGCCGAAGACTATGAAAAAGCGTCATCAATCAGAGACGAAATTCAGCGACGCAAAAAGGAATAATCTCCAGGCTACCAGGCTCAACAATAATTAGCTGTCATCTAAATTCCAGTTACAATTTTCTATAACGAACAATACACCTTTTTCCTTTTAACTTCTTTTTGAATTGCCAGATTTTAGTAGTTTTAATGCCGCTAAAAACTTAACAACTCAAGATATTAAATTATGGGAATTAAGAATAGATTGATCGTGATGAGCTTTCTCCAGTTCTTTATTTGGGGATCGTGGTTAATTTCGTTGGGCGGATATTTAGGCAGGGTATTGAATTTTGAAGGAGGACAAATTGGCTCAATATTCGCAACTCTCGGAATTGCATCACTTATTATGCCTGGCATTATAGGTATTATTGCTGACAAATGGATCAATGCAGAGCGGTTATTGGGAATTTGCCATTTATTTGGGGCTGTTGCACTTTTTTATGCCTCAATGTTAACCGACTACAGTCACATGTATTGGGCAATGCTCATTAATTTATTCTTTTATATGCCAACTATATCCTTAAATTATTCAGTTGCATACAATGCCCTGGAAGAACATAAATTCGATATAATCAAAGACTTTCCGCCTATCAGAACTTTTGGCACTGTTGGATTTATTGTAGCAATGTGGGTTGTCGATTTATCTGGATTTAAAAACACGAATGCCCAGCTCTATGTCGGATCTGTTGCTTCACTGGTTATGGCGCTTTATTCTTTCACTTTACCCAAATGCCCGCCAGCAAAAACCGAACATAAATCATGGCTTTCAGCTTTCGGGCTCGACGCTCTTGTATTGTTTAAATCAAAAAAAATGATTGCTTTTTTTCTTTTCTCTATGCTTTTGGGCGCTGCTCTTCAAATAACAAACTCTTATGGCGATTTATTTATCGGAAGCTTCAAGGATATTCCTGAATATGCTGAATCGTTTGGCGTTAAACATTCGGTTATCCTTTTGTCAATCTCACAAATGTCGGAGACTTTATTTATTCTGACAATACCTTTCTTCCTTCGCAAATTTGGGATTAAACGGGTAATGCTGATGAGCATGCTTGCCTGGGTACTTCGCTTTGGTTTATTTGGTATTGGGAATCCAGGCAACGGGCTGATTTTGCTTATTTTATCAATGATCGTTTACGGAATGGCTTTCGACTTTTTCAATATCTCCGGATCATTATTTGTTGAGACCGAAGCAAAACCAGAAATACGCGCCAGTGCCCAGGGATTATTCATGATGCTTACAAACGGTTTGGGAGCCATTTTTGGTGGTTATGCCAGTGGAGCAGTTGTCGATTTTTATTCTGTTTATGGCGAAGGAGGAAAACTCATAAATCGCTCATGGCCAACAATTTGGTTTATATTTGCAGCCTATGCTTTAGTTTTAGCCATTGTATTTCCTATAGTTTTCAGATATAAACACAACGCAACAGAACTTAAGGTTCATCATTAATCTTCTTATCTTTTTTGATCCACTCCAAGTATTTAAATGTTTCAGGATTTTGAAATGAAATTAGTATTAATGCTAGCTAAACGCAGCATTATCCAGAAAACTTTTTACCTTGCTGACGGTTTATTAATGGAGTTTTAAAGGAATTTAAGATGAAGCAATATCTTGATTTACTGAGCTATGTTATTGAAAATGGAGTTGAGAAGAGCGACAGAACAGGTACAGGAACAATCAGCATTTTTGGTTACCAGTCGCGATACGATCTTTCAGAAAGATTCCCTGTGCTTACAACCAAAAAATTACATCTCAAGTCAATCATTCATGAATTACTTTGGTTCCTGACCGGGAATACCAATATTGGATACCTCAAAGATAATGGTGTTCGGATTTGGAACGAATGGGCCGACGAGAACGGAAACCTTGGCCCGGTATATGGTTACCAATGGCGTTCGTGGCCTACTCCTGATGGACGTCATATTGACCAGGTATCGCAAGTTGTTGAAAGCTTAAAAAATAACCCCGATTCGCGACGACATATTATCAGCGCATGGAATGTGGGGCAAATTGATCAAATGAATTTGCCTCCTTGCCACATTTTGATTCAATTTTATGTGGCTGATGGAAAACTTTCGTGCCAGCTATACCAACGAAGTGCCGACATTTTCCTTGGCGTTCCGTTCAACATTGCATCGTACGCTTTATTAACTATGATGATGGCACAGGTTTGTGGGTTACAACCTGGAGAGTTTGTTCACACGCTGGGTGACGCACATATTTATCTGAATCACATGGATCAGGTTAAATTGCAGTTGAGCCGCGAACCTTATCCGTTGCCACAAATGAAAATCAATCCAGAAATAAGAAATATTTTCGACTTCAAGTTCGAAGATTTTGAATTAATTGGTTATCAATCCCATCCACACATCGCCGGAACAGTGGCTGTATAAATTTATAAATAGAAAACTGCATGATTCACAAAAATATCTCCATTATTGTTGCCATTGCACAGAACTTTGCCATTGGTAAAAACAACGACTTACTTTTTCATCTACCTAACGACCTGAAACGTTTCAAAGAAATAACAAGCGGACATCCGGTTATTATGGGAAGAAATACCTTTCTTTCACTACCCAAAGGAGCCTTGCCAAACAGACGAAATATTGTGATTACAGATAACCCCGAAGAAAAGTTTGACCGGTGCGAAATGGTCTTTTCAGTTGACGAAGCTATTGATGCTGTAAAGACCGAAAATGAAGCATTTATTATTGGGGGTGGGATGATTTACAGGCAATTTTATCCTATTGCAGGTAATTTATACTTAACACTTGTGCACCAAGACTTTGATGCGGATGTGTATTTTCCCGAAATCGATTTTTCTCAATGGAAAGAAACTTTCAGAGAAGATCATTTCGACGAAAAAAACGGATTTGATTACTCATATTTGAACCTAAAAAGAAAATAAAACCTCATTCTTGGTTTTCTAAGAAAAGGAGCTTATATCATATCTTTATAGGAAACAACAGTTTAAAGGTTGTAAATTCCGCTTGCGGTGGGGCTTGTAAGTTGGTTACAACAACTTACCAATATTATCGAATCGCAAATGGTAATCGTCCATCGAACATTGAATAACAGCCCAAGCTTCTTCCACACCATAAGTATGAGTAATTTCAGTATTACTTGCTTTCCCTGGCATATCTTTGTAAGTCAGGAAGTAATGTTTCAAGCGTTCCACAACAATATCCGGCAAATCAGAAAGATCTTTGTACTCACTGTAAACAACATCATTAGTCAATACTGCTATTATTTTATCATCAGCCTGATTACCATCAATCATTCGAAAACCACCGATTGGTCGGGCATCAACTAAAATATCGCCATGAGCAATGGTTTTTTCCGTCAAAACGCAAATATCTATAGGGTCGCCATCCCCCTTAATCCCTGTTTTTCCAGTCTTTTCCATACAGTATTTTCCAACAAGTTCGCCACAATATGTTTGCGGGATAAAACCATAGATTGCCGGAACAACATTCGAATATTTCTGGGGCCGGTCAAGTTTTAAAAAACCACTTTCTTTATCAATTTCATATTTAACTGTATCGGTAGGAACCACCTCAATGAAAGCAACAACATTTTCGGGAGCATCCTTTCCAATAAAAACGCCGTGCCAAGGATGTGATTTATAACGAAGTCCCATCAATCTTCCAATAGGATCAGATAATCTATCAGCCATAATTAGTTTTTTTTGATTTTATTAATTAAAACCTTTATTCCTCTAAATTGTTTGAAAAAGCAGGTAATAAATAAAGGAGTAAAATTAACCTTTACTTACGATACCACATTTAATCTTCAACTGTAACCAGGTATTAATATTTAAAAGTAATTAAACAAATCGATTTGATCAAAAGCAGAATAAGAAATTCGAATTATAACTTTAGAACAAATGCGTTTAATGTTCATTACCAAGGATATCTATATGCTTTTATTATGAAAAACAACAAAAGTTGTTTTCGAAAAAAAGGAAGCATAACAAACTGATTAATTGGTACCTTACCAAATTGTTAAGCCAATCTGAAATTAATTACTCAATCCAAAATACCTTTTAACTTTGCAATCGTTTAAAAAAACAGTAATCCAAAAAATATACAATTATGAAAGTAACAGTTGTTGGTGCTGGAAATGTTGGAGCTACATGTGCTCAAATTGTAGCTGAAAAAAACATTGTTAGCGAAGTAGTTTTACTTGATATTAAAGAAGGATTGTCAGAAGGAAAATCATTGGACTTGTGGCAAACTGCTCCCATTAATTATTATGACACACGTACCGTAGGTGCAACAAACGACTATTCGAAATCGGCTGGTTCAGATGTAGTTGTTATTACTTCAGGAGTTCCGCGTAAACCAGGAATGAGTCGTGACGATTTGATCTCAATCAATGCCGGTATTGTTAAAAGCGTTACTGAGAATGTGATCAAATATTCGCCAAACGCAACAATTATCATCGTATCAAATCCACTCGATGTAATGACTTACGTTGCACATGCTGTATCAAAATCAGGCAAAAACAAAGTTCTGGGTATGGCTGGTATCCTCGATACTGCCCGTTACCGTGCCTTCCTTGCCGAAGCTTTAGATGTATCACCACGAGACATTCAGGCTTTACTGATGGGAGGACATGGCGACTCTATGGTTCCGCTACCACGTTATACTACAGTGTCTGGTATTCCGGTAACAGAATTGATTGATGAAGAACCTTTGGCAAAAATTATCGACCGTACAAAAAAAGGCGGCGGCGAATTGGTAAACCTGATGGGAACTTCGGCATGGTATGCACCTGGATCAGCTGCTGCACAAATGGTTGAAGCTATTGTCATGGATCAAAAGCGTATTTTCCCTTGCTGCGTGAAATTGGAAGGTGAATTTGGTTTGAGCGATGTTTTTGTTGGCGTTCCTGTTAAATTGGGCAAAAATGGTGTGGAAAAAATTATTGAAGTTAACCTCACCGCAGAAGAAACCAAATTATTGCACGAATCAGCAAAAGCTGTTAAAGAAATCATGGATGTTGTTGATGGCATGAACATTCTTTAATCTTTTTCTGAAAAACAAACAATACACTATATTTGAAGCTTCGGCAAAACAGCCGAAGCTTTTTTATTTTCATTAATACCCTTTTCGCTTAACCAGGAATACTTTGAAACTTTGGAAAACACACAAAAAACAGCCAATGATAAAAATACCATTGCAAATCGTTGAACTTGAACACGATAATTACCATATTTTAATAGAAGGCAAATTTGCCGATGAAACTTTGGCTTATTGGGTGATTGATACCGGCGCTTCAAAAACGGTATTCGACAAAAACCTAAGCGACTATTATGAAATTATTGAATCGGATAACTTCGATGATTACCAAAGCGCCGGAATAAACCAGGGAATGATGGAAACCTCTGTTGGAAAGTTAATATATGCAAGGTTTTGCGAACTGGAAATCAGAAACAGGAAAGTTGCGTTAATCGATTTATCTCATGTAAACCAGATATACGAGAAATACACTTCTTATAAAATTGCCGGACTGATTGGCGGAGATATTTTAATGAATTATTACTGCACAATTGACTACAACGACAAAATACTTTTGTGCCGGGAACAAGAGAATGTCAGATAGCAGAAAACAGTCGTTATAAAATTTGGAAAAAATAAATATATTTGGCGGCTGAAAATCAATAAATGAATCTAAACAAATACATATCAAGAAATTTAGTAATCAGACTTAGCTTGCTATTCTCGCTTGTTGCTTTAGCGGCTCTTTTTGATGTGTATCATCAGGTCAATCAAAAAATATGTAAAAGCGCCAGTAAGGCTCCTGTACAAAACGATTCGGATAATAATAAAGTTTTCTTTTGCAACCAGGTTTCCAATTTTAACCTGAAGACCCTGGGGACTGAAAACCCGCTTCGTTTACGCTTTTCCATCAATCAGGATAAATTTTTAATTAAATATTACAACCTGCGAACTTTTCAAATGATGAAAGCCGAAACTTCTCATGTTTCTATTTCAAACGTTCGCTATTTTCACTCAATTCCTTACAAAAGGGTACTTTATTCAAGCCCCGACGATACACCCCCGCTTTTATAAGCACTTCCATAATTTTTAATTGATTTATAAAACACTCATGTGGTGATTTATACAAGAAATGAATTTAAGCACAAATTCAACATTAAATAACTAATTATAAACAAATTAATTTTTCACAAATGCAAAACAAAGGTGCAATTAGACTGTTTGCAATCCTTCTTGGTTTGATTTGCGTATATCAGCTGATGTTTACCTACAAAGCAAGTCAGGTTGAAAAAGCTGCAAAAATTTACGCCAAAGGAGACAAACACAAAGAGGAAACCTATCTCGACTCAATGCAAAGTGAGGTAGTTTACAATTTGCTGGGTATACGTAAATACACATTTAAAGAAGTTAAAGCCCTCGAACTCGGATTAGGACTTGATTTACAGGGTGGTATGAACGTTACACTTGAAGTTTCGGTAGTTGATCTGGTAAAATCGTTATCAAACTTCAGTAAAGACTCAACATTCAACGCAGCTCTCCGTATGGCTCTTGAAAAACAAAAAAACAGCCAGGAAGACTTCGTGACACTTTTCGGAAAATCGTTTGAGCAAATCTCACCTAATGGTAAACTTGCCTCTATTTTCAATACTCTTGATTTAAAAGATAAGGTTAAATACAACTCTACGAATGCCGAAGTACTTGAAGTATTGAAAAAAGAAACAAAAGTTGCTATCGACAACTCATTCAACATCATCCGCACCCGTATTGACCGCTTTGGTGTTGCACAACCAAATATTCAGCAGCTCCAAACAGCAGGACGTATTTTGGTTGAGTTGCCTGGTATCGACGATCCAAAACGTGTTCGCAAACTGTTGCAAGGAACAGCCAACCTCGAATTCTGGGAAACTTACGACAATAGCGAAGTTTACCAGTACTTGGCCCAGGCAAACCAAAAAATTGCCGAAATCCAATCGGTTAAAACACAAGCGACAACAACTGCTGCTGCATCAACTGTATCTGTTACAACAACCGGAACTTCGAGCAATACTTTATTAAACGAACTCGACAAAAGTGATAAAAAAGACGCATCAGCTGATAAAAATGCTGACATGAGAAAGCAATATCCCTTGTTTTCGCTTTTGTCTCCAAGTGTAACGCAGCAAGGTCAGTTATATCCAGGTCCGGCAGTAGGTACTGCCCACATGAAAGATACTGCTACAGTAAACAAATACCTGAAAATGGATCAGGTGAAAGCATTGTTCCCGCGTAACCTTGCATTCAAATGGACTGCCAAGTCGATTGACAAAGAAGATAAATTTTTCCGTTTGATTGCTATTAAAGTTACCGGACGTGATGGCAGGGCTCCATTAGATGGTGGTGTTATTGTTGATGCCCGTCAGGATTATTCGGATATGGGAAGTAAGCCAGAAGTAACAATGTCAATGAACAGCGAAGGCGCCAAAACCTGGGCCCGTTTAACAAAAGATAATGTTAATAAATCGATCGCTATTGTTTTGGATGGCTATGTTCGTTCATATCCTAACGTATTAGGCGAAATTACAGGTGGTCGTTCTTCAATCACCGGATTGGAGAGTGTTGAAGAAGCAAAAGACTTGGCCAATATCCTGAAATCAGGCAAGATGCCTGCTCCGGCAATGATTATTGCAGAAGAAATCGTAGGTCCTTCTTTAGGTAAAGAAGCGATAACAAGTGGTATGTGGTCATTCGTAATTGCCTTCTTGCTTGTTCTAGGTTATATGCTATTCTTCTATAGCTATAAAGCTGGGGGCGCTGCAAATATTGCATTAATTATTAATGTATTCTTCCTTGTCGGGGTTCTTGCCTCTCTGGGCGCTGTATTAACTCTGCCAGGGATTGCCGGTATCGTATTGACACTGGGTATGGCTGTTGATGCCAACGTTTTGATTTATGAACGTATTGAAGAAGAAGTTTTGGCTGGGAAATCGGTCCGTTTGGCTGTATTTGATGGTTTTAACGCTGCCTATTCAGCAATCATCGACGGACAAGTAACCACTTTATTAACTGGTGTTGTTCTTTATATTTTTGGTTCAGGTCCGATCAGAGGTTTCGCTACTACTTTGATTATTGGTATCTTAACTTCATTATTCACTTCAATTTTCATCACCCGTTTGATTTTCGAACGTCAATTATCGAAAAACAGGGAGATAACATTTACCACAAGCTATTCCAAGAACTGGTTACGTCATGTAAAAATTCCGTTTATCGAAAAACGTAAGATTTTTTATACACTTTCAGGAATTTTGATTTTAGCTTCAATCATTTCATTCTTTACTCGTGGATTTGACAAAGGTATCGATTTTAAAGGAGGTCGTACTTATGTAGTTCGCTTTGATAAAGATGTACGCGTTGATGATATTAAAAATGCGTTGGCCCCAATTTTCAACTCAACTCCAGATGTTAAAACATACGGAAACAGCAATCAGGTGCGTATTACAACTGGTTACAAAATTGAAGAAAACACAGCCAATGTTGATAACGAGGTAGAAGAGTTACTCTATCAGGGACTTAAGAAAAGTGGTTTTATTGGCGATGTATCCGCTGATACTTTTGGAAAAGTTAATTTGCAAAGTACACAAAAGGTTGGGCCTACTATTTCCGATAAACTGACCAAGGATGCTATTTGGGCAGTACTTTTCTCGCTGGTACTTATCTTCCTTTATATCCTTGTTCGTTTCGATAGCTGGCAATATGGTTTAGGTGGTGTTATTTCTCTGGCTCACGACGCTACCATTACTATGGGCGCATTCTCGTTACTTTATGGTTTTCTCCCATTCTCGCTCGAAATCGACCAATCATTTATTGCTGCTGTATTAACAGTTATTGGTTATTCAATCAACGACACCGTTATTATTTACGACCGTATCCGTGAGTACCGTCATTTGTACCCCAAACGCGGTTTAGCCGAGACAATGGACCATGCAATGAATTCAACCTTACGCCGTACATTTAGTACTTCGTTGACTGTGTTAATCGTTTTGGTTGCTATCTTCATGTTTGGAGGAACTTCAATCAAAGGATTCACTTTTGCACTCTTAATTGGTATTGGCATCGGAACATATTCGTCGGTATTTAATGCAGCCCCAATTGTATACGATACAATTACCCAATCGAAAAAATTCAAAAAGAGCAAACAGGCTGTATAATCAAGATACAAGTCAAACCTTATGCAAGGCCTCACCAATTTTGTGGTGAGGCCTTGTTTCTTTTTGTACATTTTGATTAATTAGCAATGTACCCTCGGTTGAATCAGATAAATATTCTTATTTTTGGGTACTTCAAAAATAGCACTTATGGCAAAACAATATACCAATAACAGCAAGGCCAAACTTCACAAAGAAACTCCAATTAACCTTGTTTACAGCTTGATTTTAATTGCTTATGGATATGTTACAGTTTTAACGCCTAACATGATGGCATTTGATTCTAACGGTCCAAAATTCATGACCCTGGCATTATTGAATTTAGTTGTTTTTGCCTATTTGTTTAATCGGAAAGAAATAAAACAAAGTAACAGTTTTGCATTAAGTTTTTTTAAAAGCTGGACAGGAATTTTTTATACCGGATTAATGGTCGTATCGGTCCTTTCATTTTTCAAAGCCATAAATATACTTGAGTCAATTCTGCACTTCGGAAAAATATTCACAGTTTTTGGTTCCGCCTATCTGGTTTCGGTAATCGTCCTTATCGACCGCAGACATTTAATTAATCTGGCAATTGCCATGACTGCATTATTGCTCTTCGACGGATTCTCGGTATTCTACAATATTCACAAATTTATAAAGGGTGAAATACCCGATATTGTTTCTATCAAAACTGTTTACTCCAATAAAAATATTTTAGCAGCCTCAATATTTGTAAAATTACCTTATGCTTTATGGTTATTAACATTCGATAAGGGATGGAAACGCGTATTTGCCATTATATCAGGATCTGTCGGGTTATTGGCAACTCTGTTTATGAGTTCCAGGGCCTTTTATATTGGGTTATTTGTTGTCACTATTGCTTATCTGACATACCTGGTTATTAATTACCTGCGTTTGAAACAAAAAAGTTCTGCCCAAAATGCAACCTGGTACATCAGTGGTTTGGTAATGGCTATAGTCATTTTTACACTTACTCAGCATTTTCTATATCCTAAAGTAACTGGAACACAACTTACAGCCAGTATAACCGAAAGACTTTCAACTATCTCGAAAGAAGACGATTCAGCTGGTAAACGTATAGCCGCATGGGAAAGGTCCTTCCACATTATCAAAAAAGAACCTCTGTTGGGCTGTGGTCTTGGTAACTGGAAAGTTGTAACCCTTCAGGAAGAAAACCAAACAAACCCCAATTACATTTACCAATATAAGGCTCATAACGACTTTATTGAAACAACTACCGAAGTTGGAATTTTTGGCGGGATTTTCTTCGCCGCTATTTTCCTGGTTGTACTGTATAGGTTTTATAAGTCAATTAAAACCAATGAAGATAGTGAGTATCTCAAATATATCTTTCTACCAGCCTTTGGCCTGTTAGCCTACTTCTTCGATGCTTTTTTCAATTTTCCTCAGGACAGACCTGAAATTCAGGCATTATTTGCCTTATTTGCCGGAACAGGAATTGCACTCACCCAGTTTGAGAAAAAACCGCTGGCAGATAATCCTGAAAATAAAAATGTAATAGAGCGTTTTGAAAATAACTTGTCGAAAATTATAGACAAAAAAGCTTCAGCCCTTCAGAAAATCTGGAGTATTAAACTTTTTGTGCTGTTAATATTTTGTGCTTACGTTCTTATTCTGAATTATCAGTCGCTCAGACTGCAACGGACCATTAAAGACGAGATGAATACCGGAACTCTGAAGCAACCATCGGATATGTTCATTAATGGGTTCCCCTGGATACCCGACATTAATGTTGTTGGCGAACCAATTGCAGCTCAAAAAGCAAGATACCTGATTAATGAAAAAAAATACGATCAGGCAATCACATTATTAAAAAAAGACCATTCAAGCCCTTATGATACCCGACCGGAGTATTTTATAGCCATGTCGTATTTTAATCAGGGAAAATATGACAGCGCTATGGTTTACAATAAAAAAGTGCATGAAATTAAACCTTATATGTTCGAAAACATCTCGATGATGTGTGCTAATTTGGAACGATCTGGAAAAAGTAAAGAAGCTGTTCCATTACTTGAAAATTTTCTTACCAAATACAAAGACAACAATAAGGCTTGGATTATGAATACTCAATTCCTTAATAACCTGGGAGAATTCAAGAAAGCATATTCATGTATTGATTCAGCATATAAATATCTTCCTAACGACACGACAATTATCCGACGCCGCGAGTTCCAACGATCGAGGGCCCTTATCCAGCCTTATGCCGATTTGTACAACCAAGCTATTTCAAATTACACTTCAAAAAAATACGATGAAGCGATACCGTTGTTCACTGAATTTATCAACAAAGAACCAAATCTCCCGGAAGTATACGAATACAGGGCATTTTGTTATTATTTCACCCACCAGTTCCAGGAAAGCATAAAGGATATTGACAAAATGTTCTCATTGGGTACTAAACGAGGCAACTTACTGAATTTAAGAGGAGTGAATCTTCAAAGTTTGGGAAAACGAGATGAAGCTTGCACCTATTATAAAGCAGCTATGCAAGCCGGGAATAAGGACGGAGCAATAAACTATAAACAATTCTGCGGTGGGGGCCAACAGCCCCAACAGGCAACCCCTCAAACTTATAATCCGTTACTGATTAAAAAATAACTCCAATTCGATACTATAATGGCAACTTGAATTATTTCTTGGTTTGGTTGCCATTATTTTTATCATCTTTAATATAGTTAGATTAATCTAACTATATTTGTCGCATGGGAAATCTCACCGATATAATTGCAAAGCTATCGCTCGAAATTGGTCGTCTGGAGGAATCGGCAAAGGAACAGTTTAATTTCAACGAGTTGACTTTAACCCAGATGAACTATCTGGAAACCATAAACAACTTGCATAACCCAAACTTAACTGAACTTGCAAGGGAAATGAACCTTACAAAACCAACAGTGAAAGCTGCCCTTGATAAATTGATTGAGAAAGATTTCATCAGCCGCGTAAAATCTGACGATGACAGAAGAAGCGCACACTTACATTTAACTGTAAAAGGGAAAGTTATTAATCATATACACGAATTTGCACACAAGCAAATGGCCGAATTTATTTCATCAAAACTTACTACTGATGAAATAAACTTACTCAAAACGCTTTTCGAAAAAGTATATCTAAAACAATAAAAAATTTATAATATTAGTTAGAATAATCTAATTATTTTAATTCCCCTACTTCAATGACAATTGACTTTAAATCAGGAAAACTAAAAGGGTTAAGCGAAGAAACTGTAAAAGAAAAACTTAAAACAGAAGGATATAATGAGCTGCCATCGTCGAAACCCAAAAACATTTTGGCATTAGCATGGGGGGTTGTGAAAGAACCCATGTTTTTACTGTTGGTTGCCTGCGGAACGCTGTACCTAATCCTGGGCGACATTCAGGAAGGGCTGATGCTTATGGGATTTGTTGTTGTTGTAATGGGAATTGAATTTTACCAGGAGAAAAAAACAGAAAAAGCTCTCGATGCTTTGAAAGATTTGGCAAGCCCGAGAGCCTTGGTGATTCGTGACAATATTGAAAAACGAATTGCCGGACGCGAAGTAGTTACAGACGATCTGGTAGTATTACAAGAAGGCGACCGCGTGCCAGCAGATGCTACCGTTTTATACTCGGTGAACCTCATGGCCGACGAATCGCTGCTAACAGGAGAATCGGTGGCCGTTCGAAAAACCGAATGGAACGGTATTGATACACAAAGCCAGGCCGGGGGCGACGATTTACCTTTTGTCTATTCAGGATCGATGATTGTTCAAGGAAACGGAATTGTAAAAGTAACCGCAACCGGGACAAAAACTGAAATTGGAAAAATCGGAAAAGCGCTCGAATCAGTTGAAGAAGAGCCCACCAAGCTTAAAACAGAAATGGGTCATCTGATCAGGAACCTGGCGATCATAGGAGTTTCACTATGCCTGGTTGTAATTGTAGTTTTTACACTTTCACGGGGCGATTTGCTCAAAGGTTTTTTAGCTGGGATAACACTTGCAATGGCTATGCTACCCGAAGAGTTTCCTGTAGTACTCACCGTTTTTATGGCATTGGGCGCCTGGAGAATGTCTCGCAAGAATGTTTTGACCCGCAAACCATCGGCAATTGAAACCTTGGGCTCGGCAACCGTTTTGTGTACTGATAAAACCGGAACACTTACTCAAAACAAAATGACCGTTACCAAACTGTTCAACGGAAAGAGTTTCCATACGGTAAGCAAAACAACAATTTTCCCGGAAGAATTTCACGAAATAATCGAGTACGGAATCCTGTCGAGCCAAACCAACCCATTCGATCCTATGGAAAAAGCTATCCTGAATATGGGTGAACAATATTTAAAAAATACAGAACACATTCATATCGATTGGAGGATGGTTAAAGAATACCCTCTGTCAAAAGAGTTACTGGCCATGTCGCGTGTTTTCACCGACCAGCTAAAACAATTACAGATAATTGCTGCCAAAGGTGCCCCTGAAGCTATTTTCGACTTATGCCACCTCAACGAAGACCAAAAACAAGAACTAGCAAAGGCTGTTGCTGAATTAGCTTCGCTAGGATTAAGGGTGCTTGGTGTAGCAAAAGCAAAAATTGGGAATGGCCATTTACCAGAAATACAGCATGATTTCGATTTCGAATTTATTGGACTGATAGCATTATCCGATCCAATTCGAGAAACAGTTCCAGCATCGGTAAAAGAATGCTACCAGGCCGGAATCAGGGTAATCATGATAACAGGCGACTATCCGGTAACAGCCATGAATATTGCCCGGGAAATCGGATTGAACAATTTTACGCAATCAATTACTGGAGCTGAATTACAGGAAATGACCGAAGAAGAACTCTGCGAAAAAATAAAAACCATCAATGTGTTTGCGCGGGTTGTTCCCGAACAAAAACTAAAAATTGTAAATGCCCTCAAACGAAATGGCGAAATTGTAGCCATGACTGGCGATGGTGTTAATGACGCGCCGGCTCTAAAAGCTGCAAACATTGGTATTGCCATGGGCGACAAAGGTACCGATGTTGCGCGTGAAGCCTCATCGCTTGTACTAATGGACGACAATTTTGCATCGGTCGTTGGCGCCATCAAAATGGGACGACGCATATTTGATAACCTTCAAAAAGCATTAGGATACATTTTTGCCATACATGTTCCAATTGCCGGATTATCGCTTATACCGGTTTTCTTTGCCAAACTGCCGCTTTTATTGTGGCCGGTGCACATTGTATTTCTTGAATTGATTATTGATCCGGCTTGCTCCATTATTTTTGAAGCTGAAGAAGAAGAAAAAAATGTCATGAGCCGTCCGCCAAGATCAATGAACGAACCTTTTTTTGGCGCAAAGAAGATTTGGTTAAGTTGTTCTCAAGGGATCGGGATTCTTGCCATCGTTTTTGCCGTTTACTATTTCGGGTTAAAACTGGGTTATTCTGAGATGGAAGACCGTGCGTTGGCTTTTACTACATTAATAGCTGCCAATATCGCAGTTATAATCTCAAACCGGTCATGGACACGTAATATTTTTCAGATACTGCAAACATCCAACAAAACTGTAAAGTACGTTGTTGGCGGAGCAATCTTTTTCCTTGTTTTAGTACTAAATGTTTCATTCCTGCTTCATTTATTCCAATTCGAGAAAATTAGTTTTATCGAATCAATATGGTGCGCCATTGCAGGTTTTGCCAGTATAATCTGGTTCGAACTTTATAAAGTACTTCAAGGAAAACGAAAAGAATAGAAGGACTTTGGCGATAGGTATGTACATAAAACAAATGTTTCAGCCCAATTGGTAAATCCAATACTATTCTATATTTTTAATGCTGACAAACCTTAATTATCAGCACCATGCAAAAAAACATAAATGTTGTCGCAGCATTACAAATAGGGTTAAGTATTTTTAATTTGTTTATTGCTTTTCTGATTTTTACATTACTAAAAGTTGTCGGAGGATTTGTTAATGAGCCAACCGGTTCAACCATCATTTCACTGGTAGCCGATATTCTTGCGATCGCATTTATAGTCATTTCTTTTCCTGGAATTATGGCCGGAATAGGTCTTTACAAAAGAAAAGAATGGGCACGCATTTTAACGATCATACTTTCCGTAGTTGAACTTTTCAGTTTTCCTTTCGGAACTGCAATTGGTATATTTTCGATATGGGTTTTGGTGCAGGACGAAACAGTAGCAGCATTCAATAATGACAAACCGATTGAGTAATTTGCCTGCTTCCTCACCTAATCATGAATAAAAAAACAATTTTTATTAGTGTGACCGGACGTGTTCAGGGAGTTGGATTTCGTTATTTTGTCCGCCAAAAAGCTAACGAGAATAATATTACCGGTTGGGTACGTAATACAATTACAGGAACTGTTGAAATAGAAGCATCGGGTGAATCCGAAAACCTCGACATTTTTATCGATTGGATTAAAATAGGGCCAACCCGTGCCATAATCAGGATGGTATCAGTAAATCAGATTCCCAACGAAAGATCATTTATTAATTTTTCAATACGCTAAATTATTTATGGACAAAGCTAAAAACTACCACATGTCGCCTGATGAATTCAGGAAATATGGAAAAGAAATAATCGATTGGATTGCCGACTACTACGAAAATGTGGAAAAATACCCTGTATTGTCACAGGTTAACCCCAACGACATCAAAAAACAATTACCAGAAACACCACCAGCCGAAAGCGAATCTTTCGATCAAATAATCGCTGATGTAAATAACATTGTAATGCCAGGAATAACCCACTGGCAATCACCAAACTTTTATGCTTATTTCCCTTCCAATTCGTCGGGGCCATCTGTTCTGGGCGATTTACTTTCTTCGGGTTTAGGGGTTCAGGGAATGCTGTGGTCAACTAGTCCGGCCTGTACAGAACTCGAA
Source organism: uncultured Prolixibacteraceae bacterium (assembly GCA_937915865.1). Lineage (GTDB taxonomy): Bacteria > Bacteroidota > Bacteroidia > Bacteroidales > Prolixibacteraceae > Aquipluma. The sequence goes on along the minus strand of CALGIG010000116.1, from coordinate 32,705 downwards.
ACACAGGTGATGGACTGGCTGTCCCAAATGCTGCAACTTCCAGAAAAATTCAAGTCCAGTTCAACAGGAGGAGGCGTTATACAGGATACCGCATCGAGCGCAGCGCTAAGCGCAGTTTTAGCCGCCCGTGAACAAAAAACCAATTATCTTACCAACGATAAAGGATGCACAGGCAAACTCACGGCGTATATTTCAACACAAACACATTCGTCGGTCGAGAAAGCCATAAAAATTGCAGGAATCGGAAAAGAAAACCTTCGCTTGATTGGGGTTGACGAAAACCTCGCGATGAAGCCCGAAGCGCTCGAAAAAGCTATTTCTGAAGATTTAAGTGCTGGATTAACTCCTTTCTTCGTTTGCGCATCGGTTGGTTCAACCTCGACCAACGCCATGGACCCATTGATTCCGATTGGAGAAATAAGCCGCAAATACAAATTATGGATGCACATTGACGCAGCCATGTCTGGAACAGCAGCTATCTGCCCAGAATACAGGCATTTCCTGAATGGAGTAGAATATGCCGACAGTTTCTCGTTTAACCCGCACAAATGGATGTTCACCAATTTCGATTGTAACTGTTTCTTTGTAGCCGACCGTTCAGCGCTGATAAAAACACTCAGTATTCTTCCTGAATATTTAAAAAACAAAGCAACCGAAAGTGGCGCTGTATTTGATTACCGCGACTGGCACATACAATTAGGACGCAGATTCCGATCGTTGAAACTGTGGTTTGTTATCAGACATTATGGTGTAAACGGATTACAATACCATATTCGCGAGCACATTCGCATGGCCCAGGAATTTGCCGAATGGGTTAAATCGTCGGACGATTTCTACCTGGTAGCGCCTGCCCCACTTAACCTGGTTTGTTTTAGGCACAAAGGCAATGACGAATTCAACAAAAACTTGCTTGAAACAATTAACAAAACTGGTAAAATGTTTTTTAGTCACACTGTAATAAACGGTCAATACGTAATGAGAATGTGTATTGGTCAAACAAATACACAACCTAAACATGTGATCGAGGCCTGGAAAACAATTCAGGAAACGGCTGAAGAATTACTTAATCAGGACAAATAGACAAAATTACAAGTCAACTTATTGATCTTTAACCTGCTATCGAAAAACATGTTGAAGAACAATATTGTATTGGCTTAATTTCATAAGTGTTATTTTTACGTTTATTATTTATTCTCTATTTTTAACCCATCAAAACAGAATCATTTAAACTATTTGATCATGATAAATCTGAAAGAATTAGAAGTTTGGTTTATAACTGGCAGTCAGGACTTATATGGTCCTAAGGTATTGGAACAAGTTACTGCAAACTCAAAAGAAATTGGCGCATTTTTCAATAGTTCTTCTTTCATTCCGGTAAAAGTTGTGTTCAAATCGGTAATGAGAAGCATGGACGAAATTACCAATATTTGTATAGAAGCCAATGCTGCCAAACAATGTATTGGTGTTATTACCTGGTGCCATACATTCTCGCCATCAAAAATGTGGATCAATGGACTGAAAATATTAAATAAGCCAATGCTTCAGCTCCACACGCAATATAACCGCGACCTTCCCTGGGCCGAAATTGATATGGATTTCATGAACCTTAACCAGGCTGCTCATGGCGACCGCGAACATGGTTTTATATTAAGCCGTTTGCGTAAAAACCGAAAGATCGTTGTTGGTTACTGGAAAGAAGAAGATGTTCAGCAACGAATTGGCGTATGGAGCCGTGCCGCTGCTGCATGGTACGATATGCAAGGAGCCAAAATAGCCCGTTTTGGCGACAATATGCGTGAAGTTGCTGTTACAGAAGGCGACAAAGTTGAAGCTCAAATTAAACTGGGACTTTCGGTAAATACATGGCCAGTTGGCGACATTGTGAAAGTTATTAACGGTGTTACCGAAGAGCAAATCGACAAACTGATTGAGGAATACAATACCATTTACGATTTTGACAAAGAAGCACAAGTTGGCGGCAAATACCACGAAAGTGTACGTTACCAGGCCCGCATCGAGGCTGGCATCAAATCGTTCCTTGAAGCTGGTGGTTTCAAGGCTTTCACAACCACATTTGAAGATTTGCATGGACTAAAACAACTTCCGGGACTGGCGTCACAACGGTTGATGGCTGCCGGGTACGGATTTGGCGCCGAAGGCGATTGGAAACATGCAGCAATGGTCCGTGCGGTTAAAGTAATGGGCGAAGGCTTGAATGGTGGTTGTTCGTTCATGGAAGACTACACTTATCACCTAAACCCGGTTACCGGATACAAAGCATTAGGATCGCACATGCTGGAAATTTGCCCTTCGATTGCTGAAGGTAAAGCTAAAATTGAAGTTCACCCACTTGGAATTGGTGGGAAAGATGCTCCTGCCCGTTTGGTATTCAATACACCAACAGGCATGGCTACGTGTACCAGCCTGGTTGATATGGGTACACGCTTCCGGGTAGTTGTTCACGATGTTGAATGTGTTGCGCCTGAAGCAAAACTCGAAAAATTGCCTGTTGCCAGTGCTTTATGGATTCCACAGCCAAACCTTAAAGTTGGTGCGGCTGCGTGGATTTTGGCTGGTGGCGCTCACCACAACGCATTTAGCCAGGTTGTGACCGCCGAATACATCGAAGATTTCTGCGATATGGCCGGAATTGAATTCGTTCAAATCAATAAGGATACTTGCCTGACCAACTTGAAAAACGAGTTGAAATGGAATGACATGTATTACATTCTTGCAAACGGATTAAAATAAATTATACAGCATCCCCTATTTGAACAAAGCCGAAGGAAGTTCCTCGGCTTTGTTATTTCCATCTCTTAAATCCGGGAAATAACATTCTCCAGTAGGGCCATAGCTTCCCGAAGATTCTGACGCAGATAATAATCCTGGTGTGATATATTCAGGAACCGCATGATCAGAAAAGCGTCAAAAAACTGGAAAAAACGTTTCCGAAAAGCTAATAATGTTGAACTGTATTTATTGATTTCGATAATTTTTCCATCGAATTCAATGGTCATAAGATAATCAAGAACTGATTCGGATAACAACGCCTTTACTTCTGATGATATTTCAGGTGTTGCTTTATAAAACCAATCAACCCGATCAAACAACTGCTTTAAATCGAGAAATGCTGCAAAATTGTAGGTTAAGGTCAAATCGCCTTCTTCATTCATCCATTTATTCATGGCAGCTCCTGTTCCAAACGGGACCCTGTCGGAAACCCGCGCTGATGGATAAACAAAAGCTTCGGTAATTTCTGTTATTGCGCCCAAATTTGTCAATTTATTCAGGAAATAAAAATCTTCGCCTGCCTGACGGCGATTCATACCTCCCTGCTTCACATAAGCATCAACGCGAACAGCAAATGCAGAACCTATGGTGTAAATAGAATTTGGAAAACCCGTAAAATCCAAAGCTTTTTTGTAATAATGCAGGTAATCTTCATAAAGTTGAATACCTAATCGCTGCTTTTCGTCAGATAATTCATCGACTCTATGCCTAAAATTGATCGTAGCAGCAAAGCAGTACTTATTCGATGTAAACGTTTGTCCAATTTGCTGCAAATAGTTAACCGAAACCAAACAATCTGCATCAAGAGAAACAATAATCCCATCAGATTTACCCAAGTCGTTAAAGCGACGAACTGCCTCGTCCATACCAATTTTACGTGCCATTCCTGCTCCTGCCGACTTTGCATTAACCGATCTGGCATAAATGGGATGCAAAATCATTCCATTTCGGTCGTTTGCCTGTTTCCAAGCAAGCAACTGTCTGTAAGTATTTTCATTGGCAGTTTTAATCCCATCCGAACTTGTTTCCGATTCATTGACAACTACTATTACTTCACAAGCAAATTCCGGAGAATCACAGGCCCATAATGAGCTAAGCGTCTGAATAATTTCAGGTTCATTTAAACAAGGAACCATTACAATCAACCTTACGTCTTCTTTTATTGGCGATTCTATAAACCGAGGATAAACGATATTTTTATTGATGTAGTTATTTGCAAACATTCAGGTCGAACATAAAAGATTAATGATTCAAAAACAAAAAAATCCGAATTACTTCGGATTTTCATATATCGCTGTTCGATCAAATTATTTCAATTTTGCTCTGGAATAACGGGCATTCAAACCGATTAAAATCTCTTTGGTTATATTATGCGCATCGTCACCAACCAAAATTTCGCCCGAATTGAAAATGTAATTGTATTTTTTATCCTTGTTATAAATTTTAACGTAATTCATAATGCTATCGAGCAACTGTTTATTATTGTCCGATTGAATCTGCGCCAATTTAGTCGACAACTCCTGATCGAGTCTTGTAATTTGCTGTTCCTCGCCTAATAAACGGTCGCGTTCCTGCAAAGCACGATCCTGGGTAAGAAAACCACCTCTTTGTACTTTTTCCTGAAAAGCAGAAGCCTGAGATTCAAAGCGATTTCGTTTTTCTCCGTATTCTTTCGTAAATGCTTCCTGTTGTTTCAAAAAATTGTCGTGCATTTCCTGTGCAAAATCATAATTTACAGCTAATGAATCTATTTTAATATAAGCAATTTTTAAACCCGAAGTGGTACCATCACCCGAAACGCTTTTCAAAATGGAACTCTTACCTTTTCCGGCAAAGTGAATAATATAAATTCCGGCAACTGCCACAAATAAAATAGCAAATAATACTCCAGACGTATTTTTCATAAATTCAAGAAATTTGTTTTACAATACATGCACAATTGCCGTTCTGTTTCATTTAAATTGTGACGATAATTCACGACACTAACAGTGTTGTGCAACCTTTTTTCATTAAACTTTGCCAAAAATAAAAATTTATTGGCACTATCCACCACTTGATTACATTATTTTTAAGAAGACTGAATGTTTAAAATATAACTCTGAAAACCTGCGCAAAATCATACTTCCACAGTGATAAACATCATTGAAATGGTTGACTGGCCTAATGTATTTTTGATTTCATAAAATTTTACTGTAAAGGACACAAAATGCTTAATAAGTTACTGGCAAATGCTCTTCCATACATGCCAAAAAAACTGATATGGATATTTTCGAAACGGTATATTGCCGGAGAAAAAATTGAAGACGGAATAAAAGTATCGCGCGAGCTAAACGCGCAAGGTGTTGAGGTATCGATCGATTTACTGGGTGAGTTTATAACAACAATAGAACAAGCTGACGAAAACCGAAAGAAATATATTGAAATCATCGAACGCTTTACGTCTGAAGGTATCATTGGCAATTTCTCTGTAAAACCAACGATGTTTGGTTTACTTATCGATCCCGAAATATGTTTTAAAAACATTGAAGAAGTCATTGCAAAGGCAGCAGAAAAAGGTTCGTTCATCAGGATTGACATGGAAGACTCGCAATGTGTTGACCAGGAAATTGAAATGTACCGTAAGCTGAAACATCGTTTTCCCGGACATGTTGGATTAGTGATGCAGGCTTATCTTCGTCGCACGAAAAACGACTTGGTTAACATGAATAACTACCCGGCTAACGGAGCTCCGTTTAATTTCAGGCTTTGCAAGGGTATATATGTTGAGCCCAAACATGTTGCATATAAAGAATATCAGGAAATCAGGGACCATTACCTCGACGACCTTAAATTTATACTCGAAAATGGCATGTATGTAGGTATTGCAACCCACGATAAATACTTAATAGAACATGCTATTAAGCTGATTAAAGAAATGAATATCGACAAATCGAAGTTCGAGTTTCAAATGCTGTATGGGGTAACTCCCGAACTTAGGGCTTCTGTTGTAAAACGAGGGTATAGGATGAGGGTATATGTACCTTATGGGAAAGACTGGTTTGGGTACTCAACCCGACGGTTGAAAGAAAATCCAAAAATGGCTTCGCACATTATAAAAGCACTTTTTTTTAGGGGTTAATTTTAGGGGTTATAACCAAGGGAGGTCCAGAAATGGGCCTCTCTTTTTTTGTTGGAAACCGTATTAACGGCTAGCAAAAGAACAAATTGAATTACATCAACCCAAATTACGCACTGGAGTTAATAATTCAATTCGAAAAACTTCTGTAAGCCTTATGAAACAATGGATACAGCTGTTTTTTATTTTAAAAATGTCTAATGCTACGCATTAGAAAAATTCACTATTAAAATGTTGTATATAAAATACTTATATGTCGCCACCTCTCTATCGCGTAATCTGGGATCAACCAACTCAACAAACAATGTCGGTTCAATATGAAAAATTTCAGCAATTAAATTTGTATTAAAGCCCAAATTAAAATGTAATTTTCATGAAATGTAATTTTAATTTATAAATACTACCTTTGTTACAAAGCCATAGAACATTATCATGAATGGAATTGATGAAAAAACGTTATGGAATAACTTTCAAAGAGGAGATTATGATGCGCTATCAATTCTCTATGGTCGTTATGTTCATAAATTATTTTCCTATGGCATACGTATTTATGGGGATGATCAGTTAGTAAAAGACTGTATTCAGGAAGTTTTTATTCATTTAATTGAAAAAGGGAAAAAACTTTCTATTACTGATTTTAATTCAATGTATTTATTTAAATGTCTGCGCAATAAGCTTTTTGAAGAACTCAGAACGAAGAGCAACCGAAGCGATATTCTACGAAAAATTGGATCAGACGAGTTAAAATATGATGAAAATATAGAACAAATTACTGTTCAATCTGAAGAAGAAATTGCTCGTCGTAGAATCCTTGATGCAGCGATGGCCTCTCTCTCCAATTATCAGCGAGAAGCTATTTTTTTGAAATATACTCAAAACTTCAGTTATGATATGATTGCTGATATTTTAGGTGTGGACATAGCTTCTGCCAGAACATTAATATACAGATCATTAAAAAAGATAAAAGAATCCGCAATTAACCATATACTAATATTTTGGATATTTCATTTCGGCAAGCAAAGCAAAGTATAATAATTAATCCTGTTTTTTATACCTACACAGTATAGCTGCTCTTTGCTATCGCTTGTAAATTGTCAGCATTATCTTCACCTAAAACTTAAAATACAATCAACTATTTGAAATTTGATTGGAAATAAATTGAATTTTCTGTCTATAAAATACTATTTCAATCATCTTTAATACATGAAAAAAGAAAAAGAAATAGACTTTGTCAATTTACTTCAGGACGAAGAATTTATCAGGCTTGTAAAGGACACTCTTGATTCAGCCGATCAATATTATATCCTTAATGAAAAATATCCTGCGGATAAGGAATTGCTCGTAAATGCTGTTGAATTTATAAAAGTAAACATGCTTGAACAAAAAAGGATGCCGGAGAATGATGTTATCGAGATTTTGCAAAATATCAAAGCCTATTCTGAAGCAAAAAAGAAAAGAGATTTCAGAAAATCTGTAGTTTTGGTTTTCTCTAAAATAGCAGCAGTTTTATTGGTTTTTATTTGCTGTTCTTTCTTGTTTTATAAATACTTAAGGAAAGATCCACTCAAAGATTTTGCAGAACAAAAAACAAAAGTACAAGATGAGGCAGTACTTATTTTATCAGATGGCTCAACACACAAAATTAATGAGTACAATTCGAATATAGAATATAGCAAGAATGGCGGCGAAATTGTTGTGCGAAACAAACGGTCGAAAGATGAGAAATTTGTGAATGTAAAAGATTCAAAAGAGCCAGTAATAAACCAAATAATCGTACCGTACGGACACAGACATAACATTACATTAAGCGATGGGACTCAAGTTGTTCTCAATTCAGGAAGCAAACTGGTATTTCCTGCAGAATTTTCAGGAAAAACGCGAGGAGTGTATTTAATAGGAGAAGGATACTTTGACGTAAGCAGGGATGAAAACAAACCATTTATAGTTAAAACAGACGAAATAAATATAAAGGTTTTGGGGACTCGTTTTAATGTATCGGCATACGCCGATGAAAATGTCACATCAGCTGTTCTTGTCGAAGGAAGCGTTTCGGTTTATCATGCAAACAAAATTATTGAAAATACCCCGCTTACCAAACTGGTGCCGGGACAAGGATGTTTTTACACTTCAACTACATCAGAATCAGTAGTCAGGAGCGTTGATGTTGCAGATTACATTTCATGGAAAGACGGGTTGTTTCGGTTTAAAGATCAGCCATTGGTAAATGTAATACAACGAGTTTGCAAATATTATAATAGGAATATTTCTATAGAAGGAGATAAACTGCCATCAACACTTATATCGGGAAAACTTGTGCTAACTGATAATATTACCTCTACAATGAATTATTTGTCGAAAACGCTTGAGGCAAGATATGAAGTAACAAGTGATGGAAACTATATAATAAAAGAACAATAACCTATAAATTATTAATTTGCTAAAATTAAAAACCAATGTAAAAACAAAGAATGCATTTATGCAAAAAACCGATGAATGTTTGCCCCATTCATCGGTCACGGATTTTGCGATTAAAATTAATGTTGAATTAAATTAACCTGTACAAAAGTATGAAAAAATCTTTGGATGTACGTGGCCTAAATGGTTACGTTAAAAAATTATTGTTTGTTATGAAACTAACTATCGTAGCTTTTTTTCTTGGATTACTGTCCCTTTCTGCTTCGACATACTCCCAGACGAAGAAGATATCGTTGGATTTACACGATAGTTCTATTTTGGATGTATTCAGCCAGATTGAATCACAAAGCGAATTTGTATTTATTTACAAAAATGAAGCCCTTGATCTCAACCAAAAAGTCAACTTAAAAGTTGAAAATGCTACGGTCGATAAAGTACTAAAAGCAATCCTCCAAAACAGTGGTGCTAATTATCAGATTGTTGACAAACAAATCATAATTACGCCAGACCGTACTATTGCGCCAACATTGAACAACGAAATTATTGAAATCAGTTTCACTCCACCACAAAAAAAGGAAATTTCAGGAGTCGTAAAAGACAACAAAGGTAATTACTTACCAGGGACAAGTATTGCACTTAAAGGCACCACCATCGGAACGATTACTGATGCCGAAGGAAAGTTCCATCTATCGATACCCGCCGATGCCAAAACACTGATTTTTACATTTGTTGGGATGAAATCGCAGGAAATAGCTATTGGGAACAACACAACGTTTAATATCGTTTTACAGGAAGAAACGGTAGGTGTTGACGAAGTTGTAGTGACAGCCTTGGGCATAGAAAAGAACAAGAAAACTTTAACCTATGCTACTCAGCAAGTTAATATGGATAAATTAACCACTATAAAAGATGTATCACTTGGGAATTCATTGGCTGGAAAGGTTGCGGGAGTTTCAATCGTTGCATCAACAGGTACCACAGGTGTTTCCGGCGATCCTCGTATTGTAATCAGGGGAAATAAATCCGTCACTCGAAACAATCAGCCCTTAATTATCATTGATGGTATTCAGATTTCGCAAGACGGAGGTGGTTTGACAGGCATTAACCCTGACGATGTTCAAAGCATGAACGTGCTTAAAGGTTCTGCTGCTTCTGCAATTTATGGATCAGCTGCCGAAAATGGTGCTATCATTGTTACTACTAAAAAAGGGAAATCGGGTGAACCGAGGATCGAAGTAAACTCGGTATCTAATTTTGACCTTCCTTATTTATACCCTGAAATCCAGAATGAATATGGTCAAGGAACTGGTGGTAACTTCGACCCACTGTCGTACGTCTCAAGTTGGGGCCCAAAAATGACAGGTCAGACTGTAACTGACTGGACAGGCAAGCAAGTAGCTCTTACTCCCCAGAAGAACAACGTGAAAGACATATTTAATGTAGGATATAATTTCACAAATAGTTTTTCATATAGCGCAGGAAACGACAAGTCAACTTCTTATTTCTCATATAGTAATACTTCAGCACAGGGTCTACTGAAAGACAATAAAATAACTCGTCACAATTTCAATTTGAGGTTAAGCACCGAATTGATTAAAAACCTCAAACTGGATTTCAAAATTACCTATTTGTATTCTCACTTAAAAGACAAACCTACCAATGGTGACGACCTTTTCAGCCCTATGTTCCAAGCCATAAAAATGCCTCGCAGCATCCGTACTGCCGACATTAAAGCTGCCTCGTTTTATGATTCGTCGTTTGCATTAAAACAGCTAACCTGGACCAGGACAGCTGATAATACCACATCAACCGCAGTTGTCAACCCGTATTGGGCTATGGCTGGTTACGAAAACCCATCAACTAGCAATAACATAAAGACTTATTTGACATTAAAGTACGATTTTACCAGTTGGTTATACTTGCAACTACGCGGAGCTTTCAACACGTCAAGTTCTGATGAAGAAAAGAAAACCTATTGGGATACGCAATATGTGAATTCAGCCTTGGGAAATTATTACACAAACTTTTCTAAGGGGAAATCAGTTCTTGGCGATTTCTTATTAGTTTTCAATAAGAAATTAACAAAAGATTTTAGGGCAAATGTAAATTTAGGAGGTGAATTAACAGATTCTTATGGCAGAAGCCAAAAAGCAGACTCGGGCGGACTAACTGCCGAGAACAAATTCGCTTTAGCTTATGCCAAATCACTAACATCATCAGACGGAGAGTCTCACACCCAAAGGCAATCACTCTATGGAATGGGGCAGTTGAGTTTCCGCGACTATTTGTTCCTGGATGTGACTGAACGAAAAGAATGGAATTCTACCTTACCCAACCCCTATTCATATTCTTATCCATCGGTTGGATTAACAGGTGTTGTTTCTGATATGGTTAAATTGCCCAAGTTAATTTCGTTCGCCAAAGTACGTGGTTCTTATGCAGAGACTGGCGGTGGGGCAAATTGGGCCAATATCTATAATACCTATTCTTCTGCTGCAACAGGTCCAATTGGTACTTTTTATCCTTCGTCTACCAAAATGCCTGTTAACCTGATCCCTGAACGAACAAAATCGTGGGAAGCTGGGACAGAATTAAAGTTTCTGAACAATCGTCTGGGAATTGATTTTACCTGGTATAAAACTAATACCTACAATCAGTTAATGAAAGTAACTACTCCTTCCAGCTCTGGGTATAGCTCAGGGTGGATCAATGCTGGGAACATCCAGAATAAGGGCGTCGAAATCATGATTGAAAGCACTCCAATAAAAACTAACAATTTCGAATGGAACGTTGATCTGAACTTCACCCGGAACGTAAACGAAGTTATTGCTTTAACAGATAAATTAAGTGCTTATAAAATCGACACACCCAATCTGGCAGAAGGCGACAACTGGGTTATCGTGGGTAGACCTTATGGAGAACTTTATACATCAGGATTTATGCGAAATACAGAAGGGAAAATTATTGTTGACGCCCTGGGTATGCCCAAAATTAATACAGCTGTTGATACCAGGGGCGTAGCAAGCACTTACCTTGGCAATTTCAACTACGATTGGCAAAGTGGCCTTACGAACAACCTAAGCTATAAAAACTGGAATATGTCGTTCCTGATCGACCTCAACTACGGTGGTGTACGCCAGTCGGCTACCGAAGCCATGATGTTGGAGTGCGGTACAAGCAAAGCCTCGTTGGTTGGCCGTGAAGGCGGCATTGTCGTTGATGGCGTACTTGCTGATGGAGTTACAGTTAACACCAAAGCTGTAAGTGCCCAAAGTTACTGTGAATTGGTTGGTGGTCGAATTTCTCAAAATGCATCTGGTGAACCATTTAACCACAGTGCCACTAATTCACGTTTGCGCGAATTGGCCATTGGTTATTCCATTCCGGTAAAAAGCACTCTGATCAAGGCATTGAAAGTTTCTGCAGTTGGCCGAAACCTATTCTATATCTACAATGGCTGTAAATGGTTCGATCCAGATACTACCTACGATAATTCGACCAATGGGCAAGGTGCCGAAAGTGCTTTCATGCCTGGAACCCGCACGTTGGGAGTTAATATTAAACTGACATTGTAATAACCCGATTAACTATTTCACGATTATAAATATGAAAAAATATATAAAAAGCAGTCAGTTCGTAAAGGTATTAAGTTTGGTAATAGGCCTTATAATCGTTCATTCCTGTACCGATAACTTTACAGAATACAATACAGATAAAACACAAATGATGTCTGTTGGCGAAAAACAATTAGCTGGTTTGTTTTCAAGATCGCAAATGGAGGGCTGTACATGGCTTTCGACCGATAACTACAGCCGTATGTCGAGTACACTTGCCAACCATTTTTGCGGTTATACCGCCTGCGGTATTTATGCACAAGAAGAAAATGTAATGAATGTAGGATGGCAAAACACAGGATTTAATAAAATTTATTCAAGTGCCTATCCTGCATTACAATCTATATTTGACGTATCTGCCAATGGCGTTAACGATGCTGCATACAACGTTGGCTTAATATGGAAAGTATTTTTATTGCACAGGATGACCGACTTATGGGGGCCTGTCCCTTATACATACGCCGGTAGCGGCAAAGATGTCATTCCTTATGAAAGTCAGAAAGACGTCTATTACCTGATGTTTACCGATCTGACAAATGCTGTTAATGCCTTAAACGGCTTGCTAGCCAAGAATTCGAGCTTAAATGTATTTGGTGCTGGCGACATGATTTATAACGGTAGTGTTTCGCAGTGGGTAAAATTTGCCAATTCGCTTCGTCTGCGTCTGGCTATGCGTATTTCGAATATAGATCCCACCAAAGCCCAAGCCGAAGCTGAAGCTGCGGCAAAAGGTAGCGTTCTGGAATTAAACAGCGACGATGCCTATGTTCCGGTGAACAAATGGTCAAGCGGCGGTAATGGGTTGCCCCGTATGTATTCGTTTTACCAGGACGTGATGAGCGCCAATATGGAAAGTATATTAAAAGGTTATAATGACCCACGTATGACTGAATTCTTTTCACCGGTTTTAGCGGCTAATATAACTGCAGCATTTCCTGCCCAATTACAAGGAAACGGTGGCGGTTATCATGGAATGGCCAACGGCTTTGAACCAGCTCAGGTGAGTTATTTCAAGGCATACTCATTAACCGGACTAAGGTTTAAAGATGGGAACCAGCTGATTACTCCAATCAATATCATGAACGCTTCGGAAACCTATTTTCTAAAAGCTGAAGGGGCATGGAAGGGTTGGAACATGGGTGGCGGAACTGCCCAATCGTATTACGAAAAGGGAATAGAAATATCTATCAAACAATGGCTGGGAACCTCCTATTCGGCTACAAACATTAGCACCTATATCAATGGTACCTCTACTCCTGTTGCCCCTGATGATTATCCCTATTATGATCCGGCACTGACTAATATTCCAGTTAAATTTTCATCGGACAAAACCCAACAATATGAGCAGATTATGACCCAAAAATGGTTGGCTTTGTTCCCGATAAGTTTTGAAGCCTGGGCCGAATACCGACGTACGCGTTACCCTAAAATTTACGCCAAAAAATACTCGGCAAATGCAAACGTATTGGTTGGTTCAGGTAAAATTGTAACCAGGCTACCATTTACTACTGACGAAAAAAGTACCCAACCCGATGAAGTTGCAAAAGCTGTTGACCTTCTTGGTGGTGCCGATCTGGAAACAACCCCACTTTGGTGGGATGTAAATAAAAATGGAAATTAACCTATTCCATTACTAATAAACCAAATAAACAAATGAAAGGTCGGTAGATACTTATTCATTTACCGGCTTTTCATTTTCTAAGCCAAATCAAGATGTATGTAAAATTATGCTTTTACCTGGTATTTTTATGCCCTTTCTTATTATCAGCACAACAAGCTGATATTCATTTCAATTTTGTAGTTGAACCTTATTTACAGCAGGTTAACGATAACTCATTCCAGGTTCTATGGGAAACTACAATGGCAGGGAAAGGGGTTGTAAAATTGGGAATTGCTGAATATAACGCAATGAGACCCAATTTAAATCAATCGTTTGAAGAAAAAATAGCTGGAACATTTCATACTGTTACTGTCACTGGGTTAAAAATAGACGAACATTACTTTTATCAGGCATTAACCTTTAACTCCAGCGGAGACACACTTCAGGGACCAGTAACCCCAATTTATATTCCAGATTATGCAAAGATGCCGGTTTCTTTTGCCGTTATTGGTGATACTCAAAATTCACCGGTAATATGGGGAAAATTATCAGAGCTCATATATCAGGAACATCCGTCTTTTTTGATTCATGTAGGCGATCTCGTTCAAAACGGTCGCGATAAAGCCGATTGGGTTGATGAGTTTTTTAAACCAGCTAAAAATTTGTTTCGGTTTTGTCCGTTTTATTCTGCCATTGGCAACCACGAACAAAATCATCCAAATTATTACCAGTATGTAAGTTTACCTGGTAACGAGTGGTTTTATACCATTGAGAAAGGCGATGTGTTATTTGTTTTTACCGATACCAACAAAGACATTCTTCCGGGCTCCAAACAGTACAACGATCTGGAACAAATATTGGCATCGTCAGGCAAAAAGTGGAAAATAGTAATTCATCATCAGCCGGTTTATACATCAAGCGATAATTCGTATGGGAATACCTGGTATCAACAAGCTTTAAATGGCGACCCAAACGAGATTCATCTCAAAAAATTGTACGAAACGTATGGCGTTGATCTGGAATTGAATGGCCATATCCATTTATATGAACGTACATGGCCTCTTTTTTCGGACAAAGTAGACTTGGCAAGGGGTGTTACTTACATCACTACCGGTGGAGGAAACGACGAATACTCAGGATTTGCTGCTAATAAAGCATGGTATGATGCCCGTACCCGCGTTGGAAATCATTTTTTGTATATCAGTATAGCAAACAATAAATTATACGGACGCACAATAGATATTAACGGAAATGTTTTCGATGATTGGACAATTGAAAAAGAGCCGACATTTAAGCAGTTAAATGCCCCTCAAATCGCTGATGAAAAACAGTATTTTACAGATACAATCTCAGTTACAATAAAGAATTTGAATGGAAAAGGGACAATTTCATATCAGCTTAACGAAATAGATGCAAAAACAACCAGCAACAAATCTGTTAAACTTCATTTAAACGAAACTACAACGATTTCGGCCTGTATCCAGGATAACGACGTAAAAAGCCGGTTGGTAGAGAAAAAGTTTGAAAAGCTACCTGTATTCCCTGAAGTAAAAAAAACATTGAAACAGGTGAAAGCTGATTATTATGAAGGAAACTGGACTGCTCTGCCCGACTTTAATGAAATAAAACCATTAAAGACCTTTGCTTTGGATTCTGTCAGTCTTCAGTCTGTTCAGCCAAAGGCTAAAGATCATTTTGCAGTTCGTTTCACCGGAAGTTTTTCTATTCCAGACAAAAACGTCTACCGGCTTTTACTTGAATCATTTGATGGTAGTAAACTGCTTATCGATGGACACGAATTGATTAACAACGACGGTATCCATTACGAAATTAAGAAAGAAAACTTCGTTGCTTTGGAAAAGGGCAACCACACTTTTGAAGTGCAATATTTTAAGTATCTCAGACGCCCAACACTTAACATCTGGATAGGTTCGGCAAGAGACAAGATGATGAATTTTAACCTTTTGGTAATAAAACCTACAAAGAGTAAGTAAAGTAAGCGCCTTGAACCTTAAGGATTCATTGCTAAAATACCTTCTCTATTTTCGGTATAAGCCTAAACTATAAACAGCCAAGGAAAATGAAGAAAAAAAAATCCTTCCTTTTAATTTTACTGATATTGGCTTTAGCTTTTTCAGAATTAAATGCCGGTGGACTTTTAGTTCATACCGATGCTCGTTGTAAAATATGGTGGACTGGTAGTACCTACAAAATAATGCGTGATGAGCAGGTTCCTGAAAAAAAAGGGGAAATCTTCATTCAATCAGCTAAAAACGAAAACGAAAGTTTCCAACTTGTAATCTCACCATCTGAAACGATTGAAAACATTACGATTTCAGTTAGCGACTTCGCCAATCTAAAGGGAAATATAATTTCAGCAAACAACATTACGATCAGAAATGTTGAATATGTCCATGTAACAAAACCTTCGGGACCTCAGCACAGAGCTGGATGGTACCCTGATCCGCTTCCTTTGTACATAGGCCCCTTTAGAGCAGATGCCGGTTTTAATCAAGTAATGCTATTTTCAGTAAAAGTACCTAAGGAAACTCTTTCTGGAGTATATTCTGCACAAATACAAATAACTTCGGGATCAGGAATTATTGCAGTACCTGTGAAACTACAGGTTTGGAATTTTTCGTTACCCGATGTACCTGCCATACGCTCGGCTTTCGGCCTATACTCCGGGTTAATAAAAGAGTACCATAAGCTTGATAACGATATTGAATTAAAGCAAGTACTTGACCAGTATTATCAATGTTTCAGAACATATCGAATATCGCCTCAACAGTTTTTTGATCTTTATCCCATAAAAGAAACCGTAACCGGGGCCTGGTGGAATGGTGGAACTTTTGATCCAGACACTGTTTTTGAAGGAAAGTATTCGTATCAGATAACAGACAACCGCGAAAATGGGAATGTGGCGGGAACTTGCCCCGAATTGATTCAAATAAATCCTGAAAACTCGTATTGGTTAAAATGGCATGTCAAAACACTAAATGAAAAACAACAGTATTGCGTAACCGTAAAAAGTTATACAGATGAAAAGAAACCAATACCATGGCACCTTCAGGGAAAAATCGGGACAGGAAGTACCCATTGGCAAAAAGATAGTTTGTTCCTTGATCCTGTTAATCCTCTTTTACATGATGGTCTGGTTTTCTCCAGGCCTCTACCTAAGGAAGCTAAATATATCAGTATTCAATTATATCCTGTAATCCCCGACGAACATGGTGGAGATAAAGGAACAATTTGGTTTGATAACCTTGAATTTACTGGCGAAAATAGTAACGAAAACCTTTTACCGCACGGTAATTTTGAACAAGATATACAGGCATTAGACATTAAACTCGATTTTTCTGAATTTGATATAGCTGCCAGAAAATACCTGGACGAATATGGTTTTACCGGATTTAGAGTAAAAGTACCACAATTAAGGCCAGGACCTTTTGTGGGGAGAAAAACCGGGTGGTACGGAGGGTTTATTAATGGAACAGATGAATATAAAAAACTAATCGGGCTTTACCTGAAAGGTTTTCAGGACCATTTGGAATCAAACGGCTGGCTTGGTAAAGAATATATTTATTGGATAGATGAACCCAAACATAGTGATTACGCTTTTGTGAGGGAAGGCATGAATACCATTCATGAAGCTGCCCCAAAATTAACCCGGTTTATCACCGAAAATAATCCGGGTCCAGAAATTATGGATGTAACAGAAATAGGTTGCCCGGTGCTGGCAAAGTTTAACCCGGAAAAATCAAAAGACTGGATTGACCGCGGACGAAAAATGTGGTCGTACCTGATGACCTGGCCCAAAGCGCCACATGTAAACCTGTTTATAGATTCAGATGCTATTAATTTACGAATATGGTTATGGATTTCATATCGTTATCATCTTTCAGGTATATTGGTCTGGAATTCGAACTCATGGAATGCAGACGGTTGCTCTCCGCCAGGAGTATTGCAAAACACATGGGAAGACCCTATGACTTACATGGACGGACATGGAACTCCGTATGGCGCTGCCGCTGAATTTGGCAATGGTGATGGTATGTTTTTCTATCCCCCAACCCGCGATCCAAATAATGATAAAACAAAATATCTGACCGGACCAGTGCCTTCACTTCGATTAGAAATTCTTCGCGAAGGAATTGATGATTATGATTACCTTGCCATGCTCGAAAATTACATAAAGGATGCACGACCAGAGCAAAAACAATTGGTATATAAAGCAAAACAACTTTTGAATTATGGGAAGGAAGTGTTCATTAACAATATGAATTACACTAAAAACCCTGAAATTTTAAGTAGACACCGACAGCAGATTGGCGAGTTGCTTGAACAATTTAACTCCACCCCTCCCAAAAAAGAAATTATGAAATAGCCATCTCGCCTTAGGTAAAACAAACCCAAAATATATAAAGGCTATTCCATTTTGTCGTGTACTTTGAAAAATTGATCATATTGATATACAGATTTTATGACGTAAAACAAAAATTTATAAAGATGAATATAGTTCTGAAAACCAAATTATTAATTAGTATTTTATCACTTCTCTGGGTTATAAGCTCATGCACCAGCAGGGTGAAGCGCCCTGTTGATTATGTCGATCCGTTTATTTGTTCGGAAGGTGACCACGGACAATGGGACCCCTCGGCCACCGTACCTTTCGGAATGGTTAAACTGGGCGCCGATACTTATCCGAGCAGTTTGACTGGCGACGGCGATTATGCACATTCGGGATACAATTTTTCCGATAGTATTGTCCGTGGGTTTAGCCATTTCCATAAAGGAAGTTCGGGTGGCGGACGCATTTGCGATAGGGCAGGCCGTTTATCCGTCATGCCATTTACTCATGAGCCGGTTGATACATTTTATCGTTATCCACTGGCTATAATGGATAAAAAATCGGAAAAAGCACAGGCTGGTTATTACACCGTTCGCTTAAAAGAAGATAATATCTTAGTAGAACTTACTGCTCAGCCTCATTCAGGCATTCACCGCTATACCTTTCCGAAAGGGAAGTCGGCGAAACTGTATATCAACGAAGGAAGCCTTGAACGTTCATCAGGTATCTCTGTAAAACAAACTGATGAGTTTCATTTGGAAGGAATGTTGCAAACATTTGCCGGTGTCCGCTTTACAGTTGAGTTTAATAGTCCGGTTAAACGAACCCAAACCTGGGATGATAAGACGATAAGGAATCAGCCTGAACTTGAGATGACGAATAACGGAGGTTTTATTTGCGACTTCGGTGATCTTAACGGAAAACCTTTACAGGTAAAAATTGGTCTTTCGTTAATCAGCCAGGAAGCTGCAAAAGAAAATTTCAAAACCGAATGTGCATCAATTAGTTTTGACCAAATGAAGCAACTTGCTGCTGATCAGTGGAACCAACGACTGTCCAAACTGGAAGTAAAAGGAAACGAAGAATACAAAACAATTTTTTATACCGCTCTGTTCCATGCCTGTTTCTTACCTACTGTCATTAGCGATGTGAATGGGAATTACCCGGGGTTGGATCAAAAGGTCCATCATGCCGACGGATATAAGCATTATTTCGATTATGCATTCTGGGATTCGTTCAGGACCAAATATCCATTGTACAGTCTTTTTGTCCCCGATGCTTATCGCGACATAGTTAAATCATTAAGAGATATTTACGAGCAAGCCGACAATTGCGCTCCATTCCCTAATTCTGATCATAAACCACATGGTTCGGGATTTAGTTATCGAGGGAAGAATGGCTACGAACCTTACGGAAACTGCCGAAACGAACACCAGTTGATGGTAGTGACTGACGCATACTTCAAAGGATTAACCGATCTCGATATGAAAAAGGTTTATCCATTCCTGAAAAAAGAAACACTGATACAAATGCCCGAAAAGTATGATTCAATTGGTTTTATTCCGGCACGTCCCGACCAGACCGGAGAATACTGCTGGGACAATTGGTGTGTTGCTCAAATTGCAAAATCGCTCGGATACAATGACGACTATGATTATTTGATGCGCCGGTCAGAATACTGGAGAAATACATGGGACCCATCAATCAAGTATTTCCGTGCCCGCGCTGCCGATAAAACATGGCTCGACTTTCCTGAAGATCCTACCGTAAACAGGGAAAAATACACCTATGAAGGAACTAAATGGCAGTATCGCTGGAATATTTTGCACGACATGCCTTCGTTGATTGAACTATTTGGAGGAAAAGAATTGTTTGCAAAAGAATTGGAATATTTTTTCAACCACAATCTGTATACCGCTGGAAACCAAATTGATTTGCAAGCCCCATTTTTATTCAACATGGCAGAAAAACCATGGATTTCGCAAGAATGGGCACACAAAATCCTGACCGAACCTATTGTTCAACTTTACGGTACGCATAACTTTTTCCCTAAACCAATTAACGACAAGGTTTACAAAACTACTCCCGACGGATACCTTGAAGAAATGGATGATGATTATGGTTGCATGTCGTCATGGTATGCTATGGCCGCCATGGGGCTTTACCAGGTTTGTCCCGGGAATCCTGTATATCAGTTAACTTCACCAATTTTTGATGAAATAAACATACACCTGGATACTAAAATTTATCCAGGAAAATCGTTTGTTATCCAAGCAAATAAACTCAGTAAAACAAATTATTACATCCAATCGGCCTCATTAAACGGTAAACCATACAATCATTCGTGGATTTCTCATGAAGAAATTGTGAAAGGCGGGAAATTGGTCTTTGAAATGGGATCCAAACCTAACACGAATTGGGGAAAAGAATAGAATGATCATTTCTAAAATACAATGTCGTGAAAAATTATCGAATTTTCCTTTTCGTCATTTTTTTAGCTGTATCAGCCCTTCCTGCCAGAGCTTTTAACCATCCGGGAGGAATGCATCCGTTTCGACAGATCGAGTTCGTAAAAACACAACTAAAGCATCATCAAGAACCATATTGGTCTGCTTATCAGCAACTTTTAATGATTGCGGATTCTGCTTTGGTATGTACTCATCACGCATTGGTTGATTTTAGTGTTCCAGGTTACTATAAGAAGCCAGAGGAGCATGTTCGTAATTCCAAAAGCCTTTCCTCAGATGCCTTTAATGCCTATACCTGTGCATTAGCCTGGCAACTCAGCGGAGAAAAGAAATACGCTAAACGTGCATTGTATTTCATTAATGCATGGAGTTTGATTAATAAAAGCTATTCGGAGAGTGATGGGCAGTTGGTGATGAGTTACACCGGAACTGCTATGGTAATGGCAGCAGAGCTGATGAAAAATTATCAGGGCTGGAAAAAGTCAGATAAACAACTATTTAGTGAATGGATAACAACAGTTTTTCGCAAAGCAACCAACGAGATTCGTACAAAGAAAAATAATTGGGCCGACTGGGGACGATTTGGCTCTTCTCTGGCCGATTACTATTTGGATGATACAACAGACTTGAATGAAAATATCCGGCTTTTCAAATCAGATATTTTCAATAAAATTGACGTTGATGGACACATGCCCGAAGAAACCCGACGTGGGGCCAATGGAATATGGTACACCTATTTTTCACTGGCGCCAATGACAGCAATGGCCTGGATTGCTTTTAATGCAACGGGTGAAAACCTTTTTACATTGCAACAGAATGGTCGTTCCTTAAAAACAGCAATCGATTATCTTCTTTACTACAACCAACATCCCAATGAATGGAAATGGTTTGAAAATCCGGTTCATGGTAGTCCTGACAGTAAGTTTTCTGATTTGAACTTAAAAACGCGCCATGCCTTCTGGCCAGCCAATTTAATTGATGCAATGGTTGGCATTTATCATGATCCGAATTACGCCAAATACGTAGCTCCGTATCAACCGCTGTGTTACGAAACACATCATTTTGCCTGGGTCTTTACAACACTAATGCCTGCCCAAAATGAATACTAAATTCACCAGACGTTCATTTGTAACGACTACTTTATCAGGGATTGGAGCCGTTACTTTAAACAGCTCGCTAGGAGCATTTAAAGGAATTGAGCCTATAAACAAAAAAAGCCGTGGATTGAAAGCTAAAGAACTTTTTGCAACTACCGACTTTATTGATAATGTGGTCATCAACGATCGGGGCAACCGGTATGGGATTCCGGAAGCCAGAAATACAGCGTATTATGAAAATCATAAGTGTTTCATGGATCGTAAGCAACTGGATGATTTACATCGGTACCTGGCATCTGCCGATGTTACCCGTCATCAGTGGATTGTGGATACTATGTGGTCGTTGTATGAAAACTATCCGCATGGGTTTGATTTACTGGAAGAAGCCATTAAAGCAGCTCATAATAACGGATTAGAGTTTTTTGCAGAAATAAAACCTTGGGAAGGTGGCGCTTTTGGCCTGGTATTACCTGGCACAATGATGTGTGAAGCTTCTCTTGGTGCCTACCGCGATCTGCGGGGCATTTTTCCCAGGATGAGGCGTTTCGAAGCATCAAACCCGGCACTAAGTCTGAAAAGAAAATCAGGTACGTTTGAATGTACTGCTCCGGTTTCAGCCATTTGCCTGGTAAAAAGCGATGATCGCCCTACTCGGGTGAAACCCGAATACCTTTCTATTTTCACCAGCGCTACCAACAATAAGTTTGAGCCTTACAACGGACCGGTTTCGTTTCGTGAAACCATCGAAAAACGGTTTCGTTTTCCTTATTGGAAACAATGCAGGGTTCTTCATCTCGAAAATTTAAAAATTCCTGAAGGGCACACTTATTTTCTGGTACGTTGTTCACTTACCGACGGAAAAGGAGATTTCAGCAATGAAAAAGGAAATATTATTGAACTAATTGGAACTGATGGAAATACACTTCCTCATACATTAAGTTCAGGTCCCGTAAAACTCGAAGAACACAACCATTTTTATCAATCAAAATTATTTCAGAAAATCGTTCCTTACCTTCAGTCGCCAGAAGTTCAGGCCGAATTAAGCGATAGACAAAAAATGGAAGAGCATTATCGCGACTTTTATGAGTTTGGCGACTATAACCTGTCCGACCAGTATACATTAGACCAGGCAGGTTATGTTGCTGCCGCCTGTGGAAAACCAGAGTACCTTGTGGGACAGCTTCATCCAATTTATCCTGAGGTTCGCGAGTACTGGCTTAATATGATCCGGTTCTGCCTCGACAGAGGTGTCGACGGAATCAACATTCGAATAGCAAACCATACCAATTCGCCGGAAAGCTGGGCGTATGGATTTAACGAACTTGTTTTAAAAGAGGCGAAGGGAAAAACTGACTTTGTAAGCATTAGTAAAATTAACGGTAATGCTTACACTCAATTTATGCGCGAAGCACAAAAGCTTGTTAAAAGCTATGGAAAATCGCTCACAATACATCTCGAAACAGAACTGATCCAACCCGACGATCGAGGTAAACCAAGTTCTCTGCCATACAACTTTGAATGGCAATGGGAAACCTGGATAAAGGAAATTGCTGATGAACTGGAAATTCGCGGAATTTATGGATTCAGGCCCTGGAATTTTTCAAAAGCACTCGACAAGTACAGCTCGGTGGCCCAAATAGCTAACAAACCTACCTACCTCCAGGGCGATTTTCACGGCATGACCTTCACAGGGCCATTCGATACTACTGAAGAAGAAATCAAAATCGTAAATGAACACGATGACCTGAATGGATATGTTTTTTACGAAACTGCAAATATTACCCGGACAAATGAAGATGAAATTTTAGAAGGAAGTTCTCAACTATTGCCTGTTATTTCCAAATTAAACCATCAAAAAAACAACTAATCATTTAAATGCTACAGAGAACTAACACAATAAAATTTTTACTGATTTACATGTTTTTAGCCATGTATCTTCAGGTTAGTGCCCAGGTAGGGAATACTCTTCCAGCCTGGAAAGAAGGCTACCTCGATATTCATCATATTAATACAGGTAAGGGCGAGTCTGTATTTTTAATTTTGCCCGACGGTACAACAATGTTGGTTGATGCAGGAGCTACCGCCCAAGCCAAACCGCGGGTAACTGATGCTAAGCCCAATGGAAGCCGCAACCCCGGCGAATGGATTGCACGGTATATACAACACTACTCACCAAACCCATCGGCACCAAAACTCGACTACGTGTTGCTAACCCATTTCCATGATGACCATATCGGAGAACTCTACCCTGGATTAAAAACCAGAAAGGAAGGAAATTATGCTTTAACCGGGATTACCGAAGTGGCCGAAAACATTCCGGTTGGAAAACTGGTCGATCGTGGCTGGCCCGATTATAATTTCCCGGCTCCGCTGACTGAAGAATATGTGAAAAATTACATCCGGTTTGTAAAATGGAATGTTGAAAATAAAGGATTAAAAGCCGAGCAATTCAAAGTTGGGGTAAACAATCAATTTACTTTGCTTCTGAACCAAAAAAAATATCCCAACTTCGAAATACGGAACCTGTCATGCAATGGACATGTTTGGACGGGAGTTGCAAATAACGAACGGAATTATTTCCCTAACATGAAAGATTTACCTCAATCGGATTATCCCAACGAGAACAAATGTAGTATCGCAATCAGAATATCATACGGGAAATTTGACTATTTCAATGGTGGAGATTTAACCACCGGAACACAGGGAACATGGCAAGATATTGAAACTCCGGTTGGACTAGTTACAGGCCCGGTCGAGGTTTGCGAAGCTAATCACCATGCTTATCTCGATGCAATGGGTACTTTGTTTTTGCAAGCAGTTCGCCCACGTATCATTGTACTTCAAACCTGGTCGCCCAGCCAACCCGACAACGGTGTTTTGAGCAGAATGTTGTCGACAGCCACTTATCCTGGTCCACGCGATATTTTTGCGACCAATATTATGGATGAAACGAAAGTTGTTATCGGGCCACGTTTAAATTCATTAAAAAGCCAGCAAGGACATATTGTTATCCGGGTTAATCCGGGCGGCGAAACTTATATGGTTTATATTTTGGATGATTCGGAAGAAAATTTCAGAATAAAATCTATCCATGGACCATACATAAGTAACTGAACAGATTCTATTTTGGAATAGGAAAATAGTAGCTCTTTCAATAAATAAGCAACTGTTTTTATAATCATATACAGATTTACAAAACACTACTAACACAAAATTAACTAACAAACATGAAACAATTTGCATATCCTTTCCTGCTGATTTTATTAATTGCTATAATGAGTTGCGGGAACAAGCCAAAACCATCTCAAAACAAAGTAAATGAAGAATTTCCATCTGAAATGGTTTCATTTACTCCAATCAAAAACAATCCTGTTTTTATAGGCACTGGGTCTGAATCCTGGGATAAAAAAATTCGTGAACGTGGATTTATTTTATTCGAAGATGGCCAATACAAAATGTGGTATACGGGGTACAATGACCAATTAGCCAAAGAACGATTTCTGGGATACGCCACATCATCCGACGGAATTCATTGGGAAAAATATCCATATAATCCTGTTTTCAGGAAGAAATGGACCGAAGATATGTTTGTTATTAAAAATGAAGGCACTTATTACATGTATGCTGAAGGAGAGAAAGACGTAGCGCATTGGCTCTCGTCGCCCGACGGAATTCATTGGGAAGAACAAGGTGATTTGATTATTCAAAGTACGAAAGGTGATACTATACCTGGTCCTTACGGAACTCCTACTGTCTGGATCGAAAATGGTAAATGGTATCTTTTTTATGAGCGTAATGATATGGGAATCTGGGTAGCAACATCAACCAATAAAGGAACGTGGAAAAACATTCAGGATGATCCTGTAATTAAAACAGGGCCAGACAAATACGACACAGGAGCTATAGCGGCCAACCAGGTAGTTAAGTTCAATGGCAGGTTTTACATCTACTATCATGCAACCGACCGGCTCGATTGGCAACATCCATCTTCTCCGGTTTTCTGGTCATCCAATGTAGCCATGTCATACGATTTAATTCATTGGACAAAATTCCCTGGAAATCCAATTACCAAAGGTAACCATTCCAGCCCAATACTGGTATTTGATGGTAAAAAGCCATGTTTATACACCATGCATTCAGAGGTATGGCGATATAATCCTCAATAATTTCACATATAATTACATCAAACTTAGGTAAACCCTTACATAAACAAAATTTTAATTGCGTATGATAACAACATTTTGCAGTAAAAGATTTATGCAGAAACGATTATTTTCTTTAATACTCATCAGCATATTAATTACACGAAGTTTTGCGCAATCATTTAGCCCAGGCATGTCCCAGGCATTACCTGATCATCCCCGAATATTATTTCTAACGGGAGAAGAGGCAACAATCCGAAAAACAATAGCATCGAACGAAATATGGAATAAAGTACACCAAACCATTATAGAATGGAGCGACTCTATACTTCAGCAAAAGCCAGTAAAACATGTACTTGTTGGTAAACGGCTCCTGGGCGAAGCCCGCGAGTGCCTGAGAAGAATAGGCTACCTCTCGTATTCGTGGAGAATGACACATGATGATAAATATTTTAAAAGGGCCGAAAAAGAAATGTTGGAAGTGGCATCGTTTACCGACTGGAATCCAGATCATTTTCTGGATGTTGCTGAATTTACAATGGCATTATCGATAGGATATGACTGGCTTTACGATAAATTGTCCGTAAATTCACGGAAAGCTATCCGCGATGCCATAGTTGAAAAAGGTTTAAAACAATCATTAAACAATAACTATAATGGTTGGCTCGGTCGTTCAAACAACTGGAACCAGGTTTGTAATGCCGGGATGACTTACGGCGCATTGGCCATAAATGAAACCGACAAAAAATTATCTGAACTGATCATTGACAGAGCAATTAAGACTATAGCACTGCCAATGAACGAATATAATCCCGACGGAGCCTATAATGAAGGATATGGCTATTGGGGTTATGGAACTACTTTCAATATTTTATTCTTGAGTGCCGTTGAGAAGGTTTTTAATACCGACTTTGGATTATTAGGAAACAAAGGGTTTCTTAAAACTCCGGGTTATTTGAGTAATATGCTGGGAACTTCAGGTATTCCTTTTAATTATTCTGATTGTGGTTCTGAAGTTGAATCTCATCCAGCTATGTTTTGGTTGGCTAAAAGAGTGAATGACTATTCTTTACTCTGGACAGAAAAAAAATACATTGAACCTGAATTAAAAGCGAGAAGTAAATTACTGCCTTTCCTGTTGATCTGGTCTTCAGGGATAGATTTGAACGCGGTGACTGAACCCCAAACGAAGATGTGGGTTGGAAAAGGTAAAAATCCGGTGGCACTAATGCGAACCTCCTGGACCGATCCGAATGCAATTTTTGTTGGAATTAAAGGTGGAACTTGTCAGGCAGGACATTCGCACATGGATGCAGGTTCGTTTGTAATGGATGCCGAAGGGATTAGGTGGGCCATGGATTTTGGCCCGCAGAACTATAATTCTCTGGAATCGCAAGGTGTTGATCTATGGAATAGTAAACAAAATTCTCAACGATGGCGAGTATTCCGTTACAACAACTTTGTACATAATACTCTCACAATCAATAACGAGCTGCAATTAGTTGATGGTTATGCGCCATTAATAAATTCATCAGACTCGAAAAATTTTATGAATGCAACTTTTGACTTGTCAGAAATTTATAAAGGACAACTGGATCAAGTAATGAGGGGAATCGCAATAATCAATCAAAAATATGTATTAGTTCGCGATGAATTGACTGCTTCGGGAAAAGATGCTTTAGTTCGATGGACTCTCCTCACTTCCACGGATGTAAAATTAAAAAGTGACGGAACGGCTGAACTAACAAAAAATGGGAAAAAGCTCCTCATAAAGGTTCAGGAACCAGAACATGTAATCATGAAAACATGGACAACTACCTCAGCAAATGATTATGATGCACCAAATCCGGGCACTACTTTGGTGGGGTTCGAAGTTAATGTTCCGGCCAACACAAAAGCTTCACTTACTGTTTTGCTAATTCCGGAACAAGCTTCTGCTCCGGTTAACAAAGAAATTTTACCATTAAAAAATTGGAATAAATGAAAACCCATATAAAAGTCTGTTCTACTGTAATTTTAGTCATTTTACATATAGTTTGTTTGGCAACGAACTCAGAGCAAAAAGAATGGACAATTGTAAAAAATAAAGGAACTATTGAAATTCATGCAGGAATCTTAGTAAAGAATATAAATTTATTGGATGGGAAAATATCCTCTGGTACATGGGTCGACGGTAATAAATTAACTGGAAATCAAGAGAAAGAGTTAAATTTTGTTCTATGGAAAGCTACGCCCAATGAAGAACCACAAGGTATTGGTTATTCAACTTTGGGCGGAATTGAACAGAGTAATGCAGTAAAGAACCAAACCGATGCACTGGCAATAAAAAAGCAAAAGAATACAATTTCACAACAAGTAGAGTGGACCGATTCGGTAACCGTATCTACAACGTTATTATCTGGTTATCTCGGCAATAATACAATTCAAATAACTGAACCATCAGCCAAAAGTAAACGATTAATTATCACTCTATACCCGAATAAAACTTATCCTGAAATAGCTTTGGATATTAATTATGAAATTTACTACGGATTTCCGGTTATTCGTAAGTGGGTAAAAATTCGAAATCAAGGGAATCGATGGATTAAAATTTCCAATCTAACTCAGGAAAACCTGGGATTGGGGGAAAAGTACAACAAGAGTACATTATTAACTCCAAATTCAAGGGGAATCGACCCCAGTATTGTAGCATTCAGCGATTCAGCGGCCACAATCGGACTTATTCTAGCGAGCGAAATACCTTCCAAACTGCGTCATTTATCAATAGATGGAACGGTTAGTTATAATCCTGATTTTTTTGAGTGGGTACTTGGCCCCAACGAATTTTTCGAATCAGAACCTGATTTTATTTATGCCTTCAATGGAAAAAGTTTTCCAACCATATCTTCAGTTTCTACAGGTCTTGACAGGTGTGTAGAAAGTGATTTTCAGACCTTTATGAAACAAAAAATATTATTCAAACCATCTGATAAAAAAAGCATCACTCCTTTATTTTGTTCCTGGACAAATTATTCAGCAAATATTAACGATGAAAATATGCACATTGCATCGGAAATTGCCGCCCGGATGGGATTTAAATGTTTCCAGTTGGACGCAGGATGGGCTGATACTGGCCCCAATGGTGGTTGGGCTGTAACTATGCCCAGGCCAAATCCCAAGAACTTCAACGATCTGCAGACTTTAAGCCAATACATTAGCACTAAAAAAATGGAAACCGGGCTTTGGTATTCTGATTTCATTAGCGAGAAGTTAACAGAAATTCCAGACAATAAACCAACTTTATTTAGCCTACCTTTAATCAAACGTGATGGTGGATTAGGACTTAGCTTCTGCTTCGAACAGTCGAGATCAAAATATGTAAATGACATCCTTACACTTCATAAAACCTACAATGCCAATTATTTCAAGCAGGATTTGAGCAATGTATGCTATGGCGACATAGCTCGCGGACACGAAAGCCGGACATTAAAAGAATCGCACCTCCGTGGCTTAAGGGGATTACTTGCTACTCAGGACGAGATTCATCGCCAGGCGCCTGATGTTTGGCTTCAGTTGTCGCACGAAATTTATTGGGAAACACCTGGCCCGGAAGCTGATATTGCTGTATTAAAACATGTCGATTCCTATCATTCGGCGCCAAATGAATACTGGGGAGCAGGTAACCGTAGTAAGTTGGTATCAGCTGAATGGAAATATAAACCCGATAGCCTGATCCAGAAATTACGACAAGGAGCCTTTAGAGCCCGAAGTTTGTGGTACGCGCACCGGGGTTTACCGCTGGAACGTATTGAAGTATTTGGGGCAGTAACGACGAATGTAAAAGGCAGTCTAACCCCACAAATTATTGATCGGCAGATATGTAGCTGGTTGATGGGCGCACCGTTATCATTCTCTGGCGATTTAAACTCCCTTACGAACACGTGTATTGAGCAATACCACAATCGTTTCACAATTATTGAAGCTTTAAATCAAAAGTATAACATTTATTCTCACTTCCAATACAGTGGCGTTCCGGCGCCAACCGACGAAGGATGGCATTGGTGGGGCAAATTAAATGCTGAAGGTTATGGAGCTGTGATTGTTCTTCGGGGAAGTTCCGGAAGTAATTTTCAGAAGATAAACATTCCCTGGGTAAACAATAAACAACAATATAAGGTTAAACGAATTTTTGGGGATAAAGACCTGGGTATTTTTTCAGGATCACAATTGCAAAACGGAGAGTTATCGATTGATCTTGATACCTGGGGACAGGAAATACTGGAATTATCTCAACCGATGGAACACTAAACTAAATAAAGCAAATCATTGGTATCCGGTTAAAATTTGTCCATCTGCTTAAAACGCTTATTGGGTTTAACCTCTACGAGGTAAAAGGCACTTAGGGCTTGTTTTTACTACAATACTGAATCTCCTATGGAGAATTTTCCGCGTAGCGGATAAACTTTTTGATTTACCGGACAACAATGAAAGCAAATGAAGCAATTGCCCAAAACTATAATTACAAAATATAAAAAGTAATTGGAGAAAGTTGAAAGTAATTAAAAACAATGGAAAACAACACAAGCAAACTGGTTATAGTGCTGTTTTGGACTAAGTTATGAGTAATGAAAAATCGTCAAAATAAAGAAAATTAGAAAATAAAAACACACAATTTTACATCCATGGATGCAAAATTGTGTGCATTATCACTAAGTTACTGGTTGTAAGAATAATTTGCGGAGAGCGAGGGATTCGAACCCCCGGTACCCCGAAGGGTACAACAGATTTCGAGTCTGCCCCGATCGACCACTCCGGCAGCTCTCCATTTACGGTCGCAAATATAAATATTCTGTATACTTTCGCAAACGACAATTCAAACATATCTTCTGATTTTTTATGAAATAAAAAATCCCGGCAGAATAGTACCGGGATTTTCCTGAGATTAAAAAATAATCTCTTCCTGATTTTCGTCAAAGAAATGGAACTCAGTAAGTGAGTACGAACTAATTTCTTCGACTTTAATTTTTTTAAAGTATTTGAAAGCCCATTTATTTTTTAAAGACCAAAGCCCTTTAGTTAAGTAAGCTGCCAAATAAGAATGTGCTTTTATTGTCATCTTATTCTTATTTAGCTCTTTAAAAATATATTTTACTTTGCTCTCAATTTCATCTACCAACAAAATGGTTGGTGCTACTTTTCCGGTGCCTTTACACGTTGGGCAAACTTCAGCAGTTTCAACATGTTCTTCAGGACGAACACGTTGCCGGGTAATTTGCAACAAACAAAATTTGCTCAAAGGCAAAATGTTGTGTTTGGTGCGATCTGATTCCATTGCCGCTTTCATCCGCTCATAAACTTTATGACGGTTTTCGGCTTGGTGCATATCAATAAAATCAACAACAATAATACCGCCCATATCGCGCAACCGCAGTTGGCGGGCGATTTCATCAGCAGCAGCCAGGTTTACTTCCAGGGCATTGGTTTCCTGGTCAATTCCGGCTTTCGATCTGTTTCCACTGTTTACATCAATCACATGAAAAGCTTCAGTGTGCTCAATGATCAGATACGCTCCATTCTTAAAGGATACTGTTTTCCCAAAAGATGCTTTTAATTGCTTATCAACTCCAAAATGTTCAAAAATCGTTTGGTTACCTTTGTAGAGTTTTACGATTTTTTTCTTTTCAGGAGCAATTGACTCCAGATATTCAGTAATTTCTTCGCAAACAGTAGCATCGTTTACAATGATACTGTTAAAATCGGGATGATAAATATCCCTCAATAAAGCGGTAGTTCGTCCAAGTTCGCCGACAATAAGTGCCGGAGGATTCACTTTCTTTAATGACTGAAATGTTGTTTCAAACTTGGCTACCAATCTATTCAACTCCTGATCGAGTTCGGCCACTCGCTTTTCTTCGGCGGCAGTGCGAACAATAACACCGTATTTTTTTGGTTTAATGCTTTGTATAAGCTTTTTCAGTCTGTTCTTTTCTTCGTTTGAAGCTATCTTTTGCGAAATACTTACCTTTTCGCTAAAAGGCATCAGCACCATGTTTCGTCCGGCAATCGACAATTCAGAAGTCAATCGTGGGCCCTTGGTCGAGATTGGTTCTTTGGCAACCTGAACAAGGATATTTTGCCCAACTTTTAGAATATCTGTGATTTTTCCCTCCTTATCAATATCAGGTTCCGACTGTATTTTAGAAATGGAGGTGATTTTGTTGTTTTTCGATGTGGCAATTTTCAAAAACTTATTCAGAGTTGAAAACTGGGGGCCCATATCGAGGTAATGCAAAAAAGCATCTTTTTCGTATCCTACGTCAATGAATGCAGCGTTAAGGCTGGGCATTATTTTCTTCACTCGTCCGAGATAAATATCTCCAACTGCAAATTTTGCCCCTGTCATTTCCCGGTTTAGTTCAGCGAGCTGTTTGTTTTCAAGCAACGCAATAACAATTTCCGAAGAAGTGACATTAACAATTAAATCGCTACTCACAA
This sequence comes from uncultured Prolixibacteraceae bacterium, assembly GCA_937915865.1. Taxonomy (GTDB): domain Bacteria; phylum Bacteroidota; class Bacteroidia; order Bacteroidales; family Prolixibacteraceae; genus Aquipluma. Next base: position 639 of record CALGIG010000116.1, on the reverse strand, counting down.
CGTTCCATATTTTATACTGGTTTATAAATCACTTGACCCAAAAACACATTAAACCTAAAGCACAAAAGCGCTTTAGGTTTAATATATAAAGGTCTTTAAAAGCTAATGCTTAATAAAGCAAAGACTATTTTTTCTTTTTATGTCTGTTTTTTCTTAGTCTTTTCTTACGCTTATGCGTAGCCATTTTATGTCGTTTTCTTTTCTTTCCGCTTGGCATAACTAATTATTTTACTTGGTCTTTAACTTGAGCTACAAAAGTTTTAGCTGGCTTGAATGAAGGAATAAAATGTTCCGGAATAATGATCGTAGTGTTTCTTGAGATATTACGGGCAGTTTTTTCTGCTCTTTTCTTCACTATAAAACTACCAAAACCACGAAGATATACGTTTCTTCCTTCGGTTAAGGAATCTTTTACTGTTTCCATGAAAGCTTCAACTGCTTTCTGTACTGTCACTTTTTCAATACCAGTGTTCTTACTAACTTCGTTAACAATATCTGCTTTAGTCATCTCTTAAAATATTTAATTTTCAACAATTTATATTTCTAATTGAATCGGTGTGCAAAAATAGAAATTATTTAAAAACTAGAAACAATCTATTTCGATTATTTTCACAATTTGAAAAGATTTTAAAGTAGTTA
>CALGIG010000115.1 GCA_937915865.1 uncultured Prolixibacteraceae bacterium | reverse complement strand
AATGCTTTGTTTCAAGATGATATTGGTATTTTTAAATTTTTGTCATGTACTTAGGATTATTTGATAAAGCCAATTTCAATTTAGAATTAATCTTTGCGAAAAAGTTAAAAAAAGAAGTTGTAATAAGAATATATTTGATTATCAATGAATAAATTATCCGTAGTTATCATCACGTTTAATGAAGAAAAGAATATTGCGAGATGCCTTGAGTCGGTAAAAGAAATTGCCGATGAAATTGTAGTTGTTGATTCATTCTCGGGTGATAAAACAAAAGAAATATGTTTACAATATGGTGTAAAATTCGAGGAACATATTTTTAACGGGTATATCCAACAAAAAAACTATGCCGCATCTCTTTGTTCGAACGATTTTATTTTTTCGATTGATGCTGATGAAGCTATTGATGAAAAACTGAAGAACTCAATATTGGAGGAAAAGCAAGGCTTTGCTGCCGATGGGTATTTAATGAACCGCCTCAACTTTTATGGTGGGCAATGGATCAGGCACGGGAGCTGGTATCCCGACCAAAAACTCCGCCTATATAATAAAACCCTTGGACAGTGGGAGGGCAAACATGTACATGAAAAAATTGTTCTGAACAATAATGCCCGAATCGCCAAATTTAAAGGGAATATTCTTCATTATTCCTATATTACTCTTGACGGACAAATTACTCAATTCAATCATTTTACGACCCTTTCAGCTCGTGAAATGTTCGAAGAAAACAAGAAAATATCTGCCTGCGGTGTTTTTGTGAAAGGTTTTGCTGCATTTTTTAAAGGTTTTTTTCTGAAATTAGGATTCCTGGATGGATACCAAGGGATCGCTTTATGCTTTATTAATTCATTCGCTACCTTTATAAAGTATATGAAATTGAGAGAATTAAATAAAGCTATTAAAAAGTAACTGTATAAATACACCAAATAAAAGTTTATACATTCCGATATTTTAAATATTATAATAAATAAAGTATTGTATATATTATTATTCCTATAAACTTAAACGCAAAAAACTAAAGTTTAAAGAATACCTAAAATTTTAATTACGGTTAACTTATGTAAAGCATAGTCTAATTAATTCTCGAACAAGGCTAAGCAGCTTAATAAAGATTATTTCTCCCAACAGCTAAGTTTTGATTCCCAAACAACATGTATTCCAGTAATTGTTTTTCCATTTATTCATCTATTTTTGCATAAACCATCACTTACAATAAAAAAGACGTTCATTCAAATTCAACCCATTCATAATCAAATGAATATTAAGCACCCTGTCTACCAGCCTTCAATGAAAGGCAACGAATTGAACTATGTAACTGAATGTATTGAATCGACTTGGATTTCCTCTAAAGGAAAGTTTATAACAGCCTTCGAAAACAGTTTTGCCAATTATATACATGTTGGCTATGCAACAAGCGTATGCAACGGAACCGTTGCCCTTCATCTCGCACTGTTATCACTAGGTATCCATAATGATGACGAAGTGATTGTTCCGAGCTTTACCTATATAGCTTCTGTAAATGCAATAACCTATGTCGGAGCTATTCCGGTATTTGTCGATTCGGTACCTCAAACCTGGCAAATCGATTGCAGAGATGTAGCGAAAAAAATTACACCTAAGACGAAAGCAATAATTGCCCCTCATATTTATGGTCATCCTTGCGATATGGATGACCTTGTAAGTATCTGTAAAAAGAATGGTTTATTCCTTATTGAAGATTGCGCCGAGGCACTAGGCAGCAAATACAACAACAAACATGTAGGAACATTCGGTGATATATCTGCATATAGTTTCTTTGGAAATAAAACAATTACTACAGGCGAAGGCGGAATGGTCGTTTCTAATTCGAAAGAGTTAATTGAACGAGTAAAGAAACTTAAAAACCAAGGTTTATCAACACGTCAATATTGGCACGATGAAGTTGGTTACAATTTTAGGATGACCAATATTTGTGCGGCTATTGGGCTAGCCCAGATGGAACGCGCCGATCAGATTATTGCTGATAAAATCAGGATTGCATCTCAATACCGAAAAGCGTTTGAGAATACAGTAATTGAATTTCACGGCGAAGCTTCAAATACGTTTAATTCTTATTGGATGTGTTCTATACTGGTACCCAATTTTTCCCAACGCGATGAATTGAGAAGTTTTCTGGAAGAGGAAGGAATTGAAACGCGCCCGCTTTTCTATCCTGTTCATGAAATGCCAATGTATACCAGATTCGCTACTGAAGAATTTCCAGTGGCTCGTAACATCAGTTACAGGGGAATTAACCTACCAAGTTACCCCGACCTGACTAATGATGAAGTCAAGTTTATTTCGTCAAAGGTCAAGCAGTTTTTCCAGATTAAATAAAATTACCAGTTATGAAGCAGATTTCTGTACTAATTGATCTGGATCGTCTTAAAGACTTAAACACTGGTCTCGGACAAGTAGCAGAGTTTTTCGGAAATGAAATTGGAAAGGTTAATGATGAACGGTTTCATTTTACTTTGCTTGTTCCACAAAAATTTAAAGGTTATTTTGGAGAAAATGTTAGTTATGAGGTTGTTTCATTAAAACGGAGGTTATTTCCTTCGTTATGTAAAAAATACGATCTCTGGTATACCATACACCAAGATTCAGCTTATTTTCCTTCGGACAAGGAAACTCCTTATGTTTTGACTATAAACGACCTTAACTTCCTTGGTGAAAAGTCACCATCTAAAGCAGCCCGGCGGTTAAAAATCCTGCAGAAAAAGGTAAATAGGGCCACCGCAATTACTGTCATTTCAAAATATACTGAAAGAGATGTGCGTAAACACTTAAAGATAGGAGAGAAACCGATCAACATCATTTATTGCGGAGTTAAAGTAAAAACCTTCGAAAGTGTAACCAAACCAGCATTTGTTCCCGACGGAGATTTACTTTTTAGTGTCGGGGTAGTGAAGATGAAAAAGAACTATCATGTACTTTTAGATTTCATGAAACGTATCCCTGAAAGCTATAAATTAATTATAGCAGGTAATAAATCGGGGGCCTATGCTGAAGAATTACAAAAGAAAATTGACGCTGAAGGATTGCATGAACGTATTCTTTTGCCGGGGCTTATTTCAGAAGAAGATAAGTACTGGATGTATAATAATTGTAAAGCAGTGCTATTCCCTTCAAAATTTGAAGGAATGGGTTTCCCCCCCGTAGAAGCAATGCGTTTTGGAAAACCTGTATTCGCTTCAACTTACTCTAGTATCCCTGAGGTAAGTGAAGACAAAGCTTATTACTGGACCGATTTCGACCCCGACAATATGAGCCAGTTTTTCCTCGAAAAGCTTGAAGAGTTTTATAAAGACCCTGAGCGACCAGACTTGTTAAAACAACATTCGATGAAGTACACTTGGGAAGTGAATGTCCAAATGTACCTTAATCTTTTCAGCAGAATAATCATGGATTAAAACAGAAATCAGAAAACTAATCCCTCTTAGATATGAAAATCGCATTAATTACTGGAATTACTGGCCAGGATGGTTCTTTCCTGGCTGAATTCCTTATTGAAAAAGGATATGAAGTACATGGCATCGTACGACGGTCCTCTCAGTTCAATCGAACAAGAATTGAGCATCTCTATATTGAAGAAATGATTGAAGACATGCAGCTTCAGAATAAACTAACACTTCATTATGGAGATATGACTGATTCAAGTTCGTTGGTAAGAATTATTCAAAAGGTAAAACCTGATGAAATTTACAACCTTGCTGCACAATCGCACGTTAGAGTGTCGTTCGATGTTCCGGAATACACAGCTGAAACAGATGCCTTAGGTACTTTACGAATTCTGGAAGCGGTAAGGATACTTGAAATGGAAAAACAAATAAAAATTTATCAGGCATCTACGTCAGAACTTTTCGGAATGGCCCAGGAAACTCCGCAAAAAGAGACTACACCGTTTTATCCACGCTCTCCTTATGGAATATCCAAGCAATTTGCTTTCTGGACAACCAAAAACTACAGAGAAGCCTATGGCATGTTTGCAGTTAATGGAATACTTTTCAATCACGAAAGTGAAAGGAGAGGCGAAAATTTTGTAACAAGAAAAATCACACTCGCCGCAGCCAGAATTGCCGAAGGTATTCAAAAAAAATTATACCTCGGAAACCTGAATGCCCTGCGTGATTGGGGTTACGCCAAAGATTACGTTGAATGTATGTGGTTGATGCTTCAAAATTCTGCCCCTGAAGATTTTGTTATTGCAACCGGAGAAATGCATTCGGTAAGGGAATTCTGTACACTTGCTTTCCGTGTGGCAGGAATAGAACTTTACTGGGAAGGTGAAGGAGCAAATGAAAAAGGGTACTGCAAAAAATCTGGTAATCTACTGGTAGAAGTCGATCCATTGTACTACAGACCCACTGAAGTCGACCTTTTATGTGGAGACCCCAGTAAGGCAAAGGAACTACTCGGATGGAATCCACAAAAAACTTCATTTCACGAACTAATTAGGAAAATGGTTAGCGCCGATCAGAAATACATTAAAAAATATGCTTCAAAATTAAATTAGATCATTCATTTTATAAAATTCACTCAATTGTGTGTCAATAATTTGACACACAATTGAGTACAGCATGTATTCGTAATAAAATCTCAAAAATCGAAATTTATTCAACATGCACACACAATAAATTGATTTTCAACAAGTGACAGTTTTAAATATTACAGAAAGCAACTGAAACAAATATTTACAAGTACCTAAATTTACATATCGAATATTTTTATAAATTTAGTTTGACAAAATAATGCAGATAAAAATTGTAATTGTAAATGAACAATTCTTACCTATGCAGTAGTTTAATTAAGTTAATAACAACAATTTATCAATTCACAATCTTCACCCTATGAACAAATTTCATATTATTTTTTTGGTGTTTTTTATGCAGTTTTCGCTGGTATCTTTAAGCCAGATTGATCTTAGCAAACCAGCTCCTATCTCACCCAATGTAAGGACTGGCAAACTAGCCAATGGTATGACCTACTACATTCAACACAACGAAGAACCCAAAGAGAGGGCAAGTTTTTACATTATTCAAAATGTTGGAGCGTTACTTGAAAATGATGACCAAAACGGGTTAGCCCATTTTCTGGAACACATGGCATTCAACGGGACACAGCACTTCCCCGGAAAAGGAATAATCAATACACTTGAAAAGCATGGAGTACAATTCGGGCGTAATATTAATGCGTACACCAGTTTTGGAGAAACAGTGTATAATTTAAGCGATATACCGATAAAACATGCCGGATTAGTTGACACATGTTTACTCGTTTTGAATGACTGGTCGCATTACCTATTGCTAACAGAACAGGAAATTGATGCTGAACGTGGAGTTATTACAGAGGAATGGCGCACTCGTCGTACTGCTGCATTTCGGATGCAACGTCAAATATTTCCTGTGTTACTGAAGGATTCGAAATATGCGGTACGCGATGTAATTGGAGACCTGGATGTAATCAAGAACTTTAAATATCAAACCTTAAGAGACTTCTACCACCAATGGTATCGCACTGATTTACAAGCAATAGCTATAGTCGGAGATATTGATGCTAATGCGTTGGAACAAAAGGTTAAAGAAATGTTTTCGAAAATCGAGCCTGTAGAGAACCCATCTAAACGAGAATTCTACGAAGTTCCTGATAATAAAGACCCGCTTTTTGTTCTTGCAACTGATAAAGAAGCCGATAGTTACTCAGTGGCACTCTATTTTAAGCACAAGGCAACTCCTCCTTCTGAAAAGAATATGAATTACTTACGGGAGCAAACCATTCAACAACTTTTTGGAATGATGACCCGCGACCGCATTAATGAATTATTGCAAAAAGGTACGCCACCATTTGTAAGCGGAGGAATAACTTATGGTGGAATGGTACCTGGATATACTACCCTTGTTATTAATGCTACTGCAAAACCCGATCAGGATGATTTAGCATTCAAATCAATTTATACTGAAGCACAACGCATTTACCAAAATGGATTCACTCCCGGAGAATTAGAACGTTCAAAATCGAATTACCTGACTTCGATTGAAAACCGTTACAAACAGCGCGATAAAATATCGAACGACGAGTATGCCATGGATTTTAAAAACAACTTTATTGATAGCGAACCTTTAACTTCGATTGATTTTGACTGGGAATTTGTACAAAAAATACTTCCAACAATTTCATCCGAAGAAATTTCGGCAAAAGCGAAAACCTGGTTTACTCCTGAAAATCGTGTGATTGTTGTAAGAGGTCCTGAAAAACCAGAAGCCAAGCACCTCTCAAAAGAACAAGCGTTATCCATTATTTCAGAAATAGAAAACAGCAAAATTGAACCTTATATCGACCAAACCGTATCTGCTAACCTGATTAAACAGGAATTAAAAGGATCGAAAGTAAAAGTAGCCACCCAACTGCCTGAATTTGGAGCAACAGAATGGATTTTAGAAAATGGCGCCAAAGTTGTTTTCCGTAAAGCCAACTACGAAAAAGACCAGGTTTCACTTCAGGCAATTAGTAATGGAGGAAGTTCAAAACTTGACAATAATAAAGTAGCTTCAGCAATGATGCTCGGACAGTTTATTGGCTCATTTGGCGTTGGCGATTACGATGCAACAGCTCTAAAAAAGGCACTAACAGGCAAGAAAGCTAATGTAAATATTGCTTTATCGGAATTAACCGAATCGTTTGTTGGAACAAGTACTCCTAAAGATTTTGAAACGATGATGCAATTGCTCTATTTACAATTCGAGAAGCCACGTTTCGATAAAGATGCCTATCAAGCTCTTGAAGGACGCTACAAAGCATTCATTGCAAATCTGGCAAACAATCCGCAAAAAGTGATGAGCGATTCCTTACAGTTAATTATGACCTGCAAAAATCCTCGGACTAAACTTTTGAACCCGGATTTGTTCAAAGAAATGTCGCTCGAACAAATGGAGGAAATATATAAAGACCGGTTCGCCGATGCCGGCGATTTTACCTTCTTAATCGTAGGAAATATTGAAGAAGAGACAGCTAAAGCAATGGCCGAAAAATACATCGGATCGTTAACAAATTTACCACGCAAGGAAAACTGGGTCGACCGCAAAGTTGAAGGGCCAAAAGGCAAACTTGTTCGCGAAATCGAAATTCCGCTTGAAGTAAAAAAAGCTACAGTTACTGTAAACTTCAACGCTAAAATGGAATATACTCCAAAGCAAAACCTTTTATTATCAGTTTTCCGCGATATCCTTAACTTACGTTATACCGAAGAAATTCGGGAAAAAGAAGGAGGAACTTATGGTGTAAGGGTAATGACTGATTCCCAGAAATTCCCGAAACAAGAAAAAGGACTTAGTTTAATGTTCGATACCGATCCGGATAAATCTCAAAAGTTGAAAGCAATTCTTTATCAGGAAATTGAAAAGATTGAAAAGAATGGTCCAACTGCCGAAGATTTAGACAAAGCGATTAAAAATTTGTTGAAAAACCGCGAGCAAGCCAAACTGCACAACAATTACTGGATGCAGGCATTAAACAGCTGGTATTTGTATTCGGTGAATACTGCTTCAGCCGACAATTACGAAAATATACTGAATAAAATGACTATTGCCGATGTTCAGAAATTCGTTAAAACATTCATTTCCAAAGCTGATGTAGTTGATATTATTTTCAAACCAAAGGCAAACTGATTTCTGGAAAACCTTAATAGAAAGCCCTTCCTGATCGCATCAGGAAGGGCTTTTTGCTTCTACTATTTATATTCTATAAGAGACCTTCTTCTTTTAAGATAATCCTAATTTCTTTCTTTGTAATTGAAGATTGTTCGCTCTTATCGTAGAGCGTTATCAGGGTGATATTTTTATCGTCTTCGGAAATCAAAACCTCAAAACTAATAATACGAAAACCACCACTTTTACCTTGTATTTTTTGACTTTACCGAAAGTCTGTATTTATAAAGTCCATCACCCAAAGCTGTTCCTGTTGTTTTTGGCAAGGCTTCAACAAAAGTCTTTAATCGGCCTCGAATGAAAGAGACTTCTTTTTATATCGCTTGAATTTAACCTCAAACTGATGTGTATAAAATATGGAAATATTCATTTAAAAAGTTCGCTGATAGGTTTTACCTTACCATGTTTCATTTTTCGAATTCCCCGTTTAACCTCGTTAAAAGTGGTTTGCTTTTGTATTTGCAAATCGCCTTCATTAGCCATTTCCTGAATGAGGTTTAACAATTGCTTTGCTTTATTCGAACTGGTATTGACCTTTATTGTTATGACTTCCATATTATTGCTTTTAACTGATACAAAGCTAACGTTTTTTCTACATGTTCGTTAAATGCAATACTCTTGTTGTCCAATACAAACTCCAAATCAATTGTTTTTAGATGCTCAATCAGCACCATCGTTAACAGAAAAAGCGCGTCACCATTTCAGGAGACACGCTTTTCAATGTCAGTATATTTTTCTAATACAAAAATCTTACTCTACAGACTCAATTTCAATCATTAAAAAGTTTTTGGGTATTTTTTGCCCCTTTTCAACGTTGATTTTTATAATTTTTCCATCAAACGGCATTTGGATACTGTTGTTCATCTTCATCGCTTCCAATATCAGGATGGTTTCGCCAGCTACCACAGTTTGCCCTTCGCTAACCAACAGATCGACAATTGTTCCAGGGATGTATGAAATGATGTGATTTAGGTTAGGTTCGCTCCAAACTTGTCGGTTTACGAATTTTTTGGTATATGTGGTCGTATATTCGCTTCCGCCAATAATTAAGACCTGTTCTTTTTCTAATTCAGTCATAGTATGAACGATTAAAATGGTGGAATTCCGTGTTTTTTCACTGGGCTCTGGATATCTTTGTTAGCCGATACCTGGAGAGCATGTAATAAAATATTACGCGTTTCCTGCGGTTCGATAACTTCATCGATGTAACCCCTTGAAGCAGCAACAAACGGATTGGCAAATTTGTCTTTGTATTCCTGTATTTTTTGCTGGCGCATAGCTTCAGGATCGGCAGCTTCGGCAATTTCTTTGCGGAACACTATATTAGCTGCTCCTTCAGGACCCATTACTGCAATTTCGGCTGTTGGCCATGCAAATACAAAATCGGCACGCAAGTGGCGCGAGTTCATGGCAATGTAGCCACCGCCATAAGCTTTACGGATAATAACAGTAATTTTTGGCACTGTTGCTTCGGAATAAGCGTACAAAATTTTGGCACCGTGACGAATAACACCAGCATGTTCCTGATCGACCCCAGGTAAGTATCCCGGCATATCTTCCAATGTTATAATCGGAATATTAAAAGCATCGCAATAGCGGATGAAACGAGCTGCTTTATCAGAGCTGTCACAATCGAGCACACCAGCCAAAACTTTAGGTTGGTTGGCTACAAAACCAACTGTTTCACCATTCATTCGTCCAAAACCAATTACAATATTAGCGGCAAACAATTCCATGATTTCGAAGAACTCCGAGCCATCGGTAATCGATTTGATAATATCACGAATGTCATAAGGCATACGCGCATCAACTGGTACAATATTTTCGATTTTGGTTTTTACTTTTGGCTCCCTTGGTTCAATTTTAGGAGCTTTCTGAGAATTGTTGCGCGGAATATAAGAAATCAAGGTCTTAATCTGATCGAAACACTCTTTTTCGCTTAAAGCATAGAAATGTGCATTTCCAGTAATTTCAGCATGAACACGGGCGCCGCCAAGCGCTTCCATTGTAATATCTTCACCCAAAACGCTCTTAATTACAGCTGGGCCGGTAATAAACATTTTCGAGATATTCTCAACTACAAATACAAAGTCGGTTAACGCGGGTGAATAAACAGCTCCACCAGCACAAGGACCAAGAATAACTGAAATCTGAGGTATTACTCCTGAAGAAAGTGTATTACGGAAAAATATTTCGCCATAACCTGCCAATGAGTTAACACCTTCCTGAATGCGGGCGCCACCAGAGTCATTAATTCCGATTAAAGGCATACGCATTTTAAGAGCATGGTCCATAATTTTAGTGATTTTACGGGCATGCATCAATCCCAATGAACCACCTTCAACGGTAAAGTCCTGAGCATAAATACATATTGGGGAACCATTAATAGTTCCTGTCCCAATTACCACGCCATCCCCGGCCAAAACTTTGTTGCCCATATTGAAATCGGTTCCAACATGCTCAACAAACATATCATATTCATGAAATGAGCCTTCATCAACAATAGAGATGATACGCTGGCGAGCAGTCATTTTGCCTTGAGCTACTTGCTTCTCAATAGCTTTGTCTCCTCCGCCAAGACGAACCTCGTCTTTACGTTTACGAAGATCTAAAATGCTTCTTTTCAGTGACATAGAATTTGTTTTTGATT
>CALGIG010000114.1 GCA_937915865.1 uncultured Prolixibacteraceae bacterium | reverse complement strand
CCGGCGCTTCCAAAAACAAGCTGCTCTACAACGGCAAGGAATTCCAGGACGACGTGTTGGCTGGTACCAAGATCGACTGGTTCGACTACGGCGCAAGGATGTATGACCCGCAACTGGGAAGGTTTTATACAATAGACCCAAAAGCAGAAAAGTATTATTTCCATTCATTATATAGTTATGGTCGTAATAACCCGATACGGTTCACGGACTTTATGGGAATGGGGCCTGAAGATGAAGTCAAGAAAAGGGAACCTTTGAAATTTGATCTGAAGGAAATCGCAACTAAAGCTTTGGCATCAGTTGGGTTGAATATTAAAACCCCAAGTGAATCGACCACAGAAAAGCTTAAAGAAACAAAGGCTCACAACGAAAAACAGGCCGAAATCCGCAAAGAAATTAAAGGAGCAGTAAAAGAAGAAGCCAGAAATGTTGCAGATGCTTCTGAAAAGCTTGGGACAGCAATGCAAGCAACAGGATATGTAGCGGCTCCTTTTACAGCCGGAGAGTCAATGATTTTAGTTGGAGCAGGCAAGGTCGTCGAAGCTCCAGGAACATTGATAAATTATGCATTAGATGCTTCCGACGGTAAATATGTGAAAGCTACTATGGATTTTGCTACTAACACCGCATTTGGAGCTTTAGGGAATAAAGTTAAGGGTCTTGAAAATGCAGGAAAATTTACAAAAGAAAGTTCTGGCATTTTGCAGTTCTTTTCTGACGCATATAACAAGGCTTTAAATGCGATTACTAATGCTTTTTCTAATAGAAATGATGAAGAAAGGAAATAACAATGTTAAATTTTTGGAATGCGGTTTGGGGACTTTTAATGATAATTGCAGGTATCTTTAGTTTTGTTATTTTAACGAAAAGAAGGATAAATGGAGATCACGGTGGTTATGGTAATCACACCCAAATGTATACTGCTGCAATCGGTATAATAATTGTCGGGGTGATCCTATTTGTTAGAGAGTTAATGAAACTATAAGCAGGAAATCTTCCTCTGCTCTTTGGGATATGCAGAAAGCTGGCAGACGCTAGTGTCAATTTGCAATTGACACTTATTAGCCTAGGATTTTTAATCTTGAAAAATGTCTGAACTATGATTTTCAGGATTAAAGGATGGGCAGGATAAGAAGCGGAAGCCTCCCCAACCCCTCCGAGGGAGGGGAGACAGGCCACCACAGCGCGGAGCATAGTCCTACTGAAATGATACCAGAATAGGTTTCACCCGGAAGGTGAAACCTATTCTGTGCCAGGCCACAAAAGCCGGAAATACTTACAAAAGCCTCAACCCATATTGGTTTTAAGCCCTTCTCGCCTCAGGCGGGAGAGGGCGTAAATGGGGCTTTCAATACACAACACAATTAAAGCTTATACAAAAATGAAACGATATGTAATAATTATTGGATTAATGTTAACTTTTATCCTTGGAATACTAAGTACAACTTATTCCCAAGATGCAACAAAATGGATTCAACCTACTCCAAACTCCTATTCATTTGCCAAATATGGTGAAATACCTGTTCCGTTATATACTGGAGTTCCGGACATTTCAATACCTCTTGCAAGCCTAAAAGCTAACGATGTCGAAACGCAGGTTTCAATATCTTATCATGGATCAGGAATTAAGGTCGACGATATTGCTTCATGGGTAGGTTTAGGGTGGAATTTAAATCTGTTAAAGTAGAACTAATTATGAAAAAGAAATTATTAAGCTGTTTGTTATTTCTAATCCTAGGAAATTATCTTTGGGGGCAAACTAAAGATCCTGTCCCGCCAAGTCCGAGGGCTGAATCATTCTTGGTTTATGGGAAAATCCCTGTAAGTTATAATTCGGGAGTGCCGGAGTGATACAAAAAAAAGCCCCCTTACCGGAGGCTTTTCGTTTTTCTATATTGAATGAGCTTATTGCAATTCTTTAATTTTTACATTGCGGAACCAAACATTATCACCGTGATCCTGGAAAGCAATATAACCTTCAGGAGCAACATCGGCCCATTTTTCATTCAGGTTTGGAAATTTACTGTCTTTAACCAGCTTTTTCCAATCGTCAGTCCACAAGTGGTATTCAACAACAGTTGCGCCATTCTGTTTGTGAACAACCGTTCCTTTATAACAAATAATTTCAATCGAGTTCCATTCGCCGGCAGGTTTTGCATTTTGTGGTTTAGCCGGGATTAAATCATACAACGAACCAGCCTGGCGGTTACCATCTTTACCTAATTGAGCATCAGGATGGCGTTCGTTGTCCAAAATCTGCATTTCAGGTGCAGTTTTATAAATAGGCCAGTCTTTAACTTCCTGTCCTAAATAAAAAATACCAGAGTTTCCGCCTTCCTGGACTTTCCATTCCAGCTTCAGGTCGAAGTTTTTGAATTTTTTGTCATAAATGATATCACCGCCATTTTCAGCGCCAGCTTCGCCTTTGCCAGTACCAATGCAGTGCAGGGTTCCATCAACAACTTCCCAACCTTTCGGAAATTCAGTTTTGTTGTAACCTCTCCATCCTGTTGATGTTTTTCCATCAAACAACAAAACCCATCCTGCTTTGGCTTCATCAGAAGTGAGTTTATTTAATTCAGGGGTTTCCTGTACAGCCGCGCTTTTTTCTTTTTCAGCTGTCTGAGCAGCTTTTTGCTGACCGCTCTGGCACGATACCGCAAATACGATAGTTCCTGCGAGCAAAAGGGAATAAATCTTTCTCATAAGGAATTGAATTTGTTTATTGATAATTTAATATGGTTTAAAGTTTCTTCGCAGACAAAGGTAATAAATTTTGAATATTCGATTGTTGGAAGAGTAAGCTTCGTAGGAACAATTTTGAAGCACACCTTATTTGTTTTTAATTCTATAAACCTTTATTTCGATGAATCCAAAATGAATTAGATTTCTTATATTCGATGTTAATTCTGAAACAGCAAACTTAAAAAATATGATTAAGACTAAAGTTAAGCGAATTGGTATTTTGACTGCAGGGGGAGATTGTCCGGGACTTAATGCTGCCATTCGTGGAATTGGAAAGACTGCTATTGTTGAATATGGAATGGAAGTAATTGGTTTTTCGTCGGGCTATACCGGATTGATTCATAAACAATATGCTGAACTTAAAGAAAAGGACCTTTCAGGTATACTTACCCTGGGAGGGACCATTTTAGGAACTTCAAGAGAAAAACCTTTTAAAATTGTTACTGAAGAGGACAATGATAAACCAGCATTAATCAAGCAAAATTACGATGAATTGGGCCTCGACGGATTGGTTTGTATTGGTGGAAACGGTACAATGAAAACTGCTCATCACCTTTCAAAAATTGGTTTAAATGTTATTGGAATCCCTAAAACCATTGATAATGATGTTTGGGGAACAGATATGACCTTTGGTTTCGATTCGGCTGTGAACATTGCTACAGAAGCAGTTGACCGCTTACATAGCACTGCAAACTCGCATGGAAGGGTTATGATTGTTGAAGTAATGGGGCACACAGCTGGTTGGATTGCTTTGTATGCCGGAATGGCTGGTGGTGGCGATATTATACTTATTCCAGAAATTGAATATTCGATGGATGTGGTAATTCACCGGGTTGAAGAACGTTTCCACCATAAGAAACCGTATTCAATTATTGTTGTTGCCGAAGGAATTAAACATCCGAAAGATATGTCGGCAGCCCGGTTTATTTCGGAGATGGTCCAGTCGAGGGTTGATGTTGAAGCGCGTGAAACAGTTTTGGGATATACGCAACGAGGAGGAAGTCCTTCGCCAATGGACCGTATTTTGGCAACCCGTTACGGGTCGTATGCTGCCCAATGTATTGCCGAAGGTAATTTTGGAACAATGGTAGCTTTAAAAAACAACGATTTGGTGCCGGTTCCGCTCGAAGAAGTGGGTGGAAAACTTCGCTTGGTTTCACCTGATGATAACCTGATCCAGAAAGGACGGAAAATGGGTGTTTGTTTTGGCGATGAATAATATCGAAATCAGCTAAGGGAACGGGAGAAGTTGTTCTTTAGATGATAAGAAAAGGGTCAGTCTGGTTTTTGCAGATTTGACCCTTTTCTTTTTTTATCGATATAGATTGAGTTTATTTCCCATCATATTTATCAGCAAGTACTTTGATGAAATAGCCACCAACTACCGAACGTGCCTGGAAACCTACCTGTTTGGCATCGGTTGTTTCGTACCAATCGGTCATTGGGACGCGGGTTGGCGATTCGTTGAACGTTTTATGTAATGGATCAATGAATTTCTGGAATGTTTCCTTATCGTTCGACAAGGTTGCTGTCCAAATAATCCAATCGGATTTGGTATATGTTTTCCGGTTATCCAATGGTAACCCATAAGTGTTTTGTTTGGTTAGGTAGTAGGTAATTTCTTTTTGTGCTACTGTTGGATCGAACAGGTTGAAGCCAAGAATTTTGTCCCAAACGAGGTTGTATTTTTGGCTCCAGGTTCCTGGCTGATCGAATGTCAAACGGAAATGATCGCCGTCGTTAGCCATTTCAGTCCATTTGCCTGCCATGTCTTTTGCTTGTGCAAGGTATTTTTCAGCTACATCTTTTTTACCAAGCATTTCAGCCAGTTTCCCGTAGCTGGCAATGCCCATGATGGCTTTAACCGAAAGATTGGTGTTGTGTGCAAAGTGCCCGGCAAAATCATCAGTACAAAGTTGATTTTCGGGATTTAATCCGTTTTTTAAAAGGTAGTCGGCCCAAATAGTTAGTACTTGCCAGTGTTTTTGGGCATAAGTAGCGCTACCTTCAACCTTTGCAATAGCAGCGGTGAGGATAAGCATATTCCCACATTCTTCAACCGGCATGTCGCCTCCATAAGTCTGTCCGTTGGCAAGCGGATAAGTACCAACGTCATGAGCGGCAAAAGGTTTGTTCCATTTCCCGCTTTCCGAAAAATAGAAAATCGGGGTTAGCATACCTTTCAGCAAATCGGGATTGTAAATCAGGAAGAGTGGAGCAGATGGATAAGTTACGTCAACAGTACCAATCGATCCGTTGCTGAAGTTTTCTTTCGAGAGGAAAATCGTATTGCCCTCTTTGTCTTTGATTAGTTTATGGGCGGCAATAGCTTGTCGGAAAGCTAAAACGCACAATTCGGCATAGTTTTCACCTCCTGATTTTAATGCATCATTCCAAAGTTGATTGTCGAACTGGGAACAGGCTTCCATCAGCTGATCGTAGTCGGTGTTGGCGGTTTTCAGAGCGGCATCCATTGTAATCTGGCCGTCTTTTTTCCACCATGCCATACGGTTTTCATTGAAATATTGGATGGAGTACAAGTCGTCGTAACCAATCATGATTTTGCCTGAGGCTCTTTTCCCGGACACCTTACCCAATTGTTGAACGCAAGCCATAACTGGCATTTCAGGAATCATTTTGGTTGCAAGTTTCGTTTCACCCGGATTTGTTAATGTTCCTGAATTGGCAAAATCTTGTTTTATTGGTTGGTATTTGCCCATAGCATAGCTCATTTCAGGAGTTTTTTCTCCGCAGAGGTAGAAATATCCCCAATCGATTCGTCGGTCGTCGCCTTTTTTAGCCAAAACAGGCTGTTCTGTAGTTCCAGCCTTAAAGTAGGTCAGTCCATCTGTTTCTCCTTTTTCAATAGAAATTTCCTGCGAAATCTGGTCGACTGCCCATTCAGGCGTCGCTTCGAAATATATCTGAACATCGTGTTTTTGTCCATCATTCGATGCAACTTCGTAACTAATAAAACTTACCGGACGCGAAAGAATATCCGGGTTTTGTGGCAATAGGGGAGAAGTAAATTTCAGGTTTAAATTGACAGGGCCACAGGTAAATTCGTAAAAAGTTGAAGTTGCAGACAGTGTAACCAACTTCTGAACAGCTGTTTGAGTAAATATTTCCTGTTGTTGATTGTCCTGGTAGATTCCAAAATCGACTAAAGCGCCACCGGTTTTATTGAAACAATGGGCTGTAATCATATTTTTTCCACCTTTCACCAGTAAACTTCTCATTTGCGCATCCATTGGTAGCACAACATTATTTTTCCACGAATAGCCAGTATCAACAAGTTTTGTTCCATTCAGGTAAAGTTCAAAATTATCGTCGTGAGAATAAATAATGTACAAAGGAAGGTCGGAAATATTTGCGTCGATAGTAAATTCGCGGCGGACCCAAATGTCGGAGGTTAACCATGGAGTTGCCATGTCGGGCATACCTTCGGTTCCAAAAGCGCCTTTCCCAACCGACCATCTTGATGCATTAAATTCAGGCTTTTCCCATCCGGTTGCAGGTTTTGTGTTGGTGAAAAGGCAATCCCATGGTTCCAGGTTTGCCATTGGAAGAATTGCAACCCGTGGAAGTTCTTCTTTCCCAAGGAAACGGTATACCTGTCCATCAATACGTAAAGCACCGATCAATCCACGCTGTTTGCCTGTCCAGTGACGAACAGGTCCATCGAATAACTGATCTGAATTCGACCACGCACTGGTGTATGGGTCGATGGTTATCAAGGGATAAGCTGGGGCGCGAAGATTTTTGGTTGTTGTTACAGGTGTAGTTTTTGGCGTTTTGGTGCACGAACTAAATAAAAGCGTGCCTAAAATAAGGAGTAAAGCAAACCACGAAAAATTTGCTTTATAAGAAATAATCTTCATGAATTTATGGGTTTTATAAGTTGGTTTGAATTGATTCATCAAAAATGGCCCATTTATCTAATTAATACAAATGAAATTGAATAATCTGTATTAGTTTTAGTAAAAGAAAATAATATTAACGGTGAAAATATTTCTACTTTAGCTTTCACTAACATTAAAATCAACTATATAAAATGAAAAAACATTTCCTTTTGATTCTCTTTTGTTTAAGCATTTTTCAAACCTTTAGCCAATGGAAACCGGCTGGAGAAAAAATAAAAACTTCGTGGGCCGAAAAAATTGATGTTAAGAATGTATTGCCCGAATATCCACGGCCACTTTTGGAACGAGCCGACTGGCAAAACCTGAACGGACTTTGGGATTACTCAATACTCAAAGCTGGCTCAGTTGAACCAACTTCTTTTGCCGGACAAATTTTGGTTCCTTTTCCCATCGAATCAAGCCTTTCAGGAGTAATGAAACCGGTAGGTAGCGAAAATGAAGTTTGGTACAAACGCACGTTTGAAGTTCCGGCTAAATGGAAAGGAAAAAATATAATACTTCATTTTGGCGCTGTTGACTGGAAAACAGATGTTTGGTTGAATGATATTAAAATAGGTTCGCATACGGGCGGTTATACGCCTTTTAGTTTCGATTTAACCCCATTCCTGAACAAAACAGGGGCTCAGAAACTGGTTGTTCGCGTTTGGGATGGGACAGATAAAGGTTTTCAGCCTCGCGGAAAACAAACCAGCGAACCACGTGGAATATGGTATACTCCGGTTACTGGTATCTGGCAAACAGTTTGGATTGAACCGGTAAATGCCAAACATATTGGAAATCTTTGTACTGTTCCCGACATTGATAAAGGTAAAGTTTTTATATCGCTTGCAGCAAGCGTAGTTTCGTATGGCGATATTGTTGATGTTAAGGTTTTTGATGGAACCAGAGAAATAGCTTCTGTAAAGGCCAACGCCACGGAAAAAATTGAAATATCTATTCCTGATGCAAAATTATGGAGTCCAGATTCGCCGTTTCTTTATACCATGAAAGTGAGCCTTGCAAGCAATGGCATTGTTACCGATCAGGTAAACAGCTATTTTGCCATGAGAAAAGTATCGACTAAACGCGATAAAAACGGCATTGTTCGCCTTGAGTTGAACAACAAGCCATGTTTCCAGTTTGGGCCACTCGACCAGGGATGGTGGCCCGATGGTTTGTACACTGCTCCTACCGACGAAGCTTTGAAATACGATCTTCAGAAAACCAAAGACTTTGGCTTTAACATGATCCGCAAACATGTAAAGGTTGAACCTGCCCGCTGGTATACGTATTGCGATCAATTGGGTATTCTGGTATGGCAGGATATGCCGAGCGGCGATCGTTCACCTCAATGGCAAAATCACAATTATTTCAATGGGAATGAGTTTATCAGGAGCGCAGAATCGGAGGCCAATTACCGCAAAGAATGGAAAGAAATCATAGATTATCTGTATTCAAATCCTTGTGTTGTAACCTGGGTGCCGTTTAACGAATCGTGGGGACAATTTAAAACCCCTGAAATTGTTGAGTGGACTAAAACTTATGACCCCAGCCGTTTAGTAAATCCTGCCAGCGGTGGAAATCATTATCCGGTAGGAGATATACTCGATTTGCACAACTATCCTGGACCTGATATGTACCTGTTTGATGGTCAAAGGGCTACTGTTTTAGGCGAATATGGAGGTATTGGACTTGCAATGGAGGGACACCTATGGAATACTGATAAAAACTGGGGATATGTTCAGTTTAAAAATTCGAAAGAGGTAACCGATGAATATGTGAAATATGCTGAATCGTTGCTTAAGTTTATAAAATCTGGTTTCTCTGCTGCAGTTTATACCCAAACCACCGATGTTGAGGGTGAAATAAATGGTTTAATGACCTACGACCGTAAAGTGATTAAGATTGACGAAGCACGTGTTCGCGAGATGAACCAGAAAATATGTAATTCGTTGAATGAATAATTTTTGCGAAAGGAATTGGTAGTTTTTGCAGGGCCTGTTTATTGTAGCCAAAATTAGAATATACCCCTTCACCAACTGGTGAAGGGGTTTAATTTTCTATGAACTTAATTTTGTAATTTTATAGCGCATTTTTAAACCTACACAAACAAGTTACCATGAACAAGATTCAAACAATTCTATTTTTTATTCTATGCCTGGGAATATTTTCTTTGAGTTTGGCGCAAAAAACCGAACAACAAGTTTCCCATTCAAAAGCACAGGTTTTTGTTACCGCTAAAGACTCAGCGTTAAGGCTTACCAAAACGGGCGAAATTTCGTTTGAAAATTTCGGACAACCGCTCGAAACACAGGTCTGTGTTTTTATTGATCCCCGGCGCACTTTTCAAACTTACATTGGAGTGGGTGGCGCATTAACAGATGCTTCGTCCGAAGTTTTTGCCAAACTGCCGGAAGCTGTTCAAAAAGAATTGCTAACTGCTTATTACGACCGTGAAAAGGGGATTGGCTACAATTTTGCCCGAACCAACATTGCCAGCTGCGATTTTTCGAGCGATACTTATGCCTACGTTGCAGAAAAAGATACAACTTTGGCAACATTCAATCTGGCACACGACGAAAAGTACAGAATTCCTTTCATCAAAAAAGCCATTGCTGCTGCTGGTGGTACACTGCCGATGTTTGTAAGTCCATGGAGTCCGCCAGGATGGATGAAAGATAACAACGATGTTTTGCATGGGGGCCATTTATTATCCAAATACGCTCAGGTTTGGGCCAATCATTTTGTGAAATTTATAAAAACTTACGAATCCAAAGGGATTCCGGTTTGGGGGCTTTCGGTGCAAAACGAACCTATGGCCCGTCAGATTTGGGAATCTTGCATTTATACTGCAGAAGAAGAACGTGACTTTGTTAAGAAATACCTTGGTCCGACACTAAAAAGGAGTGGGTTGGGCAACAAGAAGCTAATTTGTTGGGATCATAACCGCGATTTGATTTACCAACGTGCAAGTATACTCTTAAATGACCAGGAAGCCGCTAAATACATTTGGGGAATTGGTTTTCACTGGTACGAAACATGGACTGGCAGCGCTATGCAATTCGATAATCTCAGGCGTGTGAAAGAGGCTTTCCCTGATAAAAACCTGATTTTTACAGAAGGATGTGTCGAAAAATTTAATCTCGATCGGGTAAACGACTGGGCTTTGGGAGAACGATACGGAACTTCGATGGTAAACGATTTTAATTGCGGAACCGTTGCCTGGACCGACTGGAATGTACTGCTGGACGAAAAAGGCGGACCAAACCATGTGGGCAATTTCTGTTTTGCACCTGTACATGCCGACACACAAACTGGTAAACTGATTTACACCAACAGTTATTACTACATTGGTCATTTCTCCAAATTTATCCAGCCAGGAGCGAAACGAATCAGCTGTTCAACAAACCGCGACAAGCTTCAGGCAACAGCATTCCTCAATCCAAATGGTAAAATGGTTGTTGTAGTTTTAAATACTTCCGATCAGAAGCTGCCATTCTGTTTATGGATCGAAGGAAAAGCCGCACAAACCGTTAGTTTGGCGCATTCGATAATGACTGTAATAATCTAAAAAGTCTTGTCTTAATGAAAGTTTGACTTCTGCCAGACTTTCATTAAGACAAGAAAACATTTAATAGGAAATATTCAATTGTACATATCACGACTTTTCAACTGGGTTTTGCTTATCAAAATTTAAATTTCGGGTTGGTTCTTAGTCGTTATTTTCTAATACTGTAATCACCTTGGTTCCAGCCTCTAACCGAAGCCATAAATCCCAAACTCCTGATTTTAATAATGTAAAATTTCAGGATTTATCTGTATTGTTCCATTCAGGGCCTTTTTGCCAACTCTAATCCTGGGCAATTCATTTTATCCAACATTTATAATTCTTTTGGTTTTATATCAACTGCCGTCTTTGCAGCAAATATTTATTCTATTCCAAGTTACTCAAATTCGACAATTTTACTTTTTCTTTACTTTTATAAAAAATAGTAAACCATGATAAACCGAATTCTTTTATTTTTTCTGATTTTCAATTTGTTAATAAGTGGAATGCCGATATTTGCCTGCACTAATCTCATAGTTACCAAAGGAGCAACCGCCGATCATTCGGTAATGATTACTTATGCTGCCGATTCACACACCCGTTTTGGAGCTATAGCTTTTTACCCGGCAGCCGATCATAAACCGGGCGATTTATGTGAAGTTTATCATTACGAAAACGGCAGGCTCATGGGAACAATTCCTGAAGTAGCGCATACTTATTCGGTGGTTCAGTTTATGAACGAGTTTCAGGTTGCCATTGGCGAAACTACTTTTGGAGGTCTTCCTTCATTATATGGTCCATCCGATGCTATTCTCGATTACGGCTCACTGATGCGCATCGGGCTGCAACGCGCAAAAACAGCGCGCGAGATGATTAAAGTAATGACCGAACTGGTGGCTGAATATGGCTATGCTTCAGGTGGTGAATCGTTTTCTATTTCAGATGCCAATGAAGCCTGGATCATGGAATTGATTGGCAAAGGTAAATTCGAGAAAGGCGCTGTGTGGGTGGCCCGCCAGGTTCCCGACGGTTATGTGAGTGGACACGCCAATCAGGCTCGTATAACAACGTTCCCTTTCCAGAAAGCCAACAACTGGAATGATCCGAAGCAAACCACTTTTCATTCGCCCGATGTTATTAGCTTTGCCAAAGCACACGATTTTTATAAAGGGACCGACGAATCATTCAGTTTCTCCGACGTTTACAATCCAGTTACTTTTAGTGGTGCCCGAGCCTGCGACGCTCGTGTTTGGTCGTTTTTCAGGAAAATAAACAAGGAAATACGCGAGAGCCAGAGTTACACCAATTATGTGACGGGAAAATTTTCGCACGATACAAAGTTTAACGATAACAGCCTGAATCCAAATGGATTTGTTTCGAATCGATTACCATTGTGGGTAAAACCCGATTCTCCGGTTACACTTGAACTGGTAATGGCCGGGATGCGTGACCACTACGAGGATACACCGCTTGATATGCGCAATGATCCTGGCGCTGGGCCATACAAAGCGCCTTACCGCTGGCGTCCGATGGAATTTAAAGTTGATAGTACTACCTATTTTTGCGAACGGGCTATTGCCACACAACAAACGGGGTACAGTTTTGTAGCGCAGTCGAGAGGATGGTTGCCAGCGCCAATAGGCGGCATTTTTTGGTTTGGGGTTGACGATACCGATGGTTGCGTATATGCCCCAATGTATTGCGGCATTAATCGTGTTCCTGAAAGCTATGCTTTAGGCAACGGATCAATGATCAGCTGGTCGGAAACTTCGGCTTTCTGGACATTCAACCAGGTAAACAATTGGGCTTATTCGCGTTATAATGTTATTCACCCTGAGATTAAAGAATACCAGGCTCAACTCGAACACCGGTTTATAGGTGAAGTTGCAGTTGTTGATCAGCAGGCTCTGGAACTGTACAAAAAGAACCAGGTTTCGGCAACTGTTTACCTGACCAATTATTCGGTTTATACCGGAGATAAACTCGTTGCCGACTGGAAAGAATTTTACCATTACCTGTTTATGAAATACATGGATGGCAATATTAAAATAACCGATGGTCACAAATTGCTCGACAATGGCAATGGAAAGAATGTTCCGAAGAAACCACTTCAGCCGGGTTATGGAAAAGAATGGGAACGCATAATGATACAAGGAACCGGAGATAGGTTAATTGTTCCAAGGGAAGAAAAGGGCCATTAAAAATTTGTATCCTAAAGCCGATCAGATTCGTTGGATACTTTGAAAAACTGATCATGTTAATACTCAGATTTAAGACGTAAGACAAAAAATTATACGAATTAAAAATATTATCATCGAACAGATTGTGAACAACAAAACCTGTTAATTTAACTAATTATGATAGCAAATAAACTCATTCAGGAAATAAGAACTTATTGTGAAGCCAATACCTGTGAAGAACAATTACAAAAATCGCAACGCTTTTTTAAGGAAGAATTTGTGGGATATGGTCTTACAGCGCCCCAGCTTCATGGTAAGGTAAAGGAATTACTGCAAGCTGGTGAAATTGATTTGCCTACCATTTTAGAAGCAATGCCTGAGCTAATGGCTAGTTGCAAGTACGAAGAAATATCATTTGGCTTACTTTTGCTTAACGGACGTTGGAAATACTTTACACCAGAAACGTTTCAGACAATTTCGGGTTGGTTTTCGGTGAGCATAAATAATTGGGCCCACGCTGATACATTAGGAATGTTTGTGCTTCCAAAATTTCTGGAGAAAAAATTAATTAAACCCGAAGAATTTGAACCTTGGCTTAATTCTTCTTATAAATTTCAACGCAGATGTGTTCCGGTAACATTAATTAAGCACGTAAAAAAGGTTAAGGAAGTAATGCCATCGGTTTTATTTGTTGAACGGCTGATGGAAGATACAGAAAGGGAAGTTCATCAGGGTATGGGTTGGTTTTTGCGTGAGGCTTGGAAAATAAGTCCGGCAGAAGTTGAAGCATTTTTACTGAAATATAAGGATACAGCGCCCCGTCTGATTGTTCAATATGCTTGTGAGAAAATGACAGCTGAGAACAAACTGCGTTTCAAAAAAACAAAATAGGTACAAAAAAAAGATCGGATAAGTTACTTTTACCCGATCAATTACCATCCATCAATCAATTAATCTGTTGTAATATTTGCACCTGTTTATCAGAATATTTTATAAGCGATTCCAAAGCCCAACGTAAAGGTATCTTTTCCGTAGGTTTCAGTATATGTTCCAATTGGAGCTGCTTCTACAAACGTTTTTGTGTAATCATTGTAGGTCGTAAGCATCATGCCAGCATCTAGGGTCAGCCTTTCGTTCAGGTTCCACTGAAACCCCATACCCACGGTATACGAATCATTACTAAATCCAAAATCACTTTGGTACGACTCACCAACTCCGGTGTTGGAGTTCAAATAGCCGGCGCTTAGTTTAAATGTGTCAGTTAATTTATACTCTGCGCCAAAAGCAAGTTCAACGTAATTTTTGTCAATAGTACGGTGTACCCCGTAAATGTTATTGCCCCATTCAACATTCTTATCAAGGTAAACATCAAATGATCCTGATACTTTAAGTTTGTTGGTCAATTCATAATCGGCACCCCCGGCTATGATTGCAGGAATATCGCTTGGGGTTTTTTGCCCGTCAGGGAACATGCTGATGTCGTCAACAGTTGTCGAGTTTTTTAAAGTAAGATAGGTTTTGTGTTCATATTTCAATCCTACGTTCAGTTTATTCAGATGAATATCAAGTCCAATAATTGGTGTAATTCCTGATCCAGTTTGTTTGGTATCGACTCTTTTATCGGCAAGCGCTGGTATTTTTGAATTCAAGGAAGTGGCAACTGCAGCCAATGTGGTTGAAGTTGAAGAATAAGTTGTTTGCGCTGTTGAAACCGACATGGCGCTAATTTGGGCAGAAGTAAGCCCTAGTTGTTGCAAACCAGCCTCTATTTGTGCTCTTTGTGCAGCCGAAATATAACCGGCAGCCTGAACCTGGGCCAAAGTATAGTTTCCAGCGCCACCGGCAACGAGTGGTTGTAAACTTGCTGCAGCAGCTGCTGTTGCCTGCGATTTAGCTGTTGCAACACCAGCTGCACCGGCAAGGTACGTTTGTGCATTTTGAAGGGCTCCTGACTGGCCAATTTGTATATTGGTGATACTTCCTTTGTAAGTATTTATAGCCGGGACATAACGGGCTCCAAGATAAACCGAAACCGCTTTATTAACTTTATAAGTTGCTCCTGCCTGAATGCCCCAAAATACCGAAGTTCCTTCAAACGAAATATCAACATCGTAGGCAGTAACAGGATAACCTAATGAGCTTAGGCTCGACATAGCTGGTACCAATCGCGCAATTTGCTTTTCGAATGACGGTAACCCATTATCATATTTGGCGCTTCCTCCTCCTGCATTAGGCCCAAAGCCCGCTGAAAATGCCCAATTATCGTTTTTATAAACGGCAAAAGCTGAAGGGAATACAGGCGCTTTTACAACACCTTCATACTTATCATACAATAGAGGAAGTTTAGGGCTCATGTTTTGTCCAAACTCGCTTGTAATTGTTTTGGTTTGAAAAATAGTTTGATTATGAAGAGAGAAATAGAACCCGTTCTTCATTTGAGTCAATCCAGCCGGGTTAAAATAAACGGCATCAAGATCAGTTGAAGCATTTCTTGAAAGCATTCGCACAAACTGTGCACTTTGATTAGAGTTGGTCAGAATTCCACCTGCAAAAGCAGTATTCATTATAAGCAGTGCTCCTAAAACAAAAACAGCAAGTTTATTCATAGGTGATACGTAAAATTTAATTCGACACAAAAATATAAATATTTATGACTTCGTGTTCAATCTGATTGAAAATCAATTGTTTAAGAATATTTAAACGATGAACTTTATTGTTCGAATAAAACAAAACCCGGCAGAACCGGGTTTTACTGATCAAAGTTTACTTAGATATATTCATAACAACAATCTACTTTTAGAATAAGGAGTGAATAAAAGGTTTCTTTCTTTTCAAACTTGGAATCTTTGTGTTTATCACTGAATTTGCATAGTTTAAAACTATAAATGAATAACTTCGTTATAGGCAGCTGCAGCTGCTTCCATTATAGCTTCGCTCATGGTTGGGTGCGGATGTATCGACTTAATAAGTTCGTGGCCCGTTATCTCAAGTTTTTTGGCTACAACTAACTCGGCAATCATTTCAGTTACATTACCTCCTATCATGTGGGCACCAAGTAACTCTCCATATTTTGCATCAAAAATAAGTTTTACAAAACCATCCTTTTGGCCGGCGGCGCTTGCTTTCCCGCTAGCAGTATACGGAAATTTACCTACTTTAATGTCTAACCCAAGTTCTTTGGCTTTTTGTTCAGTAATTCCAACCGACGAAACTTCGGGATTGGTATAAGTACATCCCGGTATTGTTGTGTAGTCAATCGGATGTGGGTTAAGTCCTGCAATTTTTTCAACGGCCAAAATACCTTCAGCCGAAGCTACGTGAGCCAAGGCTGGTCCCGGAATAATATCGCCTATTGCATAAACAGTATCAATATTTGTCTGGCAGAACTCATTCACTTTTATTTTACCTTTCTCCAAAACAATCCCAACATCTTCAAGTCCAATATTTTCAATATTTGGCGCTATTCCAACTGCCGATAAAACTAGTTCTGCTTCAATAATTTCTTCTCCTTTTTTTGTTTTAACTGTTACTTTGCACATATCCCCACTTGTATCAACTGTTTCAACCGAAGCATTAGTTAATACCTTCATTTTTATTTTTTTAAATGAACGTTCAAGAGTTTTCGATACTTCTTCATCTTCGTTCGGAACAACATTGGGCATATATTCAACCAAAGTAACATCGGTGCCAATCGTTTGATAAAAATAAGCAAATTCACTACCAATAGCTCCTGATCCAACAACTACCATTGATTTAGGCTGGTGGGGCAAAGTCATTGCTTCGCGATAGCCAATAACTTTTTCTCCATCTTGTTCCAAATTTGGCAATTCGCGCGAACGGGCTCCTGTAGCAAGGATTATGTTTTTTGCCGAATAGAGTGCACGGTTTCCGGTCGAATCGGTCACTTCTACTGTGTTCTTGTCGATCAAACGGCCATTCCCATTTAAAACCTCAATTTTATTTTTTGTAAAAAGAAACTGTATCCCTTTGCTCATACCTTCGGCAACTCCACGGCTTCGTTTAACCATGGCCTGAAAATCGGGTTTCACTTCGCCCGAAATTAAAACACCATAATCGGCTGCATGTTGGGCATATTCAAAAGCCTGCGCACTCTTCAGCAACGATTTGGTTGGAATACATCCCCAGTTAAGGCATATTCCTCCAAGGTTTTCACGTTCAACAACACCAACATTTAAACCTAACTGAGCAGCCCTTATCGCAGCCACATATCCGCCGGGACCACTTCCTATAACTATTAAATCGTAACTCATGATTCTTCTTATTTTAAAATCGAAACAGCATTATAACACCTCTGTTCGCAAAATGTTTTGAATATCCTGTAAATTAGAAAAGCCGCTTTATGCGGCTTTTCTCTTCGTAATATTATTCAGAAAGTGTTCTAATTAGGGAATAGCTCTGCCAGTTTTTTAGCCAACTGGTCCCCTCTCAGGCTTTTGCCGATGATTTTTCCATCTTTGTCTAACAGGAACGATTGCGGGATTGAATTTACACCATAAAGACGGGCTGCTGCATTTTGCCAAAACTGAAGGTCGGAAACATGTGTCCAGGTCAGGTTATCATCTTTTATTGCTTTCAACCATTCCTCTTTAGCGCGGTCGAGCGAAACACCCAGAATTTCAAAGCCTTTACTATGATATTGTTTGTACAGGTTTACAACATTAGGATTTTCCTGTCGGCATGGGCCACACCATGAGGCCCAAAAATCAACTAAAACTATTTTCCCTTTAAATGACGACAACGAGACTGGTTTCCCTTCAGTGTCGTTCATTGTAAAATCGGGCGCAACAGCGCCAATTGCTGTTTTTTTCTGCTCCTGAACCAATTCTTTCAGTTTTACTACATATTCCGATTTTTCAATTTCAGGAGTAAACTTATTTACCATATCTTCAACATCATTACTTTCAAATTGCGTTGCAAGCTGAATTAATATGAATGCTGATACTACCGAATTTGAATGTTCTTTAATGAAATTCTTGGTAAAAACCTTGTTGTTATCAATCATTGCCTGATAATCTATTTTGGCTTTATTTTCTGCATCGGTATTGCCAGTCGACATGGCATTCTGGTATTTTTCCTGAAGTTCCCGCATTTCTTTACCCAGTTTATCCATTTCAGCAGCATAAGCTTTAAACACATCGTTGGTGGGTGAGCCCGTGATTTTGGTGGCCCTTAAACTATCTTTTTTGGCAGCGACTGTAATATTGGCGTTATCAAGAAAAAACTGAGCAAAATATTCGCGGTCATTCAACCGAAGAACCCTAAATTCTGGTATTCCCATTTTTCCTTTAAAAGAGAATTTGCCATCAGTAACATTGGTTGAATCGACAGTTTTTGGTTGCCCTTCAACAATTTTCTGAAGATAAACCTTTCCTTTGTCTACTCCTGCAATCGAACCTTTTATCGAATACTCATCTTTTGCTGACTGGCATGAAAATGCTGCCAATGCAAAAATCAAAATTGTTAAAACATTTCTCATTGATTTGATTTATTAGTTATTAATTGTTTTTTCTAATCTGATCGTATAAATCGAGCAACTTCCTTGCAGCAACAAACGACGAAAGCTCTTCTTTTAATACTTTATCTTCTGACTCAGAAAGCTTCTGGCTAATTATTTCGTTTTGGTAGAAATTGTTTCTAAGTTGTTCGTTTATAGTTTCATACATCCAGAATTTCGATTGCTCATTGCGCCTGAGCTGGAAGTAGTTGCTGGCTTTTGTCATTTTTATGTAGTCGTTGATAGTATCCCAGATTTCGTTGATCCCGGTTTTCATATAGGCTGAGCATGTCAAGACCTTTGGTATCCAACCCGATTCTGTGGCCGGAAACAAATGTAAAGCGTTCTGGTATTGAACCCGTGCTAATCCGGCTTTTTCAATATTATTGCCATCAGCTTTATTAATTGTAATTGCATCAGCCATTTCCATAATACCGCGTTTGATTCCCTGCAATTCGTCGCCAGCTCCGGCAAGCATAAGTAGCAGGAAAAAGTCGACCATGGAATGAACGGCAGTTTCGCTTTGACCAACTCCTACAGTTTCAATAAAAATATGGTTATAACCGGCAGCTTCGCATAAAATAATAGTTTCCCTGGTTTTTCGGGCCACACCACCTAATGATCCGGCTGACGGGGAAGGCCTGATATAAGCCAGAGGATCAGCCGATAATTCTTCCATTCGGGTTTTATCTCCTAAAATGCTTCCTTTGGTGCGCTCGCTACTCGGATCTATGGCTAAAACAGCCAATTTTTGTCCTTCCGAGGTGATAGATTTACCCATAGCCTCTATAAAGGTACTTTTTCCAACACCAGGAACGCCGGTTATTCCAATACGGACCGAATTTCCTGAAAACGGTAAGCATTTCAGTATAATTTCCTGTGCAAATTCCTGATGTTCGGGTTTTGAACTTTCAACAAGGGTAACTGCCTGACTAAGTATTGTGATGTCACCATTTAGGATTCCTTCTACATATTGAGAGACCGACAAGGTTTTCTTCTTCTTGTTTTTCAGGAAACGTTTAACCGAATCTTCGTTAACTGATGACAATGGTTCAATTCCCTCGTTTACTGTGAGTCCGGCGTATTCAGGATCGTTTTCTATATGTGAATGATGTTGATCTGCAATCATGCTTGAAATTTTATGCGAATGTAACGGTTCAGGACTGAACTTTGGGTATCAGAAAACTTAAATCTTATTAATTGAGTAAAAAAAAAACCGGTTCTGTCGCTAGAACCGGCTGATCTATTGTAAGATTTATCAACTATTGACTAACAATGTTGCTTGAGATGCGAAGAACCGTTGTTGGGTTTTTAGGATCGTTTGTAATTACTGTGATTGTTTTGTTCTGGCGTCCGCTTTTCCCTGTTGAATCGAATGTAACTTTTAGTGGTACGCTTTCGCCAGCCGGAATTACATTTTTTGAGGGTGTAACAGCAGTACAACCACATGAACTTTTTACATCACGAATAACCAAATCTCTTTTCCCTGAGTTTTTTATGCTAAACGTATGTTCATTCTTCATATTTGGCTTAATATCTCCAAAGTCAAATGAATCAGAGTCATACGTCACAACCGGAGCGTTTTTCAGATCCTCGGCAGATAAATTAGAGAAGTCTTCTTCCAAAGTAGTGCTAACTGCTATCGAATTGCGGTAATCATCCTGTCCGTCAATATTCAAATACAGACGGTTGGAGATAAAACCATAGGCTTTAATTTTTGTGGCATCAAAAGTAACTACAATGTAACCCCTTTGTTTGGGCCCAATTTTAGAGGGTCGTATTGTTGCCATAATGTGTGGTGGCGGGGTTTTAAAACTTAACTGAATAGCCTGGTCGGAAGTATTAATAATCTCGGTACTGTCTTTTTTAATTTGATTTTCTTTGATTGAAGGAAAGGCAATGTAATTAGTCTTTGCGCGAACCGGGCCTATTTGTGTCGGAAAATCTTCCTCAAGAGTACGAGCTCTTGGAGTAACTTCTCCCATAATAGTTAGCACTACTTCCGAGTTTTCGGCATTCGAACTTACCCGAATAGTTTTATTGAACATACCTGGTCGGTTTCTGGGGTCGTAACTAACCTTAATAATTCCTTTTGCCCCCGGAGATATAGGCTCACGGGTCCATTCAGGAGTTGTACATCCGCACGATGCCTGTACGTTGTTTAAAATCAAAGGAACATTACCATCATTCTTAAAATTGAAAGAAACTGATTGCGGGCCAAGTTCTTCCTTAAAAGTACCAAAATTGTGTTGCAGCTTCTCAAATGCAATCCGAGCTTTATTTGCTGTTTGGGCACTGTTTACCAAAGGCAAACAAAGAAGAAAAGTTAGCAAAATCGAAAATGAAACCTTCATATCATTAATTAATTTAATATAAGATTTGAACAATAGCTTGTTTTTACTGAAAACAAAACTAAAAAATCTTTTATTGCCTACAAGTTAATGGCTACCAAAGTTTTGTTAATGAGATGTTAACAGTAATTTCCTTTCTCTTTTTTATTTATTTTCGCCTTTAATTCTTGGTTAACAGGTTAAAGTAACTTTTGATTTTTTCAAATGCGACTAAGAAGAATTAAACTCAAATACAATACGTTAAGATGAAGCGGAATTCCATAGGTTTTTTAATTATACTAGCCACTTTTGCTGTAGTTGGAATTCTAATAACCCAATTTTTCTTTTTGAAAAATTCGTATGATTTGAATGAAAGGCAATTTCATTTGCAGGTAACAAGTGCATTGCGAAATGTAGCCAGCCAAATCAATGATTATAATGCGAAAACTTTTCAACATAACGGAAAGAGTTCTGAATCGTGCCAGGTTGAACAAATATCGAATAACTATTACGTGGTTAATGTAAATGATGTAATCGATCCCAACCTGTTAGAGCATTTTCTTGATGTTGAATTCAGAAAGAGAAACCTGAATTTAACTTACGAATATGCTATCTACGACTGTAATTCGCAAAAAATGATTCATGGCAATACTATAAAACGCGATTCTATTCCATCAGCAATAAAGCCGGTTAAGAGTACCGATTCGTCAAATTGCAGCATGGAGGAAATCATGTTTGAAAAGCATTATACCAAACCCGTTTCCAAAATCGAGAAAAAGCATAAAGTGTGTACATTGCCAACCTGCGAAAAATACACCTATTATTTTGGAGTCCATTTCCCCGACAGATCAGAGTTTTACAGTACAAGGCTCTTGACCTGGTATTTTCTAAATGGCATTTTATTTTTTGTAGTCATTTTCTTTGGATACGCACTTTACGTTATTATTAAACAAAAACAGTTGAGCGAGATACAAAAGAATTTCATTAACAACCTCACTCACGAATTTAAAACTCCGATTGCATCAATCGATTTGGCCGCCAAGGTATTGTCGAATCCAAAGATTTGTGAGCAACCGGAGCGGCTTGCCGAATATGTAAAAATTGTTGGACAGCAAAACAAACGACTTTCAGCGCATGTTGAAAAACTTTTGCAAATGGCTACCATCGAAAAAACAAAACTAAAATTGCATTTGGAAGATATTGAGCTTAATGCTTTTATTGGTGAGGCTATCCGCGAATTCAAAAATAGCCAGAATGGCCGCCAATATTTAGTGAAAGTCGATTCGGATTGTGGAAATGCGCATATCAAAGCCGATAAACTTCATTTTTCGAATTTAATTTTCAATATTCTTGATAATGCGATTAAATATTGCCATGTCCATCCCGAAATTATTATTGGTATCAAAGAAACCAGGCGTCATTATTATATTTCATTTGAAGACAATGGAATTGGGATTCCATTGTCAGAACGAAAAAGAATATTTAATCGTTTTTACAGAGTTCCAACAGGAAATATTCACGATGTTAAAGGATTTGGATTGGGGCTCGATTATGTGAAAAAAATTGTTCACCGGCATGGTTGGAGTATCAGGGTAATTGAAAATACAAGGAAAGGCACTACTTTTATAGTCGAAACAAAGAAATTAAGAAAATGAACTTTCAAGGCGAGAAAATTCTTTTGGTTGAAGACGACCAAACTCTAAATTTTATAATCAAGGACAACCTGGAGCAGGCTGGTTATGTTGTATCTTCAGCTGAAGATGGAGAAGTTGGTTTTCAGCTTTTTAATGCTGAAAAGTTCAGTTTGTGTTTGCTCGATGTTATGCTGCCTAAAAAAGATGGGTTTACACTAGCCAGGGAAATAAGGTTAGTAAACGATCATGTTCCGATTATTTTCTTAACCGCACGTTCGATGACCGAAGATAAAATCCTGGGCCTTACTCTTGGTGCCGACGACTATATTACAAAGCCATTCAGTATGGAAGAACTCTTACTGAAAATAGGAATTTTCCTGAAAAGGAGTATTGTAAACAATAACGAAAGCGAACTGATAACTGAGAAGAATTATTACAAAGTTGGTCTGTTCAGTTTCTATTTTGATAGTTTAATACTCGACTGTGCAGGAGAACGCAAAACACTTACTTACAAAGAGGCCGAATTACTTCGTTATTTCTGTGATAATCCAAACAAGGTTCTCAGCCGCTCTGATATTTTAATTCAGGTTTGGGGATCTGATGATTATTATCTTGGGCGTAGCCTTGATGTTTTCATCTCGCGCCTTCGGAAGTATTTAAGTGCCGATGAAAACATCAAGATTTTAAACCTTCATGGAATTGGGTTTAGGTTCAATGCCCCAATAGTAAAATATTGATTTATAATTTAAACGGAGTTGATTTTACATAGAACTTGTAATCTTTAATCATTCCGCGTTCAGAGTTGTCGGTTCGTAGCAGGCATCGGAAACCTTTTATTTTTATTTCTTCACCAAGATCTATAACAATTTAGTGCGGATATGCTGGTTTTTGAGAAGATGAATGGCTTGTTTGCCAGAAAGTTGATTCCTGGTTGTCGAAAATCCGGTCGACAGAATTATTTTAATTGGTCGCCGCTTTGCTGCCGGCGTAAACAGTTTCATTTTCTGACAAGGATGGTTCTTCCATATCAAGCTCAATAATTTAACAACAGCAATCTAAACGCCTTTACCAATATTGAAATTTTACGAAATGAAGTTAAGTTGAAACAGACTGCATTTGGGTTTTAGCAAAAAAATCTGTGAATTCTGTAATTCAGTCCTGAAAACTTAATTTGTCGAAGTAGAATGAAGAGACTTTGAAAAAAGCCAACATACTATTTGCTTTTTGGGCAGCCTCTTTTTGTAAAAAGAAGCTGCCCAATTTTTTTGGACAGCCTCTTCGGGGTAATAAATATAGATCTGCTGCAATTTAAATTTCAGTGTATTATTGTCCGCTAAACGGGTTTTGATCAGTCTCGCTTATAGCACTATTATTTGCTAATTCCATTTGGGGAATTTGACAAATAAACCGGTAATCGTTTGATGGGAGCCAACCATAAGGCGCCGCATCCGAAGCATTGTAATCGTTTAAATACGACAGGCCCCAGGAATAGTGCCCAGTAGAAGATTCGTAACGATATAATGGTTTTTGCAAACGTAGTAAATCATACATTCCGGTAACACCTTCTCCGAGTAGCTCTTTGCGACGTTCCGTATAAATTGCTTCCAATAATTCATCTTTTGACGCAGTTGCCGTTTTCACCGCTACTTCACGCGCTGTTTGCAATGTTTTCAAATCAGTTAAAGCTTCAGATGTTTTGTTTAAGTTAGCCTTTGCTTCAGCCATGATAAGTAACATTTCAGAACCACGCAATAACGGAAATTCCGGATATGTATGGCCTTGTTTAGCCCCATCAGCGTCTCCATAATATTTAAATTTATTATAGGCCCACTTGGTTGAAATTTCGGTGCTCCCGTTATTTGTACGATGCCAAAACATCGATCCCTTTTCATCATTATCAGTTACATTGCTCGTTTTTGTTACTTTGCTTCCACGATAGTCTGAGTTATCAAATAAAGAAACATATTTATCATCAACGAAAAAATTGATAAAACTGTAAATCGGGCCATCGGTCATACCTTCACCGTAACTTGGATCTTGATTGTACCAATAGTTGAACTCGGTATTTGATGAAATATTGGAAAGGTTTGTGTATTTTATACCCCAAACGAGTTCTTTACATCCATCGCTAATCAGGTTGCTGAAACCACTCTTCCATTCGGTCTTTGTCATTAATACCTGATATTTTTGATAAACAGTCTGAGCTTCGGTTAACGCATTGGACCAATCGCCCATAACCTGGTAAACACGGGCTAATTCTCCGGAAACAACATCTGCATTGATTCTCCACATTTCATCACGGTCATAGTTGGCCAATAATGTTTTTGCACTTGTTAAATCGCTAACGATTTGATTATAACACTCCTGAACTGTTGAAAAACCCAAGTTCTCATCATCATTAGATGATAGCCGGAGAATAACGCCACGTTTATTTTTTGCTATGGCATAGGTTTGTTGATAATTCATAATCAAATGAAAATAGCAAATACCACGCATAGCCAAACATTGGCCCTTAATTTTGGTTTTTAGGGCATCGTCGCCAGAAGCATCAGGAAGGGCATCCATAATAATGTTTACCTGGTTGATGGTTTTATACATGGTGGTCCAAATCTTACCTGCATAACTTCCACCAACTTGTGTACGTTCCGGGTCGAAACGATAACTGTTTACAACAGAGCCGCCATAGTTGATTATACTAACAATATCGGCCCCTCCCAAATCATAATACATACAATAACCCGGGATCCCGGCATAACAAGCCTCATTTTGACTGGTACCACCTTGATCACCGTTCATTAAGAAATAATGATAAGCAGAAGTTAGTACCATATTTAATCCCGCTGAGGTTGAAAGTATCTCCGAATCAATCGCGGTAGATGAATTGGTTGTTAATTCATCGCTACAACTACTTATTGATAAAATCAATCCTGCAAGTAGCAAACTCTTAATTGTTTTAAATATCTTTTTCATGAGAAATTACGTTTTAAAATGAAACCTGAATACCTCCCATATATACTCTTCTGGAACCTTGGATACCATTATCGGTATTTGCATTTCCGTTGTAGTTGTTCCCCTGAACACCGGTTTCCGGCTCAGTATAGCGCTTAGCTCCCGGGCCAAATGTTAGCAGGTTATCTCCTGATAAATAAACACGTACATTTGAAAAACCGGCCTTCTTTACTAAATTGTTGGGTAAAGTATATCCCAATGTTACATTTCTCAGACGATAGAAATCATTTTTAAATAAGTAAAAATCACTTGCTTTACGTGTGTTTGAGAAACTAGAAGCTGACCATCGTGGAAATTTTGCATTATCTCCAGGTTTCATCCAGACATCACCATCAACTAAACTTTGGACAATGCCCACACCATCACGAACGGTTGTCCGTTCCATGTAAACATAGTCAAACATTTTAGATCCGAAGGAGGCATACCACATGAAAGACATATCGAACCCATGAAATTTGAAACTATTTGTGATTGAACCAAACGCTTTTGGAATAGCAGAACCGCAATATTGATAATCGTTTGTTGTTACATTCGAATAATTCTCGGTTGTTGTCCATCCGCCGTTGCCATCTTTAATCCAGTAACGCATATTCCCGTTTTCAGGATTAACCCCGGCATTTTTAGCCATGTAAAATTCATATAACGAATGCCCTTCTTCTAATTTATAACCTGCCGTACGCAATGTATAAACGTAAGATCCTCCAGGTAAATAGGTGACTTCATTTTTCAACGTGGAGAAATTAACATCGATATTCCATTCGAAATTTTGGTTATGCATTGCTATCGCGCTCAATGTAAATTCAAAACCATGGTTGCGAACATCTCCTATGTTGGTATTAATACCTTCTGCATTTCCAACCTGTGCTGATAGCGGAAGTGTCCTATAGTATAACAGATCTTTAGCGCTCTTGTTAAAGAATTCCAAAGTACCACTCAGACGATCAAAAACGCCGAAATCGAGTGCAATATTATACTGTTGGTTTTTCTCCCATTTTAAGTTTGGCGTTGCAACTGTTGTAGGTTTATATCCAGCCGAACCATACAAATTATCCGAGTCATAATAACCTTGATAAGCATACAGAATTTCGTCACTATCGCTTGATGTTCCATCGCCTGTATTTCGGGGAATTAGTTTGTCATTCCCTGATGTCCCAAAACTTCCGCGCAGCGCAAGGTTATTCAACCATCCCATATCTTTCATAAACTTTTCTTGTGAAATACGCCAGGATGTCCCGACTGAGAAGAAATTGCCCCAACGGCTTTCTTTGCTGAAACGGGAAGAACCATCCCGACGAATAGATCCAGACAGATAATATTTATTCATAAAGTTGTATTCTGCTTTTCCAAAAAATGAAAGCAATGAATATCGATCACGAGATGAACTGACGGCCCAGTTAGTTGTCGTTGAAGCTAATTCATATTGGCCTATTTGCATGATGCCTTCTCCGTATCCATAATTGTATTGTTTGTTATTCGAATAGAATTCGTGTCCCAACATTGCATTTAAATTATGATTGCCAAAAGATTTTTCCCACGACAAAATATTGTTCCATGTAAGAGATATCGTTTTGTAATTCGACCTTGAAGCCGATCCGCCGTTTGTCAAAACTGTTACTCCATAGGGTTCTAATTGCCCCTCACCATGTACTGCTGAGCCATAGGTGTAATAATTTGTAGTAATATCATCAATATTAGCTGCAGTTTTAAATTTGATATTATAAGGTAAT
Source organism: uncultured Prolixibacteraceae bacterium (assembly GCA_937915865.1). Classification (GTDB taxonomy): domain Bacteria; phylum Bacteroidota; class Bacteroidia; order Bacteroidales; family Prolixibacteraceae; genus Aquipluma. The sequence continues at coordinate 12,253 of CALGIG010000114.1, read as the reverse complement.
TTAAAATCAGCATAATAGTGAGATGTTATCATCCCTGCCTCATTGCTCTCGAAACTTTCATCATTCGGGTTATGCCAATAATCGCCCCCGTTATTCAAAACATGAATTCCAAAAAAGTTAGATGAATTTTCGCCAAAATCATATATCCTGTCGCCCGTTTTTTGAGAATAAATCCAATCGGTGTTATCTGCATTACGCAACCACGGGGAATTTAATGTATTGGAGAATACCAGTGCACGATTTGCCCCGGACACATTTTGACGTGAATAGCTATAAGCCAAACTTCCGCCCAAGGTAAACCAATCAGTAACCTGAGAATTAACACTTGTACGAAATGAGTAACGATTATAATACTGGTTATTTGCGTACCCTTTATCGTTTAAATACGAAACTGATGTAAAATAATTGGTTTTTCCATTAGCGCTCGAACCGCTTACATCCATTCCATAATCTTGACGGAGTTTACGAGAAAAAACAGCACCATACCAGTCGTAATCGCTTTTATCCCACACCATATTCAAGTTTGGATTTGTATAGCAATTCCCACTCCCATCATGTAATACATAGTTAGACGCATCTCCTGTCCATGCGAATGGTGTTACATAAACAGTTTCTCCCTGTGAATTTATACGTGCATTTACCATGTGGGGCAAAAGCGTTGAAGAAGCATAATCTCCTGCAGCCTGCGGGCTCAATTTGTTTATATAGTATTGGTCGTTGTAAATAGCCCTCCACGTATTGGTCAATTGCTCATACGGACTAGCTTTTGTTGGGTTGCCAACGGCATTATCAGAAGTTCCCCATGCACTATGAAAATTAATTGCTATTTTACCGCCTTTCCCTTTCTTTGTTGTAATAACTACAACACCGTTTGCTGCCCGTGAACCATAAAGCGAAGCTGCTGCTGCATCTTTCAATACAGTGGTCGATTCAATGTCTGATGGGGAAATTGAAGTTAATTTTCCGTCGAAAGGCATACCATCCACAATGTATAAAGGTGTTGTTTGACCCGACATAGAACTGATACCACGAATTTGGATACGGGTATCGCCCCCCGGATTCCCTTCATAATTAACAACGTTCACCCCGGTTGACATCCCTTGTAAAGCTTCAGTAAAGCCCGATCCGGAAATTTTATCCAATTGCTTTGAATTTATTACAGTAGCAGAACCTGTGAAGGTTGATTTTTTTGTCGTTCCATAAGCAACAACCATTACTTCGTCGATTCCTTTGGTTTCTTCTTCCATTACAACATTAACGGTGGAAAGCTTTAAAACTTCGATTTCCTGGGTTCTCATTCCAACAAATGAAAACTGAAGAATTTTTGATTCAACTGGTATGTTGATTTTGAATTGACCATTAACGTCGGTAATGGTTCCGTTCGTAGTTCCTTTTAGGGCAACCGAAACGCCAGGCAACGGCGCACCCGAAGAATCGGTCACTTTACCTGAAACCGATTTCACTTGTTTTTGTTCGGTCTCTGTGTTGTTAACCGCAGTTGTAAGAATGATCTGGCGGTCTTTTACCTGGTAGGTAACATTTGTTTTTTCAAAAACCCGGGATAAGATTTTTTCAATACTCTCATTCTTTACATCCACATCAACCTGCCGTTCGACGTTAACCAGTTTTTGGTTGAACAGAAAGAAAAACTCACTTTCCGATTCAATCTTGTTCAAAACGTCAAGCACTTTGGCATTATTCATTTTTAATGTCAGACGTGTTTGCTGCGAATAAGTGCTTGTCGCATAGGTTTGTACAGCAAATAGCGTAATAATGAATACACTTAGCCTCATAATTTTCCATAATTTTAAAAGTGCACGGTTATGAACCGGCACCCGAATTCGGTGTTTTTTCATAGATTTGTATCATTAAGTGGTTAAACAATGAATTGAACGTTATGCTACTTGATCGCAGGGAAGTGTCGCTACCACTTTCCTGCTTTTGTTATTTAAAACTCTTTAACTTCGACTCGTTGATTCGAAGGATTATTTTTTTCTTCTCATAAACTCCATCCTGGTTACTTATTCTTTTTTCTTCCTTATAACTTATTGGACTGGTTAACGAAATCAGTTTTAATACTTCGTCTAATGGTTCGTCGATAAATGTAGCGTGGAAGGTGTAATCGTTAAGTTGGTGATCTTCAACCACTACATCGGCATTATACCATCGGCTTAATCGTTTGGCCAGTTGCTGCATATTCTCGTTTCGGAACACAAGCCGTCCGTCTTTCCAGGTTGAATATTGCGAGGCTTCTACTTCTTTTTTTGAGAAGGCCTTTTTATCAATATTTAGCACCAGTTGTTCGTTTGGTGTCAATGTGGTTAGTTTGTCGCCGTATTTTGATAAAATATCAATTTTGCCTGTCTGTAAAACAACTTCTTCGGTTTGTTCTCCTTCGTTGGCAGTTACATTAAAAACAGTTCCAAGTACCTTTATATCAAGATTCGAAGTGTTTACATGAAAAGGGATTTGGGGGTTGTGGGCCACATCGAAAAATGCTTCACCCACGAGTTCAACTTTCCGTTCGTTACCAAATTTAACCGGGTATTTCAATCGTGCGCCACTGTTTAAATATCCGCTTGTCCCGTCAGGAAGCTGAAATTTAACACGGGCTCCCATCGGACATTGTATTTCTGCAAAAGAAGAAAGCTCTGAGGAAGTTGTTTTGCCGTGAAAATAATAGGCCAGAAATGAGAACAGCAAAGGTAAGATTAAAATGGCGGCTACACGTTGAAAAATATGGACCAACCTTGTTTGTTGATTTTTGATGTTTTCTTTTAGCCTGATTTGGTGGTGGACACGGTCTAGTAATAATTTGTAGTCGTATTTTTGTTGCGGTTCCATTGTTAGAAATTGGTTCCACTCGCGGCTAAGAATCTGTTCTACAGTTTTATTCCCGGGGTCGGCCAGCAACTCCGAAAGCTCAATCTGTTCTTTTAGGCTCGAACTGCCTTCAATGTATTTTTTAATAAGATGTCGAATTTTTTCTTCCATGCCTATAATCAAATATTCTAATTACATGATTGTATTTAGAATATACCTTATATCCGATATTGGTTGTTTTCTCATGGGTATATCAAACTTTTTTTTGATTTTTTTTTGTTGAATTTGAATCGGAGTGGGGGGTAAGCAATATTTTGTTTTTTTTTATCTAAAAGTTGCGGATCAGAAAATAAATAAAATGGCAAAAAGAGAAAGACCAAGATTGTCGGTTTTTAAGTGATTCCGAATAAATCGTAGAGCTTCAGAAACCTGATTATCCACAGTTCCTGGTGAGATGTTTAATTCGGAGGCAATATCTTTAGCGCACTTTCCTTCAATTTTGCTTTTTAGAAATATTTCCCGGCGACGTTCAGGCATTTGATCGATGATCTGGTAGATTTGCTGAAGGTTGCTCTCGTAATCGTCAGAGATGGTTTGGTGGCTGAATTCTGGATTGTCATGCAGACTTTTGATGTAACGAAACGAAACACTTTTTTTATTAAAATGCTTTCGAATCTGGTTTAGTGCAATTGTAAACAGGTAAGATTTAAATGACAATTCAGTTTTGAGCGATCTATGGTTTTCCCAAACCTTAACAAATACTTCCTGTACCAGTTCCTCTGCATCAGTTTCGTTTTTGAAATATTTCAAGGCAAATCCAAATAACTTGGGACTATATTTTTCAAAAAGTAGATCAAAAGAGGCTATATTTCCTTTTTGAAGTAATTTTATTAACTGTTTATCTTCTTGTTTTTCAATCATCCCGAACCGCAATACAAAAGTTTGGGATAAAACTAAAAAAAAGTTTGTATTTATGTCTTTTGTTTCTTTTTCTTAGCCGCAGGAAATAACACATTATTTAAAATCAACCTGTAACCCGGAGAGTTTGGATGAAGGTTCAGATCGGTTGGCGGATCGCCCACAAAGTGCTGAAAATCTTCTGGATCATGGCCTCCATAAAATGTCCAGAAACCTTTGCCAAGTTCGCCATGAATGTATCGGGCTTCATTGGCCGCTTTGTTTTCTCCCATAATTAAAACGTTGGGCTTTATAAGGCTTCGGTTAAACGCTGTGGTTTGTCCCATAAATCCTTTAATCATGTTGGTATGGTTTTGGCAAAGCATTGTTGGTACGGGGTCCCATTTGGCCGAGAACTGAAAAAGGGTGAAATAATCTTGTTCGCGTGGTACTTTTCGTGTGGTCGAAACGTCAATATCCGAAAATTTATATTCAAAAGGGTTTCTGCTTATTGTAAAGTTTTGAAATGCGAGGCAATTGTTGAAATCGAGCTTGCTATTCATGTCTGGATCAGCCGGATCTCCATCGAACATCGACTCGCAAATATCAACGTTTAGGGCTGATTCGGTGATGTCGTAAGTATCTGTAGCAGCACACATGGCAAAAAGAAATCCGCCGTTTTCAATGTATTTGTGTATTTCACGAGTCACAACTTTCTTCATTTCCGAAACTTTAAGGAACCCAAGTTTTTTGGCCAGTTCTTTGTTGACCCTGACTTCTTCCTGATACCAAGGAACATGTTGATATGCCTGGAGAAATTTTCCAAACTGTCCCGTAAAATCTTCATGGTGTAAGTGAAGCCAATCGTAATCCTTTAATTTTCCATTAATTATTTCTTCATCAAAAATCACATCAAATTTAATTTCTGCATATTTCAGGACTAAGGTCACTGCATCGTCCCAAGGTTGTTTATTGGGTGGCGAGTAAACTGCAATTCGTGGTGCTTTCTGCATACTCACGGCATCTTCATTTACATCTTCCCGGGCAATATCTGCAAGGATATTGTTTGCCTGACCATCGGCAATGATTTCGAAACTTACTCCACGTACCGTACATTCGCTTGCTATTTCCGGGTGATGTTGTATTAAAAAGCTTCCTCCCCGGTAATTCAAAAGCCATTTTACTTCCAGTCCTTTTTCGAGCGTCCAGTAAGCTATTCCATACGCTTTTAAATGATTGGCCTGCTTTTCGTCCATCGGAATTAAAATAAAACTGGCTTTGGCAATCTGAACGATCAAAACCAACAGAAAGACAAAATGAATTTTAATTGCTGATTTAGAAAGGAATATGTTCGCCGCCTGAACTTTCATACTGGCTAAATTTATCATTATTAAATGAGGAAGGGACTGATTGCCCTTTCCCGAAAGCATCGCCGGCATCGCTATTCATTTTCGAGCCAAATTTCTGGCCATACTGTCCGCCGCCAATTTCTTCAGGAATGATATTTTCCATATCAGCAAATTTGGCAAGGTTTTTCTTGAACGATAAATGTACATCGCCAACAGCTCCATTACGATGTTTGGCAATAATGATTTCGGCGACGCCAATCAACGAGTTTCCTTCTTCATCTTCGGTAATACCATAATATTCAGGACGGTGAATAAACAATACAATATCTGCGTCCTGCTCAATAGCACCCGATTCACGAAGGTCAGAGAGCTGTGGCCGTTTCCCTTCGCGAGATTCGACCGAACGGTTTAACTGCGATAGCGCTAAAACCGGTATATCCAACTCTTTGGCAATGGCTTTCAGTGAGCGCGAAATCATACTAACTTCCTGTTCCCGGCTACCCTTGTTATCAGATCCGGCAGTCATAAGTTGAAGGTAGTCGACGATTACAGCCCCAATATTGTGCTGCATTTTCAGGCGCCGGCATTTGGCGCGGAATTCAAATACGGATAGGGCAGGTGTGTCGTCGATAAAAAGCGGGGCGTCGTCCAAAACGGCTAGCTTGCGGTGAAAATGGTCCCATTCCCATCCCTGAAGCCGACCATTCTTTATTTTTTCCGAACCCAGTTCTGTTTCCGAAGCAATTAATCGGTTAACCAACTGGATAGATGACATTTCAAGCGAAAACACTGCTACAGGAACTTTGTGCTCTACGGCCATGTTGCGGGCCATCGACAAAACAAAAGCTGTTTTACCCATTGATGGACGGGCAGCTACAATGACCAAATCGGTTTTTTGCCAACCCGAAGTGATGCGGTCCATTGCAGTAAAACCGCTTGGTACACCGCTCAGCCCGTCTTCACGTTTCGACGCTTCTTCAATAAGCATGGCTGCTTCTCGAAGTAAAGGTTTAATCGGTACCGATTCTTTCTTAATGTTTCCTTCGGCAACCTGGAATAAAGCAGTTTCCGAAAAATCAATCAAATCGTCAACATCAATAGTATCGTCATAAGCCTTGGTCTGGATTTCAGTCGAAACGCGGATCATTTCGCGTTGCATGAATTTCTGGGCAATAATACGCGAGTGAAACTCGATATGTGCAGCTGATGCCACGTGCGAAGTTAGTTGAGTAATCATCATGGGGCCGCCAACCTCGTCAAGCAAATTGCGATTTTTCAATTCCTGGGTGACCATCAGCAAATCGACAGGCTTTTCATGGGTTGACAAATATTTGATAACTTCAAATATTTTTTGATGTTCTTCTTTGTAAAAGCTTCGCGTATCAATAATATCAGCAACAGTAACATAGGCATCGCGTTCGAGCATTAATGCTCCCAACACGGCCTCTTCTACTTCAATGGCTTGTGGAGGTATTTTTCCGTATTGCGCATTGATTTGATCAATAGTCATTTTGTTTTGCTGCGTATTTCGTTTTTCTCCAGCCATGTTAAGATATTGGAATTCAATTTTTTTAAAAAACTGCCAGCAAATGATGGCAGGGTTCCAAAGGTAGCAAAAAGCAAATATCGGGCGTTTTTTACACCGAATAAGTTACCAACAAAGTTCTTCTTTGGACATCGTACGAAAAAACTTCAGGAATTAAATTTTTTAGCGCAACTATTTTATAAATCGCCCAGTCTTAAAGAAAAATCTGAAATTATGGAATAGCCATGTTGCCATTGTTGGGACAGACAGAAAATGAATTAACTATCGGAAAGTCCGCGAAGCGAATAAATAATCATTCCATGAGTATATGCCAGAATTTAATAGTAATGCTAGAATTTATACGAATGAAATAGCCATCTCGCCTAAGGCGAGACAAACCCAAAATGTATAAATGGTTATTCCATGCGTTGGATTGTTCGACTAAAATAAAATGCTAATACGCAGATTTTAAGGCGTTAATCGAAAATTTATACGAATGAAAAAGAAAATTTGGCTTTTGTTGCTTTGCTTGGTATCAGTGTTTTGGGAATGCAAAAAAGAAGATTTTAAGTATGAAAATGAGTTTGATCAAAGTTTCTTCAAATGGGAAACTTTTAAGAAAAATGCAGGAGATTCATACAGTTATGTGGTTTATAATTCAAGTTGGGTGGGAGCCTCGTGGCAAACCGAGATAATCGTTACCAACGGCAAGGTTACACAGCGCAGCTTTAAAATGATTTCGGCCCAGGGGCTTGGCGATATACCTCAGGCTGAAAGAGAATGGGTTGAAAGTAAGGACGAAATTAATATACATTCAACCGGCGCTACTCCATTAACTTTGGATCAGATTTACGAAAAAGCAAGTACTGACTGGTTGTTGAAGCGGAAAAATGCGACAATTTATTTCGAAACCGAAAATAATGGGTTGATTTCTGTGTGTGGATACGTCGAGGACGGTTGCCAGGACGACTGTTTCGTCGGAATTCATATTTCAAGCATAAAATAACAAACATGTTGTTGTATTAAAAGGAGATCAATTAACCTCCTTTTAATTCAACAACAATATTATTTAAGCTTGTCTTCAATAATCATTCCCAGAACTTCGCCGAGCGTGCGCCCCAATGCTGTTATTTGTTGTGGTACAAAACTGGTGGCAGTCATCCCGGGCGTTGTGTTCACTTCAAGGAAATAGAACTCATTATCTTTCAGGATATAATCGATACGAACAATCCCTGAACAATCGCATAAATCATATATTTTAGCTGAAAGTTGCTGAATTTTTTGCGTGAGTTCCAATGAAATACGGGCAGGCGTAATTTCGTCTGTTTTTCCGGCAACATATTTGGCTTCGTAGTCAAAAAATTCGTTTTGTGGAATAACTTCGGTAACAGGGAAAACGATTTTTTCTCCGGCAATTTTTACCAACCCGCAGGTGAATTCTTTTCCATCAATAAATTCTTCGACCAGAATATCGTCGCTTTCAGTCATCGCCAGTTCAAGTGCTTCCTGAAGTTTTTCTTTTTCTTTCACTTTGGTCACTCCAAAACTCGAACCGCCAGCATTTGGTTTAACAAAAACAGGTAATCCAAGTTTTTTAACTATTTGGCTTGCATCAATTTTATCACCTTTAAATAATCTGACCGATTTGGCCATCGTTATTCCAAAAGTACGCAGGTAATTGCTGCAAAAATATTTGTTGAAAGTCAATGCTGAAGAATAAACACCACAGGTAGAATAGGGGATTTTTACCAATTCGAGATAGCCCTGAAGTTTTCCGTCTTCGCCCGGAGTTCCGTGAATAGTAATGTAAGCAAAGTCGAAACTGATTTTCTCACCATTCTTCATAAATGAAAAGTCGCTCTTGTCGATCTGGGCAATTACTTGCCCATCCTGATAAACCTCCCAATTTAGGCCCTTAATTTGTACTTTCCAGGCTACGTAACCCACTGCGGTTATTGCATTATAAACATTTTCGCTACTCTTAACCGATACCACAAATTCAGAAGAGTCGCCTCCATATACAACTGCTATATTCTTTTTCATATTCTATTTATTTTAACACCGTTGGCTAAAGCCGAACGGCAAACGATATTCTTTCAACTCGGTGTAACCTCAGCGTTCCCCTTTGGGGAACGGGAAGGGGCTGCTATTCTTCATTAATTCTATTATTCAGGTAATTCCGCCATTTGTCAATTACGGTAGCAAAATTCTCCGGTAATTCTGAGTCGAATAACATTTCTTCGCCTGTTACCGGGTGCACAAAACCCAGTGTTTTGGCGTGCAGGGCCTGAGCCGGAAGCAAGGAGAAGCAGTTAGCCACAAATTGTTTGTATTTGGTAAATGTGGTGCCACGCAAAATCTGGTCACCACCATAATTGTCATCATTAAAAAGCGGATGTCCAATGTATTTCATGTGAACTCGTATTTGATGCGTACGTCCGGTTTCCAGACGACATTCAACCAAATTTACATAGCCGAAACGTTCGATCACTTTGTAGTGGGTAACGGCATGTTTCCCGCTTTCACCGTCGGGGAAAACAGTGAAAACCTGTCTGTTCCTAGGGCTTCGTCCAATATTCCCGGTAATAGTATCTTCATCATTTTCAAGATTTCCCCAAACCAGAGCTACATATTTTCGTTTAGTTGTTTTTTCAAAAAACTGAAGAGACAAATGTACTTTTGCTTCAATCGTTTTGGCAATTACCAACAATCCAGAGGTATTTTTATCAATCCGGTGAATTAATCCGGGCCGTGGATCGTCTGAATTAAACAAAGGCAATTCCTTGAAATGATAAGCCAACGCATTTACAAGTGTTCCAGAGTAATTCCCATGTCCGGGATGAACAACCAACCCTGCCGGTTTATTAATTACAAGTAGCGAATCGTCTTCGTAAACAATGTTTAGTGGAATATTTTCAGGAATAATTTTGAGCTCCCGCCGTGGAAAGTCCATAACAATAGAAATTTCGTCGCCAGGTTTTACCTTGTAGCTCGATTTTACCGAAACTTTATTAACGAGTATATTTCCATTATCAGCAGCTGCCTGCAAGCGGCTTCTCGATGCATTATTCAGCCTGTTAGCCAAAAACTTGTCAATCCTCATCAACGTTTGACCCGGATCGACAACCATGTTGTAATGTTCAAACAGGACGTCACCTTGCTCTGGTTCGTCCAGTTCGTCAAAATCGTCGATCAAATCGTTATCGTCAATCATTTTAAAAGAATGAATTGTCAGGTCCTTCCTTTTCTGGTTTGGTTTCCAGTTTGGTTTTATCAATGGTTAACCACAAATCGATAGATGTGCCTTTGTTAACTTCGAAAACTTCAGTCGGATCGGGACTTTGTTTAAATATTATAGCTTTTTCTTTTTGCGATTCGTAAAGGACTGATTCGTCGTAGTTTATATTTCCTATTGTTAAAAATGCTTCGTCGAGTGTGAGTTTGGCTTCGGCTAAATTGCGCCCAAATAAGGTTGGAACCTGTGAAGTTTCTCCGTTGCTGTCGGTCCCGAGGACCAAATCAATCACACTTCCTTTGGTAATCAATTCACCAACAGGGACCGATCTGCCTTCTGATTTTTGGTCGAGAACAAGATTCGGAAATTCCGAAGGTTTATATTCAACATTGCCGGCGACCAGCCCTGAACTTTCGATAATATTTAGTGCCTGACGGTATGAAATATCTGTCAATTGTGGCATCGGAACCTTTTCCTGATTTACAGCACTCATGATAATGTAAATGGTTCGGTTTGCCTTTACTTTCATCCCGGCTTTTGGGAAATGGTCGAAAACGGTTCCTGGCTTGGTTTCGTGAGAAAATAACGAATCCTGGACCTGGTATTTCAAATCAAGCCTTTTCAAAATTCGGGCAACATCTTCAAGTCGCTCTCCTCTTAAATTTGGTACACTGATTGATTCTCCATGGTCTGTGTAAATTCTCAATGCGAACATATTTAGCAGGATCAGAAAAATAGTTACTCCCACTACTGCAAGCGCATTGTATTTAAATGTTTTGGTCTTTATAAATTCTTTGAATGTCATATCTAAATTTCGTTATTCGAAGAATGAGGACAAAATTAGTTTAAAATTGTGCAAGTCGGTTGGTGTGGATTATAATTTATAAGTGAGTATTCGGCAACGTTGCATAAACACAAAAAGGTAAAGAAAACTACTTCTTTACCTTCTAGTATATTTTTAGAAATCTGGAAAATACGAACTATCCTTTGTATTTTGGTTCGTCAGAAACTGTTAGTTTTTTTCTTCCTTTTGCGCGACGAGCTTTCAATACTTTACGGCCATTGGCAGTCGACATTCTTTCGCGGAAGCCGTGTTTATTTTTTCTTTTTCTTACTGATGGCTGAAATGTCCTTTTCATATCTTATTCGTTTATTTTTTTCATTTTTGAATCGGACTGCAAAAATAGTTCTTTTTTAATATCATGCAAACCAATCTTCTTTTAATTTTATTTATTTTTTAAAGCCATGTGAATCAGTTTTTTTGTCTCAAAAAAATCTTCCTGGAAAAAGTTTTGCAAGGCGTAAACTTCAATTAGTTTTTCAAATTGAGCTGTTTCTTCTTCAAAATCACCACCTTTCAGGTATAAAATGCCATTTGCCAACGTATTTTTATTTTGATCTGAAATCCGGTTTCTAACCAAAGCTACAAAGCGTGGAAACGCTGTAACTGCCCTGCTTATTACAAAATCAAATTTCTGTTTTACTTCTTCAACCCTGATGTGCCGGGCATTTACGTTTTGCAGACCAAGCGCTGAGGCAACCTCAGAAACAACTTTAATTTTTTTACCTATTGAATCGATGGGCATAAATGATGTTTCTGGAAACATGATGGCTAGTGGAATTCCGGGGAAGCCACCGCCAGTGCCAACATCGAGGATGGTAGTTCCTGGCACGAACTGTATAACCTTTGCAATTGCAAGAGAATGAAGTACATGCCGTTCGTACAGTTGTTCGATGTCTTTCCTGGAAATTACATTGATTTTTGCATTCCATTCGGAATATAGTGCTCCAAGGCGGCCAAACTGCTCCAATTGCTGGCTGCTTAGGCCGGTAAAATATTTAGTAATTATGTCCATGCAATGTATGGTTAACTTGCTTTGTGCTCGTCCATTTCGGTTGATTCGATCATTTTGAAGAGCATTTCGCGAGCCCTGAAAAGTTGGGCCTTAACGGTTCCAAGCGGTAAATTTAGTTCTTTTGCAATTTCTTCATACGAAAATTCACGGAAATACCTCAGTTCAACAAGTATACGGTAACGAGGTTTAAGGCGGTGAACGATTTTCCGCATCAGGAAAGCTTTTTGTATGCGGATCATCTTTTCTTCTGGATCCGGATCGTCAGAACGAAGCTTTATTGGAATTGATTCATTATCTGTATTTTCCTGGTTATTCTCAATTGAAACATATACTCCCCGGCGTCGGCGCAAAAAGTCGATGCAATTGTTAGTGGCTATTTTAAACAACCATGTACTAAAGGCATAATTTGGCGAATATTGATGCAGATTTTTAAATGCTTTACCAAATGCTTCAAGAGTCAGGTCTTCAGCATCATCTTTGTTATTAACCATTTTAACGAGCATAAAGTAGATAGCATCCTTATAACGGCTCATCAATTTGGCAAAGGCTTTCTCTTCGCCGGCAAGCG
>CALGIG010000113.1 GCA_937915865.1 uncultured Prolixibacteraceae bacterium | reverse complement strand
TCGACTGGTTCGATTACGGCGCAAGAATGTATGACCCGGAACTGGGAAGGTGGCATACGATGGACCCGCTGGCGGAAAGTTACTATTCTCACTCACCTTATCACTTTTCTGGAAACAATCCAATGCGATTTATTGATCCCAATGGGATGAATTATGGTGATTTTTATAATAAAGAAGGTCAATGGCTAGGCTCAGATGGGAAAACTGATGATTTGGTATATACAGCAGATAAGGTAACTAAGGACGAAAAAGGATTAGTGACTAGTGCTGAAAATTCTCAAAAATTGAGCATAACACATGCTGAGTTTCAAAAACAAGCCGCTGCCGTTTATGGTGAAAGTTCTGTTGGGTATGGCATTACTAATATGAAGGAAATGTTTGGCATTGCAAGCACACACCAGAAAAATAAAATTGCTTATGGAGTGAATAATGCAAATGCTAAAACTTTTTTAGGTGCCAAATTGGAAGATCGAACAGGAGGAATGGGATTTGCCAATGCAGCAATTATAAATGTATTAACAAAAGGCTTTGATTATAGCAACGGAGCAGATCAATGGGATGGAGCAGAACAAGCCATGGTTCCAGAAGCAAATATGGATTTGTCTTCTAACGGTACTTATATGTATAAGATGAATGTAATGGGGTGGTCAATAACAGATGATCATTACAAATCTTGGAAAACGGCTATTGATGACAAGTTTGGTTCTGGCAAGTTTACTGTTCCTCAAACAAAAGCTGCATTACACGATTATGGTGGAATGAAGAATACTGGGTTGATAAGACTAACTTCAACAGCACAATATGGATTAACTATCTTCTGGAAAACTAAACCATGATTATGAAACATATTTACATATTAGCTTTTTTACTTATAACTGCTTTCTTTTCTTGTCCAAGAAATGAGACAATCAAGATCATTGAAGTAACTCAAGATTCGATATTAATTGAGCGAATCTATTACACAACGAATAATGAAAAAAAACAGTTATTTAGTAAGATCCATTTTAATGGACAGAATCAACCTTTGGATTCAATACGGTTTTTAAGAAATAAAAATAACGAGATTACAACAAAGAATATTTATCATTACATAAAAGGAAACTTTGAAAAGCAAATCTCTGGTACAGATTCTTTTAATGATTCAGAATGCGAAATTTTGTCTAAAATTACTAAACCTCAATTCTATCTTAGAGACCTATCTGATATATGCACTATTACTAAAGCTGCTTTGCCGGGAGGGGGCATGGTGTCTGATAAGATTACAATAATAAATGAGGGTAATGTTAACACAATCTACGCTGAAAATATTGATGCTCGATTTAAAGGGTTATCTCTTGAAATAGAAAGCTATTTTTATGATCAAATATTACATTCTTTTAGTCTACAAATACAGAATGAAAAGCTCATAACAGAAAAGTACAACTTTGAAGGCGGAACTCTTCTTCGCGTGTATTCATATAATGCCAAGGAGTTAATTGTTAAGATTATAGTAGATTATAAAAATAATACAAAAGAGACAATATGCAAGAAATATTCTATTTTATAAGATTCATTGAACTCTTCTCGCACCCCTCGCTTGTTGGAATGTGTCACAAATCGCGACCGCTGGTGGTAATTTGTAATCGCCACTTATTAGCCCGGGATTTACAATCCTGAAAAATATCTGAACAATGATTTTCAGGATTAAAGGATGGGTAGGATAAGAAGCGAGGGCCTCCCCCCAGCTCAAGCCCCCTCTAAATCTCCCCCGAAAGGTGAGACTTAAAGAGGAGCGGTGCTGAGGGAAGTTCTTTCGAAGCGTGTTTTGGCTATTGGTTATTGATTATTGGAAATTAATGTTCGATGTAGAATTTCCAATATCGAATAACCCAATAGCGCAGAAGACTCCCCCAACCCCTCCGAGGGAGGGGAGACAGGCCACCACAGCGCGAAGGATAGACCTACTGAAATGATACCAGTATAGGTTTCACCTGCCGGGTGAAACCTATACTATGCCGGGCCAAAAACCGGCAATACGAACAAAGGCCTCAACCTATATTGGTTTTACCCTCCCTTTGGAGAGACATGAAGGGATATTATATTAACAATCAAAAACTTAGAAAGATGAAACAATATTCATATAAAATTAGGCTCTTTTTATTGGCCGCCTTCTGTATAGCTTATTGCAATTACGTGAAAGGCCAGGCATCGTCAGCCGATCCGATTACTTTTCAGAGGATTATCCCCCCATCGCCTGATGCTCAAACTTTTATTAGGTACGGCGATTTTCCGGTTGATTATTGCACAGGTATTCCCAAAATCGACATTCCCTTGTATGAAATAAAATGTAGGGACTTCAGTTTACCTGTTTCTATCTCATATCATGCAGGTGGAATACGGGTAACCGATATTCCAGGTGTAGTTGGGTTAGGCTGGAAACTTAATGCAGGAGGCTTGCTTACCCGTACGGTTAAAGGACGTGCCGATGAGACAAACAATGGAATATTAAATCAAGGTTATCTGACCAAAGCTCAAATTGATAATGCCTCCAAAACAACAGCAGTTTATTATCGGTTGGAAGATCAAAGTAAAGGCAATTTAGATACAGAGTCTGACAACTATTTTTATTCTGTAAGTAACGGATTGTCTGGTAATTTTGTGTATGACAACAATAAAGCAATTACACCAATGACTTTCTCAACAGATAAATTCATTAAACATACGACCACCAATAGCAGAATGCCATATTATCTTGAAGTAGTGAAAGATGATGGTTCACGGTATATTTTCGACCAACCAGAATTGACACTTGATGAGGGCGAATATTTCCCGTCATCTTGGTGGATTTCAAAAATAATATTGGCAAACAAAGTCGATAGTATTATGTTTGAATATGTTACAGGAACTGAATATGCTGATTTTTCATTCTCACAATCAGCCCGATATAGAATTAATGAATCTGATACCGGGTGGGAAGCCATTACTCCACGGATAAGTTCTAATGTCACAATCCCTTTAATGTTGAAGAAAATTAAATTTAGCGATGGGTATGTCCAATTCGACTATACCAATGACCGTACCGACATGCGTACCAGCAGGTTGACTTCGGTCGGCATTTATAATGGTTCTTCTCTTTTGAAAAGGTATCAGTTTGACCATTCCTATTTTTATTCGGGTTACACTACCAACAAAACCAATTACAGGTTAAAGCTGAATAAATTAAGTATATACGATGCGAACAATACGTCGGTAACAAATTACGCATTTAATTATTATGATACGAATATTTTACCTCCTTACATTTTACCTGGGGTAACATATCCAAATGCTTGTTTTGCTGTTGACTTTTGGGGATTTTATAACGGGAAAGTCCAGAATCCCCACATGATCCCCAACTTTCCAAACTCGGATGTTGTACCAGACCGATCTCCTGATATAGCTTACGCGAAATCGTGCACCCTGAGCAAAATCACTTATCCAACAGGTGGATACACCTCGTTTGAATTCGAACCAAACATAAAATATGATGGAAATTTAGCTGGTGGGTTAAGGGTAAGCACCATAACTTCAAAAGCTGACAATAGTTCTCCTTCTGTGGTCAAACGATACGAATACACCAATAATTTGCTCGAAAGGGAAGTTCAAATGGATGCTGAAGGAATGTATAGATACGACCAGGAAATTTACACCGTGGGAAATATGTGCCGCCAGTGGTTAAATCATTCGACTATTTATATGTCTAATCCAGTCATGCCTTTATCAAGCCATAATGGCGTTTCGGCCATTTACCAGTATGTAAACGAATATTTAGATGATGGGCAGAACAATAAGTTAAAAACCACTTATTTCTATGCAGCTCCTCCTGACATTGTATATAGTATATCATCACCCAGGTTTCAGGATCAATATTATATCGATCGTTCCTGGAGACGGGGCTTATTGGAAGGAACAACTTATTATAAACTTGTAAACGGTTCGTACAAACCAACCAAGTCAATAAATTACAATTATGATGATTACAAAACGAATACCATAATTTCAGGAACAAAAGTTCAGCAAAAAATTACAAATCCTGGCACTTCTGGTTGCTTTTCTGATAGTTATTATTTAGGGGAATCTTTTAGTAACTTGTTTTATTATTTTGATGAAACAATAGAAATAGGGTGTAAGAAAATGACTCAGCAACAAACAAGTGAATATGACGATAATGGTAATATTACGCTTACTGCTGTCAAAAATTTTTCATACAATTCAATTTATCATTTGTTTCCGACAAGTATCACCTATGTTGATAGCAAAAATGACAATAAAATTGTTCAATACAAATATCCATCCGACCTTACCTACGACATTTATCCCTCAATGACCACCCTCAACATGCTCAACT
>CALGIG010000112.1 GCA_937915865.1 uncultured Prolixibacteraceae bacterium | reverse complement strand
GGGGGTGAGGCTTTTTTTCCTAAACCTAACAGGTTTTCGAAACCTGTTAGGTTTGTTGCCGATGTCTCTTCAGCCCCCTAATCCCCCAAACGGGGGACTTTATGGCCGTATAAGCTCACCTTGCTATCACCATTAATTTTCAGAACTCCAATCCTTATCGACCGTCACCCCCTCTTTCGGAGAGTTTCTGTCCTGTTTCTCCGGGAGCTTGAGTAGGGCCTTTTCTGCTAATTCAAAATCACAAACCGAATATTCCTTTTCCCAAAACGAACGCTCGTTTGGTGGAAAAGGGGCGTTCGTGTTTATCCAGAGGAACGCCCCTTTTCAATTACTTCATCTTTTCATATTTCAACAAAGCCAGCACCTCTCTCAGGTCAACACCCGGACGGAAGCTGATTTTACCTCCGCTGATGAGCGATGAGTTATACTTCTCGGCACTTTCTGCACCGCTACCTGACAGGGTGATTTGAAATGCCCCGAAATCGCCAAAGCGAACGATTTCACCCTCAGAGAGGTGGCGCGCCAACAGCTTGGTTAGGTCGTTGAGTACCGCCAGCACATCGGTATCGCTTACCGTCGAACTACTCTCTGCTATTTCTTTACTCAGCTTTTTAAGCGTTATCTCTCCCGAGGCTTTGGCCTGCGCGTAAAACTTTTTACCTTCAGCAGGCTTTAACGGGTTACCCCGTTCTACTACTACATAAGTTACTGCCATTGTTGTCGTATTTTAAGTTGTTTAATTGCTCTATTTAATCATAACATCTTTTCATAATTTCTGAAAGCCCCCTAAATCCCGTTCGGCTGAGCTCACGTCGAAGCCCGTAGGGTGAGGCTTTAGATTTACATCCCCTCTTTGGGGGCTTCTGTTTTAATTCCGTCCGAAACGAGGAATGCTCTTTTGAAAACATTTCCACACGGACGGTTTGGCGCGGCGGTCTTTTCAATCCAGGGGCTTCACCCCTGGCTACCAAAATGTCGCCCCTACGGGGCTTAACCTCAAACCACCTATTTCATTAATGTTAGAACTCCAATCCTTCGCACCTCACCTCCCCCTCTTCAAAGCCCCCTCCAAACCTCCCGTTCGGCTGAGCTCACGTCGAAGCCCGAAGGGTGAGGCATTAGGCCGTATAGGCTCACAATATCTTCACGTTCAAAAAACAATTTTTCGCACTATGCCGACCAATCTCCCCTCCCTTTTTGGGGAGGGGTAAGGGGGTGAGGCTTTTTTTCCTAAACCTTACAGGTTTTCAAAGTCTCAACTTATCCCGATCCGTCGGCACTTCAGTCATTTATAAACCCGATTGGTCGCCGCAACCCGCCATTCTTTTTATTCGCAACCTGCATCTCGGCCAGGGTTTGGTTAATCATTTCCAACTGCACCCTGGTATCTTCGTTGATGTCGTTCTGTCCGGCAAACATCTCTTCCACATACTGCCTGAGTTCTTCAAGCCTGTCGGCAGGCCGGTTCACTACCAATTGCCTTACGGCTACAAAAGCGCGCATAATGCCACGATTGATTTCAATTGCTGTTTTAGAACTTAACACACTGCTTAACATCGCAACACCTAATTCAGTAAAAGCAAAAGGTTTATACTTTATATTATATCCTCTGCCCTTGTTCAAGCTCACAATTTGTGATCTTGAACATTCCTGAATTTCATCAACGGACAATTCAAACATAAAATCTTCTCCTTCGAAGCGTTCCATATTTCTTTTAACTGCCTGTTTCAATGCGCGTGTCTCAACTCCGTACATCGCAGCCAAATCTCTATCCAGCATCACTACTTGTTCTCGTAGTGTGTACAGTTTACTTTGTATCGTTTGCAATTCAATGTTCATCACATTTACATTTTTAGTGTTTCCTAAACCTTACAGGTTTTCAAAGTCTCAACTTATCCCGATCCGTCGGCACTTCAGTCATTTATAAACCCGATTGGTCGCCGCAACCCGCCATTCTTTTTATTCGCAACCTGCATCTCGGCCAGGGTTTGGTTAATCAGTTCCAACTGCACCCTGGTGTCTTCGTTGATGTCGTTCTGATCAATTAATACATCATCCAGATAAGCCTTCAACCGGGCTACTTCCTGCTGAAGTGCTGCAACTGCAACTGTTGGTTGATTCATTAGCATTTTCTTTACCGCAACAAATGCCCGCACAACCTGAATGCTTACTTTTATAGCAATGCTACTTCGAAGTACCGCCGACAACATTGTTACTCCATGCTCAGTAAATGCAAGTGGCAATGCCGACTTCGGGCGTTTTGAAAAGGATGTCGTCACAAATTGTGATGACATATTGTCCCATTCCGATTTTGTAATTTGAAACATAAAATCCTCAGGAAAACGTTCAATGTTTCTCTTTACAGCCTGGTTCAGCACCCTGGTCTCCACACCGTACATCTCAGCCAGATCTTTATCCAGCATCACTACTTGTCCTCGTAGTGTGTACAGTTTACTTTGTATCGTTTGCAATTCAATGTTCATCACATTTACATTTTTAGTGTTTCCTAACCCTGACAGGTTTTCGAAAACCTGTCAGGGTTGGTTTGCTTCATTTTTTCATCACCGGCCTATCCTTCCGTCCGAAACTAGGGATGCTCTTTTGAAAACATGTCCACGCGGACGGTTTCACCGGCGACCATGTCAACCAGGGGCTACACTCCTTCGTCGTTACACCCCGGGCTACAAGATCATCGCCCCTACAGGGCTTAACCTCAAACCACCTATTTCATTAAATCTCAGAACTCCAATCCTTCGCACCTCACCTCCCTCTCTTCAAAGCCCCCTCCAAACCTCCCGTTCGGCTGAGCTCACGTCGAAACCCGAAGGGTGAGGCATTAGGCCGTATAGGCTCACAATATCTTCACGTTCAAAAAACAATTTTTCGCACTATGCCGACCAATCTCCCCTCCCTTTTTGGGGAGGGGTAAGGGGGTGAGGCTTTTTTTCCTAAACCTAACAGGTTTTCAAAGTCTCAACTTATCCCGATCCGTCGGCACTTCAGCCATTTATAAACCCTATCGGTCGCCGCAACCCGCCATTCTTTTTATTCGCAACCTGCATCTCGGCCAGGGTTTGGTTAATCAGTTCCAATTGCACCCTGGTATCTTCGTTGATGTCGTTCTGTCCGGCAAACATCTCTTCAACATACTGCCTGAGTTCTTTAAGCCTGTCGGCTGGACGGTTTACCACCAATTGTCTTACCGCCACAAAAGCGCGCATAATACTGATGTTTATTTCAATGGCAGTTCGCGACTTAAGTACTGAGCTAAGCATAGCCACACCTTGTTCGGTAAATGCAAATGGTAAAGCTCCTCCAAAAACACCTTTTCCGGGTATCACATTTTGTGATACCATAGCATCCACCTCCACTGCCAGCAATTCAAACATAAAATCGACAGGAAACCTGAAAATATTTCGACGAACGGCTTGTTTCAGAACCCTGGTTTCTACCCCGTACATCTCAGCCAAATCTCTATCCAGCATCACTACTTGTTCTCGTAGTGTGTACAGTTTACTTTGTATCGTTTGCAATTCAATGTTCATCACATTTACATTTTTAGTGTTTCCTAAACCTGACAGGTTTTCGAAAACCTATTAGGTTGCTTCTCTAAAGCCCCCTCCAAACCTCCCCCGAAGGGTGAGGCTTTTTGCCTGGAAAACTCACAACATATTCTTTTTCAACGGACAGCTCCCTAAATCCCGTTCGGCTGAGCTCACGTCGAAGCCCCAAAAAGGGGACTATGAGGACGCGTATATTCACCTTTCTATCATCATTAACTTTCAGAACGCAGTTCCTTCGCGAACGCCACCCCTCTCCCTCGGAGAGGGGCCGGGGGTGAGGCACAACCTAACAGGTTTTTGAAACCTGTCAGGGTTGAAGCACTTTACTCATCATTCCTTTTATTCATCATCCTGTCCATCCTTTAATCACATCAATCATAGTTCAGACATTTTTCCTAGTCTTTTATACAGCGAACAGAACAGCCTGTACCCCGAGGCATCAACCTGCCCTCCGTTCCACTACCAGAGCCATTGTCGAATTCGCGGCTTAACGCATCATATGAATAATTACCTCGCGTACTGCTCCAATAATAGGCGTATCTGTACATATTTTCGACCGAGCCATTAAGGTAATTACACTCTCCTGCAACAGAAAACTTAAGCCTGGAGCTAAAGGCGCCGTAAAAATTGCTAATCCCACTTGCCCAAACATAAGTTTGTAGCTCGGCTGAGCTTGGTACCCTGAACCCTCTGGGACAGGGGTTGTTGGCGCTGGCTTCGGCAACCCACAACCCATCGTTCTGCGTACTCCTCCAATCCTCCTGCGTAATGAACAACGCGTGGTTAGGATTATCACTTTTGGTACTGGTAGTACCGTTAACACTCCATCCGGAATTGTAGTTGTACCAATTAATCAACTCGTGTCCGTCGGGTTTGCGGCCCCACTGGAAGAGACTGCCATAGGCGTGGTAATCGCCAAAGTAGGTAGCCTGCTGAACGGGGTTAAAACTGTCTTTGTTCACGTTGGCATAGTCGGCCCCTAAGTTGTTGTTCAGCCAAACGTTGCCATCCTCGCCCGTTACCGTCATGTAGAGGAAGTTGTGGGCGGTAGCGCTTGGCTCAGAGTCGGTTTGACCAAACATCTTATCGGGGATGCCCGGTATATCGCGCACCTGATAGGTAGTAGTATTACCCGCGTTATTGTAGGGATAGATAAATGTACCCAACAGGTAGCCTAAATAGTCGTTACCTATACCGGCATTGATATCCAGTTTTTTGGCGTTAAAGGAACCACCCACGGATGCTATGGTAGCTGTAATGTAAGTGGTGCCGGTATTATAGCCCTGCCTTGTCCATGAGAAGGTGAGTGTACGGCCAATTCCATCCTGGGCCAACGATCCCGGAATAGCAATCCTTGTAGAGTAAGCCGGTAATGTGCCACTGCCGGTTACCGATACTACCCGTATATGAACTGATACGCCTGTGGTGGAAATGCTACCCTGTGCGTCTATAAGGGTTGCCTCATCTATACCATCAGGATTTACATTCGTATCGGCAGTAGCCGGTGTTGTGGGCACAGAAAACGGGAGATAGTTTTTATCGTACACCGAAGTCACAAAATATATTTGGTTTTGAACAAGGGTAATGTTAGCGGGAATTACAAACCTACCCGTTTTAATCATCCCGCCAAACAATTGCGCATTTGCACCTGCCGGTATCAGCAGGCCAACCCCAAATACTATGGCAAAAGCAACGGTTGCAGCCTTTACTGTAATAAATGTGTCGTATATGTATTCTATCGCAATCATTCCGTTTAAACTGTATGTTTCTTATTCAAATCTTTTATTAATCGAATTCTCCACTGGTTTCCCAAACCCTCAAGGTTTTCAAAACCTTGAGGGTTTGAATTAAATAT
Organism: uncultured Prolixibacteraceae bacterium; assembly: GCA_937915865.1. Lineage (GTDB taxonomy): Bacteria > Bacteroidota > Bacteroidia > Bacteroidales > Prolixibacteraceae > Aquipluma. Next base: position 9,536 of record CALGIG010000112.1, on the reverse strand, counting down.
AAGCTACCGGCCATCAGCAACCACCGATTGCAGGATTAACCGTTCAAGCTCCTTTATATTCCTGGGCAATGCCATCAGTTCATGTTGTTTATTAAACAATAGCATTGTTGGCGTTGCAAACACGTGACAGGCCACAGCGGCTTCGCCCGAATACCCTTGCCCGTCGCAATACTGGTGCAGGTTGCTGTACTGTTTTAGCACGAACGGGTGGTTTTGCCACTCCGCTTTATCGCGGTCGAGGCATACTGCCACCACCTGCAATTGCTGTTCATTGCTCTTCTGCAACAGGCTATCCACTTCGGCAAGCAGGTTTTTACAATAGGGGCAATCGGTTTTCCAGAAAACAAGCATGTTCGTCGAAGCCGAAAGCCTATGCAAACGAACCGTGCCCAACTGCACATCCGGTACCGGGTTGCCCGCCACATAGAACGTTTTAAACAATTCCTTGCGTTGCTGCATCTCCGCTCGCACCAAGTCCTGCGAACACTGCCCCCAAGCGCCCGGTACGCCCAATAGCCAGACGCAGATGATTAGTATCGTGCAATACCTTTGCATACCCACTTGCCTAATATAGTTGTCTATTTTACCCATAACCTGATAATACCATTTTCGGCGAATGTTACATTGGAGCAGCCCGATGCAACATGAATAGCAACGGGTGCGGCCCGTACTATTGCATAAGCACTATAGCAAACACCAGCAGTTGAATGCAGAAAGTTGTGTTCATTAACTCCAAAAAGTGAATCGTACCATTCTAATGTCTCGTGAAAGCCAGTTGTACCTGCAAGAGCCACACGATCAACACCTGCCGGCCAGTAAGCCGGTTTGGGAAGATCGGTCAAACCGGTAAAATCATTCGAAACATTACCAAGTTTAACATAGTTGGGATTAGGTATTTTCACATGCACCCCGGTGTTTTGCGTGGTGTTCCAGCCCTCGACCCTGTAGGTGGTAAAACTATACGCTGCGCGCAGTGGCTGAATGGTTAATCCCCAGGTACCGAAGGTGCCCGTGCCGCCGGCTTCATCGCCAATAACATCGCTTCCCTTATTGGGGAAATCAGAACGGTTATAAATAGTTATTGCGGTTGCAGGGTGGTTATATTGCCCCATTAAGGTCCAGCCGCCACCGTCGGTGGTCATATCGCAATATACCTGCATCGGACTGTAAGTGGCAGCGCTCCAATCCGGGTCAACCCAGTAAACACCAGAGGCAAAGTCCGGCTGGCTCAACTTTATTTGCTGGCACGAATTTAAGGTGGCTATATCGCGTACCTGCAAAGTGGTGATTTTGCCCGCATGGTTGTATGGATAGCTAAACGAGCCCATCAATACTCCCAAAAAATCGTTGCCGATGCCCGCATTCAAATCTAATTTCTTGCCGTTGAGGGTACCTTCCACTGCCCGAATTGTGGCAGTAATGTATGTGGTTGCAGCAGTAAATGCTGTTCGGGGCCACGTGAGCATCAGAGTGCGGCTGATGCCATCCTGAGTAATCGCTACAGGCACGGTAAAGGTGGTTGCAAAAGCAGGTAAGATGCCGCTCGCGGTGGCCGTTACCGGTATCGTTATCGGTAAACCTGTGGTAGTAATACTGCCCTGTATATCTATAATTGCAGCTTCAGCAACACCATCAGCATCTACTGTAGCTGTACTTGCAGCCGTAGTAGGCGCAGTGTAAGGCAAGTAATTAGCATCATAAACCGAATATAAAAAATATATCCGATTTTGCGCCAAAGTGATGGAGGGTGGTATTCCCGGAAATGCCTTTATCTGTCCGCCAAATAGCTGTGCATCAGCCTGTATCGAACTAAAGAGAAGCAATGCAAGCATCAGTACATATACCTGAACTTTACCAGCTCCCAATAAATATTTAAAATTCTGCATCATAACATTACAATTTATTACCGTTTCATCATCTTACCACAAAGCAGTCGTCAATTTTATTCGTTTCAACCGTTGGGCTTTTTCAACTCTTCCTAAACCTCCCAATAGCCCCTCCAAACCTCCCCGTAGGGTGAGGCTTTAGGCCGTATAGTTTCTTTTCAACGAACTACAAGCCCCCTAAATCCCCCGAAAGGGGGACTTAAGGCATCTATTCACCTTGTTATCACTATTAATTTTCAGAACTCCAATCCTCCGAGACTGTCTCCCCTCTCCCTAAAGGGTGAGGTTGTTCCGTCCGAAACGAGATGTTCTTTTGAAAACATTTCCACACGGACGGTTTGTATGGTGGCCTTTTCAATCCAGGGGCTACACTCCTTCGTCGTTTCACCCCGGGCTATCCGATTGTCGCTCCTTCGGGGCTAACCAAAGCCCCCTCCAAACCTCCCGTTCGGCTGAGCTCACGTCGAAGCCCGAAGGGTGAGGCCTCAGGCCGTGCATATTCACAATTCATTCTATTTCAACGAACATTTTTCCACACCTCACCTCTTTAAATCTCCCCTTCGGGCTTCTTTTTTTGTGTTTTCAAAACCTGTTAGGTTTGTTGCCGATGTCTATTCAGCCCCCTAAATCCCCCAAACGGGGGACTTTAAGGCCGTGCATATTCACAATTCATTCTATTTCAACGAACATTTTTCCGCGACCATAGACCAAACTCCCTTCCCTCTTTGGGGAGTCCGCCAGCTGGCGGATAGAGGGGGCTTCAGGATTTTAGTTTTCGGTTGCCATCGAAACAAATACATAACCACCTGCCACGATAAACGAGTAGATGTGCATTTTACCGCTGGTCATATCAACCGTTCCCATGTATTTCACCGTAAAACCCGATGCCGTAAATGTTGCAGTACCCGAATTGGTCGTTCCGGTTAACATTAGGGTATAAGCACCACCGTTTTTCATATTACTTAATGTAAACGCTGGGTTAGCAACTGCATACGATGTATAAGCCAAGTTGTTGGCGCTAAAATCGATGGTTGCAGATGCATTTGCCAAAGGAGCTACGTTGGTGGCGGCACCGCTCACTTCGAGGGTAGAGGCAGGTGCACTTGTACCAATACCCACTAGACCATTGCCCCTTACAATGAAATAAGGAGAGTGCGTCTGGGCAGGCCAGGATGGTTGATCCATTAATGCTCCGTCAACTGCAAATACATATGATGATGCTGCCCTCCAATAGTTGGAAACCAGCAAGCCGTTTGAATACGGTGCATTGCTAGAATTGCCAATATGCGCTGCATACCCTTCACGATCGAAAAAATTGGTATTGCTCGTAGAATTACCGCTCCATACACTTAACCCCGACAAGGGATTAGTGGTGCCAATACCTACAGCTACCGTGCTGGTTCCCATGTTTAAACCATAAATCGAGTTGCCAATGTTTAACTGGTTGCTGTTCGTTCCAACAGGAACCTGTGCATTCGAACCGATTGCAATATTATTGCTGCCGGTAGTTATCCCACTTCCAGCCCCATTACCCAAAGCTACATTATCAGTACCAGTACCATTGTTTATCAAAGCGCTAAACCCGATACCTATATTACCATCTCCTGTAATGTGATGGAGCAGTGCACCATGCCCTACAGCTACATTAAATTTTGAATGAACTGTTTCATTTAACGTCTGGTCGCCAATAGCAATGTTTTCACTAGCATCAGTTGCAGAAGATAATGCAACTTTGCCAATAGCAACGTTATTAGCCCCTGTTGTGCAACTGTATAAAGCCTGGTAACCAAAAGAAGTATTTGATCCCCCAAGCTGCCCGGCTTTTTGATTGTTAACTTTAAAAATCAGGTCCTGGTTATCGGTAGTACCTATAAAGTTGGTAGCCGAGCTGGTACCACTGTTACCGGTAAGGCTCCAGCTTGCCGAAGGTAAGCTGGCCCATGTAGGGGCGCTGCCTGCTCCTGCAGAAGTGAGTACATATCCGCTGGTGCCGGGTGCCAAGGCCTGAATGGCTGCAGTACCGTTACCATAAAGTACACCGTTGGATGTTAATGTGGTGGCTCCCGTACCGCCATTGGCTACGGCCAGTGTACCGGCCATTGTAATTGCACCAACAGAAGAGCTTGCAGGTGTCAAACCTGTAGTGCCTCCAGAAAAAGAAGTAACCCCGGCATTACTGATGGTTGCACCCGAAATAGAGATACCTGTACCGGCAGATAATGTCGAACCCAGTATCGATGCCGGTGCTGCATTAACCCAGGCGCTACCGTTATATTGCAATAAATTATTGGTTGTAAGCCCCGAAAGCGTAAGTGGTGTGCCCTGTAGTTTTGCCACCGTGTTGGCCAGCGAACCGGCAGTGTTGGTTACATCGCCGGTAAAAGCCGGAACAGCGGTTGTTGGCAGGATGTTGGTTGCAGTAACCTGGTTGCCTGTTCCGCTGAATATAGCCAACTGCCCCGATGAAGCCGAAGCTGCATTGGCAGTAACCGGATTGGTGAGGGCTAACTGGTAATCGGTTCCGGGAGAAGCGGCCGATATCACACCCGAAGCATCGGTTTTAAGCATTGAAGAATTTAACCCGGTAAGCGTAAGGTTTTTTCCACTGGCCAGAGTAGTATTTCCGTTCAGCGCAGCTGTACCGCTTAATATTGTATTGCCCGAAAGGGTTTTGTCCCCGGCAAGGGTTTGCGCTCCCGTTGAAACAATACCAGGGTTGGTAGCATCGGCCAGCGAAAGGGTTAGCGTATTTCCCGAAATACTTCCAGCTTTGGCGTTACTCCCTGCTGGGGTTCCCAAAGCAGAAATACCGTTCCCTGAATAAAGAGCGTAAGGTACACTCAGCATTTCAGTTGCTCCACTAATGGTGTAAGTAGTTCCACCACTCGGATCGGTTTCCGTTTTTATATAATAAGGTCCCGAACCCCAGTCGATGGCGCTCATCGAGCCCGATACAACAGTGCCGGCGCCTACCTGTATGCTAATCAGCCCAAAAGCATTGGTGGTGGCGCTTTGTGTTTCGGCATACACAACAGTCCCGGAGGCCGAACCTTGCAGAATGCTTATTTTCAACCCAACCGACTGGTTTACCAGCAACTGGCCTGTTGTATTACGCAAAACCGACTGGTAGCTCATTTTCTGAGGCGCCTGGGCATAAGTTGCAATACTTACCACTATACAAATCATCAGTATAAAAACCTGTTTGAATAATGGCATCTGATTCAAAAACAATCGGGAATACTGTTTGTGTACCCCTGTATTTTTGCTCCTGTTTTTGGTAAAAATTACAACTCTCATATATTCATCATTTTAAGGATAATAAGATTACAGCATAGTGTATCCCACCAACTGTCTGTTCCAAATTATTTTTGTTTATATTCTTTACGTAACTAAAACTGCATCATACCCGTGGGTCAATCCTTCGCTTCTGTCGCCTGGTTTGTGTTTAACCCCTCTCCTTGTTACAAAGAGAGGGGAGAACATTGAATTTTGGCTTTGGGGCGAGTGTTATAAAATGTCATAATAAATTTGAACCACTTCATTCACTCGAAAACGTTTATAACCAACAAGCACAACAACCATTCAGGCACTACCATACCTGCCCATATTATAAAACCAGGAGCTGCCCTTGTGCAGGAAACTTTCGGTAACATCATCGAAAAACACCGAACAACGAGATTTTTTTTCAACTTATTCAAGTTCATTCACTGTTTCTTGTGATACTCCCGTAACGTTTGCTAATACAAGTTTAAAACAAAAAAATAACGTAACTATCTATTTATCAGACAAGTTTGTTTGAATCAAATCGATTCGGACAAACTTTTTTAGTTTCCATACTAACCAACAGCTAGGAGAAACAGAACAATAGAGACATAATAATAATTGGATAAAAAATGTTTCTGGATGATTAAAAATGATTTAACTTCAGTAAAACAATAGCCTGGGTTTTATTGAAGAATTGAATACAACAAGAATGGATATAAGCGACCGGGATAACGCATTTAAGTTCCAGAAGGGATAGCTTACTTATTTTTTTTTTGAATATCACATAGAATACCTACCTGATTTAGCGTTGGTGAGCCCGTTTCGCACGAAAAAAAATACGTTTGACAGCTAAAATCCTTTAAACACTCCCGACTGGACCGGGACCAAACAGAAAATATTTTTTTAACGTCGGTTTTACTTGTTACCCGGCTCACCGGCCCGGGCCACTTGAGCCTAACTTAGCGTGAGCTCGACCTGAAAACTGTAATTCTTTGTAAATAAGATAATAAGGTTTTGTGTTATGGGGATATATATTTTCTACTAAGGTTAAAAAGAAATGATAAGGTTTTGAAACCTTATTTTTTGAATTCTACCTTAGTAGAAATTCCAGACACAAGTATTTTAACCTTATTAATTTACAGTATTTCAGTCATAAGTAATTTACTCTCACATCGAACTCACATTAACTTAGCTTTTAGGCAACGAAAAGGATATCCATTTTTTACTGCTTTCCGGGGCTCCACTTACCCATCTGTAAACGTTATAGCTACATCTTCTTTCAGGTTACACGATATATATTTTATTAATGCCTGGTAATGAAATGAATTAAGGAATAAGAACAATTTATTGCAGCATTTATTACCAAGATTTAAGACAACTTCGAAGATAAACCGATAAACTCGTTTGGGTAATGAAACCGGCTTAACTATACTTAAATTCAACCGTTATCACCTTTTTCTCAGGAGTGGAACCATGAATGAGTAATGTAATTAATACAACCGGCTAAAAAAAGGGATTTAGAGCAGTGCGAAGTGGTGTGAAGAATCTAAAACGAGTAGATTAGTTTTAGCCTATCAATAATGAAGGGTAAATATTTCACTCCTGTGTTTCAACTTCAACTCCCTGGTTGGCCTGAGCTTCTTCAGCTAATTTTTCTTTTTTTATAAACTGGATTGGTGTAACCCCTGTATTTTTTTTGAATGCAGTATAAAAAACACTCCGGGAATTAAAACCACACTTTTGGGCTATTACTTCCACACTATATTTTTGACTATCAGAACTTATAAGCATTTTTTTTGCCTCCTCAATACGGTATCGGTTAATGAATTCGTAAAAATTGATATGGTATTGATTCAAATAAGGGGTTAACAGGTATTTAGGAATATTACTTTGATCAGCTAAATCAGACAAACTAATTTTACTGTTCATAAAATATTTATCTTCTTCCATTAACCGGTTCAGGGCTAATGTGATCTTTTGCCTGGTTTCTTCAGACAAAACAGGAGCCGATGACGAATTTGCAGGCTGTTTCATTGCCATAATCTCTGATAAAAAGGAGTAATTTTTAAGCGATTTAAAACTAAACAGATCGTACAATACAATTGTAGAAGCAGAACAACAGATAAGTATGACTGAAATAGAAAAAAGAAAAACAAAAATGAAAAAATAAGTAAACACAATTATAAAAAGGACGGCATTGATAAAAATCCAAAGCCATTTGACAACTTCAGTTTCAGGATTATTCTTTCGATAAAGAAAAACCTTTCGGTAAGCAATAAGAACATATATTGTGAACTGCAGAAAAAAAACAATACCCAGTATAGTAGACAACAAAGGTCTGTCGCCCTTATTAATTTGAGCAAAAAAGTTATGCCTGAAACCAGCAGGCTGAAGGCACAACCAGAGCAGCAGAACCATAGAAATAGCCAATGGAATAAAATGAACTAGTTTCTTAATTGAAAACGGTTTACCATTGTCACCAAGAAAATAATTGATAATGTGCAGAAAATGAGGAGGAATAATAAAAATTAGGATATAATTTAAAAAGAAAAGAAAAGAATAATCGATTAGTATGTTTTGAAAAATTAGGACATTAAAAGTAATAATCTCAGCAAACACAATTAAAATAGAAGCTATAAATGGATTTATCCCTGTATATGATTTCTTTCCCAACAGAGAAAGACTCATAAGCAGTAAATTATGAATAGAAAGAAGGCTAAAAAATAATATCCAATTCATAAGGATAAATCATGGTAGAACATTTATGCTGGATCGGGAAAAACTGAAAATCACTTTTAGTTTCTTTTCTCCCAGGCAACTCAGGTTATTCTTTTTTAAGATGAGGACTCAACCTGGCCGGTTCATATAAATTTCTGCTCTCATAAAGTTTTATTAATAAAAATTGACAACATACAGTTGGCCTTGAACAAAAAGAAGGGCATCAGATTGAACAGGTTTTATGCTCATTTTTTGTATGGACCATTTGTTTTCGTCATACAATTCTAGCACAAAAAAAAATTGTAACTGCTTGTTTTTCAAGTGTATTTGTCTGAATCAAATCTATTCGGACAAAATAAATTACATGAGATGCTAATCAATTAGGTATTTAAATATCATAATATGATATTTAAAAATATGTAAGTTTTTGGATTGCTTTATTGATGCGATATCATGAAAAACTACAGGAAAACAACGGTTAAACTCAACAAAAAACAGATTTCTGTTGGATTTGAAACTTTTTATCCTCCATAAAATATGGGACAAAAGTTAGAGATGATATAAAATAACAGAGTAAGTTTTATAGTGTAATCATTTTTGAATGATTACACTATAAAAAGCTTTGATTTCCTGAAATTTTCAGAAAGAAACTAAGGAGTTTTTTAGAAAACACAAAAGTATAAGTGCAGCAATAGGCAATTTCAAATTAAACATTGTTTTAATCAATGCTGATATTGATTTAAAACTTATTCCCAAATTTTAAATCAACATCAAACACACAAAATTTTTGTTTAATAATATAAACTTACAGCAGGTGTTTATATATTTGATTTACAATTATTTATTAATAATTTGGCAATTATAAAAAAAAACTGAAGTCAAAAAAATAAACAAAGTTTGACCTTCATAGAAATTACTTTTAAATATTAACAGAAATAATTGATGAAAATTATTGATTATCAAAACTCACGCCATCACTCACAAATCTACGGATCGCTCTGATCTCACAAATGAGTAGCATAGTATCGAAGCTGTAACAGAAGGAGTACCGAAAAAAGCATATTCTCAGCAATCAATATTTCTTTATCAATTTTTAAAAAGTTTTTCCTGACCCAATTATTCTAAGATATGAATTTTTAATTGGGCAACTTTTTCAAAATTACCTAAGTATCAAATACTCGATGTGTTGATGGGATAGTAAATGATTTCATTGGGTTAATTAGTCTAAAATAAATATTTTAAGTGTTATTGGCTTTATTTTCCTTATTAAGCAAGATATATTTTAACAGGTAAACTTTTTAATAGGCCTAGTTAGTTGTAAAATACTGTAATTCAGTTTAAACCATGACAAAATCCTCCTTTCTGAAAAAAAGAAGAGGTTTATAAATACCTGAAAAACCAAAAATATATTTTGAACTTAATTTGATCGGATAAACGTATAACAATGATCAGTTGAAAAAATCAGATAGGAACGATAAGCGGATTTAGATGCAGGTAATACGTACCTATAAAAGTATTATAATTTATTTGGGCTAGATAATCTGAATTAAAAGGCAAGTGTATTATTCTGCTAAAAATATGATAGAAATAAAAAAAGCATATAAAAGGTATACTTATTTAATTTTCGCAAGCTCTGTTTACCTTGCTTGCAGTAGGGTTCTATAATTG
>CALGIG010000111.1 GCA_937915865.1 uncultured Prolixibacteraceae bacterium | reverse complement strand
GACTTTAGTCCGCATAAACTCACAATATTTTCGATTTAATTGCCAAACTTTCGCGTACCACTGCACTACTCCCATCTCCACCGGAGAGGGGTTGGGGGTGAGGCTTTTGGCCTATTCGATCGAAAGATAATTAATTTACTCTTACCCCCTAATCCCCCAATCGGGGGACTTTAGTCCGCATAAACTCACAATATTTTCGATTTAATTGCCAAACTTTCGCGAACCACTGCGCTACTCCCATCTCCACCGGAGAGGGGTCCGGTGGAGGCTATTCCTAAACAAAGTCAGGGCTTCACTTAAAGTGAAACCCTGACTAACAAAAATTGCAAACGAATTGATTGATTTATTTTCTTATTTCACCACCACCAAACTAAATGGCTCCGTCAGGCCCAAATCTTCCAGAATATATTCGGAGCCTGAAAGGAGTCTTTCAGGCGCGTAGTTCCACTCATGCGGTCCATAAATCCATTTATCGGCAGGTTTATAAAAATAGCCGAACGTATTTTTAAGATTACCAACTACTTTTACTGTTATCTCATTGTCACCATCTTTCAATAAGGCAGTAACATCAAGTTCGAAAGGTTGCCAGGCAATGAGCCCTGCTTGTTGCCCATTTACCATCACTTCTGCAACTGTGCCCTTCCATTGGCCCAACTTCACTTTAAATGCCTTGCCATCAGCCTTATTCACCTTGTAGTTTTGCGAGTAAGCCACCTTTTGCGAATAGAATGGTAGCCCCAGCCCACGCCACAAGCCCATCGAATTGAAATCGCCACCAGTAATTTCCCAACCGCGCGAGACAGGTTTTACAAGGAAATCGCCCAACAGGTAAATCGGGGTCACTTCGGCTAAAATATTCATACGCGGCGCTTTAATCACAAGTGTATTATCTCCGGTTTTCAGGTATTCGCCAACGGCATATTGAGGAAATTTCTTCTCGATCCAGTAGGTATTGGCTATCGGCGAAACTTCGTGACCATTAATCAGCACTTTCCACATTTCGGGCCGTTCAACCACCGCGCGGATGGCTTTCATCGCTTCAAGTTTCAAACCCGGCTTTATACTGAAATGATAACTGGCTTCGAACCACGAATTGGATTTGAACTGCTTGTCGAGTTCCAGATAAGTCTTTTTATACTGAATTTTGTGCTGCCACGGATTGCCCATTTCCACGCCGTTTTCGTTGAAAAGGCCAATCAGTGCATTCATAAAATACACATCTTTTTTGTTGGTTTTGGCCGTTTTCAAATCGAGATAATTCACCATCAGAATGTTGTCCGACTCGCGTTTTGCAGTTATTGTACCTGTTGCCTGAACCGGAGTTTCTTCTCCTGAAACCGGCACAAATTCCTGTTCAGTTGTTTCCGAATTATTCACCACAAACAAAGCGCTGCCGGCAGGCTCCAGTTCAACTGTCAGCATAACTTTTCCGCCGCTGGCCTTGGCAGGATAACGGTAAGCTTTTCCTGAAACCAGATCAATCATCGAAACTGATTTGCCTTCCAGCGAAATTTCAGCAGCAGCTTTCTTCACCGGATGTGAATTGACAACAAACAGCACCTGCCCATCATCCAATACACGGCGTTGGTGATACAACATCCCGTTTTTACTCAGGTCGTTCATCGCAAAAGCCCCTGTTCGCAACAGGTTCAATGCAGAAACATCAGTCAGGTTTTGTGCAACTGTCCAGTTTTCGCCCGACTTACTAATCAGTTCATTCACAATTGATGAAACTTCGCCATCGAGCAATGGAATATCTTTCCTGAACGACAGCACTTTGCCACCATTCGCCAAATAGTCTTTCAGCAACCCAAAGGTATTTTTATCAATGTTCTCCATTTCAGCCGGAATAACCACCAGAGTATAATCACGCTGGCCAACCTTTAACTTTTTGCCGCTGACACTACCAAGAGTCTTCAGCACATTTTCCGAACCCAGATCGTATTCCAGATGCCGTTGCTCCATCAGGTAAACAAAATGTTTGAAGCTATCTCGGATTTTGTCGATTTCAGGTTTTTTTTCTTTTCGGGTAAAATACATCCAGGCAGTGGTATTTGGTTGCAATACCAAAGTTTGGTTAATCTGTTCGCCAGCCGACATGGCCATCGAAATGCGGCCAATGTAGTCGCCCATCAACTTATAATCATTCCACCAGGGTTCGTGATACGAAAACGAAGGAGGGTAATCGAACTTGCGTACGCCATTAAGTGAATAATACGACAAGTGTTGGTTCACAAAGTTGACGCCCATCACCACTTCCCAGTCGACGAGCCGTTTCTGTGTTTCGAAAGTCATTTGCCAGCCTCCTCCTCCATAGGTTTCGCTTAGCGTACGGCAGCGCCCGGCCTGATTGGCAGCGCTTCGCAACTCGCGGACGGCACGTTCGTTTCCAAACTGTCCGCCTAATCCGGCAGTGTCGAGCCGGTTTCCAAGCATGTCAACACCCGGTTGCTGATGGTAAATGTACATGGCTTGTTCATCGAAACCTTCGGTTGGCTCGGGCCATCCGTGTTCCCAGTAATGGCCTGTCCATGCCAGATTCTTTTCAGTACAATAGGCATTCCAGGGTTTTGCCCATCGGTCGATAAACAGTTCGAGCAACAACTCATAATAATCATGACGGACTTTTTTCCAGTTACCGCTTTCATCAATCAACGATACAAGGTTGGGGCGCAAATCATAGCCCCAGCGCTGTTGAAAGGCATCCCATAAATCGGGTGTCCAACGTATCATCATGCCTTTGGCGCTGGTTGCCCTAAGGTTTGGCTCATCGGTAAAAATTCCGGACAAGGTTTTACCAAAGTCAGCCTGATTTTTCTCGTAGCCGCGTTTCATGGTAATGTCGATGAACTTTTCAGTCACGCCCTTGTAAATCAGGTCGACATACGAAAATCCGCCGTACCATGGCGATTTAGGCGGGTAGCTTTTCCTGAAAATAGAATACGATCCTTCTTTTCCCATTTCCTGCTGAGCCGACGAAGTGATGTCGATGTATCCTGAATCGGTCTTTTTCAGGATCACAGCAATGGTGTCTGATAGCTGAACATTAAGTTTGTCCTGCACTTCATAATTCAAGCCTGAACCATGTTTGTACGAATCGGGCATTTCAGCCGGAACATGACCGCCTGCAAAACCCGATGGGTATGAGTTTTCGTCGTAAATCCACACTTTCATGCCGAGTTCTTTCCCCTTCTGAACGGTATAATCGAACAGGTGAAACCAGTCGTTGGAAAGGTATTCGGTAAGCAGGCCCGGGCGCGGATGTACAAACACACCACCAATTCCTGCTTTTTTAAATTCTTTCATCTGGAAGTCGATGCCTTCTTCCGAGATTTGCTCGTTCCAGTCCCAAAGTGGGGCGCTCCGGTATTCCGACGGCGGATCGGTAAACAATTTTTTCAGCTCTGCCGACGAATAAATGCCTTCTTTTGGTTGTTTGGGTGTGCAGGCCCAGACAAGTGCAATCAGTAATATAATCCCGAAAATTGCAGAAATGTGATTTTTTCTCATGGTTTATTAGTTTAAGCCCCCTCTAAATCTCCCCCGGAAAGGGGGGGGAGACTTTAGGTTGCATACATTCACAATATTTTCATTCGTATATATTGTTTTATTTATTCAAATGTGGTCACGTACTCATGGAATAGCCATTTATTCGCTTCGCGGATTTCCCGCTGGTCAATTCATTTTCGGTTTATATGAGCATTTGCTCTTATGGCTATTTCATCAGAAGATAATTTGTTTTTAATTGTCTGATGGAACTTTCATGTTGCAGAAGGTATCCTCATTGGTGTTTGTGTTTACCGCAACATGTTCGTTTCAATTTGAATAAAATGCGTTTCGCAAGCCACTGCTCTACACCCCTCTCCTTGGAGAGGGGCTGGGGGTGAGGCCTCTTAGCAAACCTTCACTACATCAATTCCTACTATTTTACCCAGCTTCTCAATTTTATTGGCAATATGACCAACACCAATCGCACAATGATGCGCTGGTCCTTGCTTCGACCATTCGTTCATAAACCGTTTGGCCCCAATCGAAAAACGGTATCGGCTGTTGGTATTTCCAATTTCGAGTACAGGTCCGGGAACCGATTCACCCTCGGCAACCAAAAGAAATACTCCTTCATTATTTTCGACTACCGACAACAATGTTACCGGACCATGTTTCACCGACATCTGGATAGACAAGCCTTTGCCGGGTTTCCCGTGATAAATAGGCAATGGAACCAGTTTTACACGCCCTTCGGCAATGGCAAAATGGGCCGGGCCATCATGTCCCAGCATCACAATATCGTCATTGAAATCCATCAGATAAAATTCGGAGAACGAGCCGCCGGCGCCAAATTCGGCCATTATTTTCATGGCTTGAGCATTTTTTACTTCACATTCGCCTGCCACTGGTATGTTTTTGCCCGTCAGCAAAGTATTTCCGGCAATTACCGAAGTTACGATATTCTCGTAATCGTTGCCCGATTCGCCTTCGTAGTAATAAGCCATCGAACCCAGGTCACGGTTTTTGACCAATTGATCCAGTGCAAGCGAAGTACGAGCTGCCCGTTCAATTTCAGCAGGTTCACATTCTGGTGAAACATCAAAAGCCGTATGAAATTCCTGAATTTTAGCCTGAACTTCGACATCGGTCACCGCATCACGATATTTCTTCAACTCGCACATTTCGAGCAATTCGATGTGCGTGCCGAAAACAGCTGATTGTTTGGTGGTGTCGGTATAAACATCCAACATTCCGCAGTAATAATGGCCCAAAATACCGAGTCGGTTGTTTCGCATTGCAGCGGCAACACTTGCAGCCTCGGTCCATGCTTCAATTTCACGCCATGCGTTTTCGTCTTGCAAATAGCCAGTTACAAAATCATATTTAATTCCTGAACGGTTGAACACGCTGGCAATTTCGGGAACCGAGCAAGCCTGGCAATGTTCGAGCCAAACCCCGGTCATTTTACCGCGGTCGCCCAACGCATTGAAAGCTTTGTAATCAAGTTCTGCCACCGGTTGAAGGTTCAATATTACTACCGGCACTTTCAACTTTTGAGCTACGGGCAAAACAGTTGACGATAAAGCATAAGTCGAAACATACAAAAAGACTATTTCAACATCCTGCGCTTTCAAAAAATCAGCAGCTTCGCGGGCTTTTACCGGGTTGTCAACCATTCCGGCATCGGCCACTTCCACCCCAAAACCGGCAATCCTGTTTTTTATTTCTTCCTGATATTTTTTCAGATTATCAAGCAATCCATCGAACTGAGCCCAATAAGTATCCAGCCCAATTCCAAATAATCCTATTTTGGTCATATAATATTTTTTTAAAGAGCCCCCGCTAAATCTCCCCCGAAAGAGGAGACTTTGGATGGCACATATTCACAACACTTTCGTTTTCAATAAACATTCTTTTTACCTTCTTAGACTCCCCTTCGGGGAGGTTGGTGGGGCTTTTATTTAAACACACTTTTTACAGCTTCCAGGTACCTAAACTTATTTTTGATGTCGGGTTCCAGGTAACTTCCTTCTGTCCATTCGTTCCAGCAATTGATGGTCAGGACTCTTGGCCCATTTGCATCGGACAGCATTTTGTCTTTGGTTATTTGCAAAGCTTTTTTGAAGTTTTCAGGCGTATTATTTCCTATAATATTCATGAATGGATAACCGAAGTTTCCCCATTCTGAAGACGGATCGCAGCGCGGACTTGAGTCCCAACCCATTGTTATATTCGGAAAATATGGCACCGGATATTCGGTTTTGGCATTATCCCAATGTTTCAGGTATTGATCCCGTACATTGTTATAGTCGGTTTGACGATCAGGCAAAGTGGCATGGTGAATCCACACGTACGAAGTGGCAGAATCAAAGCCAAGTTGTTTCATTAGGTCGGCAAAGTTGGCCTTGATTTTTTCAACCGGTAAAATAGGCTGCCCCCACGCCACCATATTCCAGTGAATGCCTTTCAATCCGGCGGCAATGGCCTTTTTGTTCAGCCGATCCATCGCGGCTTTGGTGGCTTCAATGCTTCCAAAACCTTCAATGAATTTCTGAATGTCGTACACCGAAAAATAAGGCTTACCTTCTATCTTCCAGTAATTGGGCTTTGTGAAATATTGTGCAATTAATAAATCGCCAATTTCGTCGAATCGCTTTGCCGACACCTTTCCCGGATAAAGCAATTTCTGCGGTGTACCGCGCTTGTAGGGATGAATTTCGACCCAATCGTGGTTGGCCCACATCAGGGCAAACTTGATTTTGTCCACATTTCTGGCCTTAAGAAAACCTTCGTCGATACAACGGTTCAGAAAAGGTCCATCTTCGTACATATACCAATCGAAAATGAAACAATCAATTCCGTAATCCGACGCTGCCTGAATTTTTTGTTCCATCACTTTCGGGTCCTTTTCATCAGTGTATCCCCAGAGCGGAATATTGGGCTGATGATGCTCAGAGAACTTAGGTTGGGCAGCTTTTACCAACTCCCATTCCGACCAGCCTGAGCCTTTATTCTTGTCGTTTCGGGCATCGCCGGTATGGTAATTCGGAAAATAATACGATGCAACCGTTATCTTGCTGTCTTTCTTTTGTGCCGAAAGAAATGCAGGGAACATGTAAATAACGAGTAATAAAACGATCTGATGCTTCATATAAGTTAATGTTTTAGCCCCCTCTAAATCTCCCCCGAAAGGGGAGACTTCAGGTTGACAATACTCACAACACTCTCAATTTAAACACAATACCTTCATCAAGCTACGATCAAACCTCTCTCCACCTGGGAGAGGGGTTTGGGGTGAAGCTTTTTAATACTTCACACTCAAAACCTGCACCGGACCAAACAAACCTGAAGGTTGCAACGGATTTTCAGGTTTAAACGGACTGACAGGACACCAGGTCGGACGCTGCCCGACAGGCATCTTGCTATCGCCAATCAACCGGTTGACCCAGGTATTTACCAACTCAACCCGAATGGTATTTTCCCCCTCTCTGGCCCATTTGGTGATGTCCAGACGATAAGGTTTGGTCCACAATCCTCCTGCATAAGAGCCATTTATACTTATTTTGGCCATCGCAGTAAAAGCTCCCAAATCGATAACCACATTCTCGCCGGCAGGTAATTTGCCAATTTTGAATTTACTGGTATAAAATGCTGTTCCTGAATAATATTTGATCCGCTCATCATCCGATTTCGTCCAATCCTGAAGATTTTGGAAAACAACCGGCTGTTCCGGTCCTCTCATTTTCGCATCAAACTGTACGCTCCACGGTCCGTTCAGTTCGGCCAATACCTTCGGACTTGGATAGTTGTCAACAAATTGACTTTCCTGGTTTTTCCCGGTAGCTTTTCTGAAAACAATAAACACACTTTCGTAAGGTTCCAGTTTCAGCGGAACTAAAGTTGTTTGCTCTTTTTGAGTGTATGCCGGCAAATTACGAATGTTTCCGGTGGTGGCTTCCCACAATTCGGGCAGCAACCCTTTTACCCTGAACTCAGGAGTGAATATTTTCTGTTCGGCAGTCTGGTTGGTGATGAAATAAATTTCACCCTCTTTCAAAGTCCGGTGCCCGTAATGAATGGCCTTATCCTCGGGCAAACGGCAATCGGGCACACAGCCAATCAGCGCAAAAGCTTCTTTCATCGACATCCCGTTCATAATCATTCCTTTTCTAACTTTTCGCGATTTGATTGTGGTTCCATTCACATTTCCCCATAATTCAGCAGCCATTTGCTTTACCTGCTCGTCGGCCTGCGGTTGATTTTGTAAGCTGGGCGACCGGCTGGGTGCAGGACCCAAAACAACAGCGCCATCTTTGACGAGTTGTTTTATTTTGCTAAGTAATTCGGGACGCATGGTTTCCAGTTTAGGCAAAACCAAAATGCGGTACTGCGTTCCGTGAGGCAAAGTGATTAAGCCATTTTTCACCGTCATAAATTTTTCAATTACTTCGGCATTCATGTAATCGAACTGGTAGCCTACAGGCAGTGGCGGATCTGCAACACCTGTCATTTTTGGAGCGTCTTCTCCAATAAAATAAGCAACATCGGCTACATTCAACCCTTGCTGAAGCATAAAATTCGTGCGTTTCAGGTATTGGGTGTAAACATCTATTTGCGAAAACCAGGTGTTGTTGCGGTTAAACTCGTTGCCAAACC
Organism: uncultured Prolixibacteraceae bacterium; assembly: GCA_937915865.1. GTDB lineage: Bacteria > Bacteroidota > Bacteroidia > Bacteroidales > Prolixibacteraceae > Aquipluma. Next base: position 87,761 of record CALGIG010000111.1, on the reverse strand, counting down.
AAGCGTTCATCCCCGGAAGTTTATCGTAAGGCTGGGTAATGTAAACATGCAACAAGGTATTGTTGATTCCTTCAGCAAAAAACCGATCACCACGTTGTTTGATGGTTCCGGGATAGCGGCTGAATGGCCTTCCCGAACAGGTGTTCGACTCGGCTGAAATCTTGTTTTTCCCGTAAATATGCCCACACGAAGTAGCCGCACGGTTTTCAATATCGCCCAATTCGCCTTCGCTCCAGAATTCGCCTCCAATTTCGTCCGACTGTCCTCCATACATCAAAAATTCGCTCGGGAAACCCCAATGCCCATAACATTCGAGCCAGGTGTGCAACCCGTGCTTGTGGCTCACATCGCGTAATCCGCCTACATAATCGTAGGCTACTTTATCGGCTACCATGCGGCGCATGTCCCAAAGAAAACGATCCGATTCCAATTCGCTGTTCACCACCTTCCCCTGGTAAACAGGGAAATAAGGGACAGGATCGTATCCGTATTTTTGTTTAAATTCGGCGATAAAATCATCAGTAAAATTCTGACCTCCAGTTTCATAACTATCCTGAACAACCACTTTAAAACATTTGCGGTCGGCTTCAGGAATGCGTTTCAGTATCTCGCCTATATGACCGTAGAAGTGCATTTCAGTGTGCTTTTTACTCATTTTATCTACCTCATATCCGGTTGCTTCGGGCGATGCCGGACTGTTGACAGTTCCTGTTGGCGTCATTCCTGTGCGGGCAATAATCCACTCCCCGGCAGGTACATCCCAGTTCAACGTTCCATCTATGGCCATATATTTGGTAATATCCAACACTTTCGATCCATCTATCACCGTCGATTTATCTTTGGGTTCAGGCTGTACAGGCCACTGGTAATCTTTCCAGTAAGGTAGTGGTGTGGGGTGCATTTTGGCCAGCGTTTTTTCACTGAAACGCTCTACCTGTGAAGCCGACGAAATTCCGATTTCGGACAATCCGCCACCAGCCTTGGTATTTTTAATTTTCACTCTGAAACTGTTGGACGTTGTTTCAGGAACAGAAACCACGCCTGGTGCAAACGGCTTAAAACCTACGTTTAATGCTGTATTGGAACGGTTTAGCTGAAATTGGGAAAGCGTTTGGAACTCACCGTTATTATCTTTTGCCTGAAATAGGACCTCGGCAAGCAATGGCTTTTCAGTAGGCTGAATTGATAAACTGCGAACGGTAAAAGGCTCTTCAGAATCAATTGAAAATACTATCTCCTGATCTTTGGGTAATTCTATTCCAGTAGTATTGTTTCCATCTAAAATATATGTGAGGTTATCCAACTCAGGTGTTGAAGCAATTTTTGTATTCTGTGAGTTCAATGTAAGCTGATCATTTTTGGCCGCCGGATATGCTATAACCCTGACATCCTGAAAAATCTGGATTGGTTCATCTAGTTTCCCTGAGAATTTTTGCGGCCCCTTCACCCGAAGTTCCGACGCTGTGAGATAGCGCATAGCCTGTCCGGATTTCACCCACGGACCACCTGACTGGCTCCATCCCGGAGAGTTAAAAATCCCGATTTCGATGTTCAATTCCGTAGCTGTTTTCAGGGCAGCATGTAAGATGTCCCACCATTCGTCGCTCAGCATTTTCACTTTCCCATAAGGAATATCGCTCAACCCTATGTTTCCAATAAAAGCCCGGTTAATTCCTGCTTTTTTCATCGACTGTAAGTCTTTCACCACACCTTCCTTCGAAATATTATCCGAAATCCAGTACCAGTAAACACTTGTTTGAATGGAATCAGGAGGCGTAACAAACCCATTTTCCACAACTTTCCACGAAACTTTGTATTGATCCGGCTTCAGTGATAATCCCATAATTATAAGGCCTAAAACCGAAAAAAATAAGATTAGTCTTTTAATCATGTTTAGTTGGTTTAATTAGCAATCGTTAATAACTATTACAACTCTTCAAATGAATAAGATTCTTCATTTCACTATGAATGGCAACTATTTATTTTGGAGACGATTGTCATTTCAAACGAAGTGAAAAATCTCGTTCATATCCTGAAAAATTCATTATTCAATGACAAAATGATAGTCTCCCGATCCAATTTTCAGTACAATCCGGCCATTTTCTTCTCCAACAACCCGAACGTCTTTCAGATTAGAGATGGCCTTAGCACTTTCTTTTATTTCAGAAGCAGAATTAGCAGGCACATAAACCAATGCCGAAGTATTCGCCGGAACCGAAACATTCATTTTCATACCAACATTCGTCTTTTCCCAGTCGGAGCGAATCAATCCATAAGGCGACTGGTAACTGGACTTCACCCAGGTGAGATCGCCTACTATTTCAGGTTTAATCACAATTTCCTTGTACGCAACTGAATTTTCAGTCTGACCAATTCCGCCCAGACCGGCATAAAACCAATCCATTAAATGCCCAAGCATGAGGTGATTATTTGAAACATTTTCCAGTGCAGGCCACGACTCGGTGAGCGCTGTCGCCCCTTTTTTCAATTGGAAGCCATAACCAGGAACATCGTCGCGGTTGTTCATTTCGAACAATAATTGCGAACGTCCGCTTTTTGTCAACGCTTCAACCAGGTAGTGAAAGCCAACATCGCCTGCAGTTAATGGTTTCCCCTGTTCACGAATCGATTTTTCGAGGTTTTGCATCACCTTTTCCTTGTACTGACCATCGACCAAACCAACACACCATGGCATAGCCATAGCTGTTTGGCTTCCGGTCGAAATAATCCCTGTTTCAGGATTAAAAAATTTAGCATTGAAAGCCACCTTTATTTCATTCGCCCAGGCAGCCAGATTTTTTTGCTCATCGTTCTTTTTCAACACGCCGGCCATTTCGCTGAGTAACTTCAAATCATAGTAATAAATAGCTGTTGCAGTTAGCATTTTAGGTGTTAATTGTGCCTCGCCCGGACGATTGGGTCCCAAGTCGAACCAGTCGCCCAGCCCATGCGATAAAATATGGTTCTCCGATTTGCTTTTGAGATATTCTGCATAGCGGTTCATCATAGGCCATGCTTTTTCCATTACCGAAATATCTCCGTACCAATAATAAATCATCCAAGGTAATATTACTGCAGCACTTCCCCATTCGGGCGAATCGCGAAAACCACTTTCGAATGGCACATACTCAGGTGCAATATCCGGGACCAAACCATTGGGAAGCTGTGCTTCAATCATATCGTTCACTTGTTTGGTGTAAAGCTGATATAAATCGAAATTATAGTGGACCGCGCTTCCCATCAGGAAAGTTTGCTCCAGCCAGCCAAGCTTTTCACGGTGAGGACAATCGGTAAGAACACTTTGCAAATTACTCTTGATTCCCCAGTTAATCAGCGTAAAAGTGCGGTTAAACAAATCGTTCGAACAAGAAAAAGTACCGGTTTGCGGTGTCGAATTCCGGTTGTGCAGCAATTTCAAATCCACAATTACATTTGCACCTTCTACGTTTTCTCCCTCAGGAACAGCCCCTTCCACCTTCACATAACGAAAACCAGTGTATGTAAACCGGGGTTGCCAATCTTCAATGCCATCACCCTTCATGATATACGAAAAATAGTTGGGCGAACCAGTGGCAGATTGATTAGGTTGGCCATCGGGTTTTATTAATTCTGAAGGAGTCAGCCGTACCTCCTGCCCTTTTTTACCTTTCACTTTCAGTTCAACAATTCCTGAAGCGTTTTGCCCAAAGTCGTACAAATAAGCGCCATCAGCAAGCTTCTTAATCGTTTTCGCAGAAAAAGTTTCTTTTATTTCAAGTGGATAGTCGTATTCTTCTATTAGTTTTCCGGTTGGTGCAGTTACCGAAACGGCATTTTTCCATGCCTTATCATTAAACCCAGGTTCGTTCCAGCCTTGCTGTTCAAGACGTGCATCATAATCTTCGCCACCATAAATACTGGTATAAGTTATGGGCGACGGAGCTGTTTTCCAATCCGGACCGGTAACCAAAACCTGCTCAGTCTCGTCGGTAAACCGAATACGCAATTGGCCGATTAATTTCGGATATCCCCATGCAATCACCAATTTACGGTAGCGCTCGCGGTTGATATTGTAAAAACCATTACCAACAATCGCCCCAATAGTGTTTTCCCCTTGTTTCAACAAGGAAGTTATATCATACGAATTGTATAAAACAGTTTTATCGTAATTGGTCCATCCGGGCGAAAGAAAAGAATTTCCTACTTTCTGCCCATTAACCGAAGCCTCATATTGCCCAAGTCCTGTAACATATAAAGTTGCTTCCTTAATTTTTTTTCTAACAACAAATTCTTTTCTAAATAACGGCACCACAGTCCGGTCAACACATAATTCTCCAAGTTTATTGCCATTTCCGTGCACCCCGGGAACCATTCGTTTGTTAGCAGGCATATCTTCATACCCAATCCACTGAGCTCCTTGCCAGTCGGTTTCAGAAACCAACCCGGTTTTTAGGACAGCAGGTTCACTCCAATCGGTTTCAGTATTCTGGCTATTCCAGAGTTTTACTCTCCAATAATACGTTTGGGCTGGTTTTAAAACAATACCGGCGGCAGGAACCAAATTGGACTGTTCGGATTCTATTTTACCCGAATTCCACACCAGCTTTTCAGAATTTTTCAGATACTCAACCGAATTTGCAACCTGAACCTTGTACGCCAACTGTTTCCAGCCATGTTGACTTGTTTCTACCTGCCAGCTAAAAAGGACCGATGAGTTAGTGGCTTTAAAAGCTTTCATCCCGACAACTTTTGAACCTTCAGTAACGGTATAGCCACATGTGAGAGCCAGAGAAAAAAATAAGACGAAGACAAGCAAAAGGATATTTCTCATGATTTAGGTTTTTTAGTTGGCTTTAATTGGTAATTTTGACACTAAGTAAATTCCAGTTAAATTTTATTAATGGTGCAAGTTATTAATAGTTTAGTTCCAAAAACATTTCATATCTGACCCAAATACTTTAATTTTTGACACCAAACAACTATTATGCAACATACTTTTAATTCCGAAACAAGGTACATTACTTCACGCGAAAAAGAATCGTCCTGGAACATCAATGTTAAAACCGTTGGTTTCGAGGCCATTCCATTACATTCAAGTTATCCTACACATGGGCATCCGCAAGGATACTATTTTGATTTTGAAAAAGGACGTATTCTGCAAGAATTTCAATTGGTATACATTACCAAAGGCGAAGGTTTATTTGCGTCAAGACTAAAACAGGAAAGCACAGTTCCCGAAGGTTCCATGTTTGTTTTGTTCCCGGGCGAATGGCATACATACAAACCCAACGAAGCTACCGGATGGGAAAGCTACTGGGTTGGTTTTATCGGAGGCATTGCACAAGAAGTACTTAATGATAAATTGGCATATATTGGTAACCCGGTTTTAAACATTGGTTACGACGAAGAAATTGTCAGTCTATACAAAAAAATCCTTGAAATAAGCATTGCTGAGCGCCCTGGTTATCAAAACCTTCTTTCAGGAATAGTAACCCATTTGCTTTCGTATATTCTTTACCGCGATAAGAACAAAAACTTAAACGACAAAGCAGTCTTCAACAAAATCGACAAAGCAAGGTTAATCATTCGCGAAAAAATAAACACCAATATTTCTCCTGAAGAGATTGCAGCATCTCTAAATATGAGCTACACCTGGTTCAGGCGAATGTTTAAGAATTACACCAGTTTAGCCCCCGCACAATATATTGCTCAGCTTAAAATACAGAAAGCCAAAGAATTATTGTCGGTTACCAACAGCCCTGTAAAGGAAATAGCATTTGACCTTGGTTTTGAATCGATAGATTATTTCTCGACCCAATTTAAAAAACAAACCGGACAAACGCCAACACAATTCAGGGCGATGGGACAAGGAAACCTTAAAATACCAATAGGTTAATACGGTTTATATGCTGCATTCATCACATTCAGTGTTTGCTTAATCCAAACACGATAACGCGATTCGTAGGTCCAGGTATCACCAGCCGAAGCAAAATCACAGAAATGAATTTGTCTGGCGTTTTTACCTTCGCCTTCCAAATCGGTTCCCAAAACGAGTGGAGCAGTAAACGACATCCATACATGATTTGGTTTTTTCTCTTCAGAGGTAAGCACTACTCTGTTGTCTTTATTTTGAATAACAGCTGTTTCATCAACAAATCCATCTTCAAAACGCGAATCGCGAGCAAGTAAAACCGGGCCTCGCATGATTGCCTGATAACCATTCAGTTTCATTAACCGTCCAGACATATCCAATGTCAAAGTCACCTTATCGTCCTTTTTCCACTCACGGTTAATTTTGAAATAGCTACCCGACTGAACACCTTCGGCTGCTGAACCATTTAGCGAAACCGTTGATTGACCGCTCCAGGCTGGAATGCGTAACGAAAGCGTAAATTTTTCGGGTTTTTCAAGCTGAACAACCAGATCGACCTGATCGCCAACCGGGTAAGTGGTTTTTTGCTGAATTGTAATCTTATTTTTTGAACTGAGCTGAATTGAGGCAGTTGACTGACTATACAAATTGACAAAAATCTCGTTCGGTGCCGACATAAAAGCCATTTTGGGCAAAAGCGTAAAGGCTCGCGGACCGTTGGCATTGCAACAATTAATGTGCATTCCACACTGTTCTTCGCCTTGCTGGCGCTGACCTTCCAAAGGGCTGTATTTGGCGATTTGTGAACCATCGTATTTCATCGAAGCTAACAAAGCATTGTAAACTGTTTTTTCAATCTGATCGGCATACATCGGGTTGGCAGTCAAACGTAACAGGTTGTTACAAAGTTTTATCCATGTAAAAGTTACGCAGGTTTCCATGGTGTGGTAAGTTGGCTCGGTTTGCCTTTGTCCGCCATGAAAAAAGCATTCGAATGCTGTACCCGATCCGGCCACATTAATTTCAGTATCAATAATATTTTGCACTGCCATTTCAGCCGATTTCAGATACGACGGTTCGCCCGTAATACGGTAAAGTTCGAGCAACCCCTCGTAACACGACATCATTTCGTAAGCTTTCTGCCCATTTTCCCATCCCCACCAAACTTTCGGGAAAGGAAACCGGTCGGCTACATTTAATCCGTCGAGGGCTTTGCTTATCAATTGTGGGCCATCAGGTGTTTCCCATTGATTTGCAATATATTTTGCAAAGTCCAAATAACGGTTTTCTCCGGTATGTTTGTACAATAAAACCATCGGTTCAAGAATTGAGCTGCTGGGCATTCCACGGTAATTGCCGGTTTTTACAATATCAACTTTCCCTGGACCAACCTGCGTAAGCAAATGATCGGCAAGTTTCCGGGCAGCAACCAATGCCTTGTTGTCAGCCGAAATATCGTAATACGACAGCAATCCAAGCATGGTATATTTTCGGCCCCAGATATCCCAATGCTGTAATTGAGCTTCTTTTGAGTAGTTGCCGATATACCCGTCGGGCGTTTGAGTGGCCAACAATCCCGAAACAGCATTTTTAATAATAGTCAGCATTTCCGGATCACGGTTGTACTCATACGAAGCTATGGCCGATAAAATCCATTTTCCCCAAAATTCAGTCTGCCACATACGAGTTTCATTTCTGCTGCGGAAAGGTTCAATCAAGTGTTCAACATCTTGTTCTTTAATACGCTGGGTTATGCACAAATTAATTTTGTCACCCAGATATCCCGAAATCACCATATTCGAAGGTATCCAGGCATTTAACCGATCGGGGACAGCTTGTTTTACATCGCCGGGTTTAGCTTCTGAAAACAAAATGGATAAAAAGAAAAACGATAAAAGAGGAAAAAGTCGTTTCATAGGTTTGTGTTTAGGTTAGGCAATGGTATTGAGCGCGTGAAATGATATTGAGCGGGTAACTTAAAATCGCCCGCTCAATAAATGATAAGATAGTTATACTTTTGGCAACGACCACGGCGCACGATAGGTGGCTTTGGTCAAGGCATTGGCTTCAGGATCGTTTAGAAATTCTTGTTTTTCAGAATCCCAAACAATTTTGCGGCCTAACCGGTAAGCAATATTTCCCATCTGCGAGAACCGGGCAATATGAGCGGCAATTTCGATATCGCAGTTTGGTTTATTTCGGGTCTTAATACAATCGATAAAATTGGCGGTATGCAAATCGAGGCCGGTGCCTGTTCCTTTTTTAACCGGAACATCTTCGAACCCAGCTTTTGCACTGGTGCTTTTTTGCTCAGCCATAACTTCCCAGCCGCTACGGTCAACAACCAAGGTACCATATTCGCCAATAAAAGCAACTCCGTGCCCACGGCGTTTAAACTGTGCGCCATAAATGCCAATGGTGTGGTCCCATAAAATACCAAAACCTCCAAAATCGTACATAGCCATCAAGGTATCAGGTGTTTCCATTGCGTCGTTGGGGAAAGCATATTTACCGCCATTGGAGCTTACAGATTTCGGAACATACTGGTTCATTCCAAATAAAGCATAGTCGAGCAGGTGAACACCCCAGTCGGTCATAACACCGCCGGCATAATCCCAATACCAGCGCCAGGTTGCATGGAACCGGTTGCTGTTAAATGGGCGTTCTGGTCGTGGCCCCAGCCACATATTGTAATCAACGCCTGCCGGAGCAGCTGCATCGGGAACAACAGGAATCGATTTTTTCCAGCCAACATACGACCAAGCCCTTACTGACCGCACACGGCCAAGATTTCCGGCCTGAATATATTTAACAGCATCGAGCCAATGCGGATCGCTGCGCTGCCACTGACCAACCTGAACCACTTTATTGTAGCGTTTGGTTGCTTTTACCATCAGGTTACATTCTTCGATGGTGTAACCTACAGGCTTTTCACAATAAACATCCTTACCTGCTTCCATAGCATAGATCATTGGGATACAATGCCAGTGGTCCGGAGTTCCAACAATTACCGCATCAATTTCTTTCTTCTCAAGTACTTTTCTGAAGTCAGTGTACAGAGCAGGCTTTTTACCAGTCATCTTTTCAAATTCGGCGGCACGTTTATTCAGCACATTTTCATCAACGTCGCACAAAGCTGCACATTCCACATTTTTAAGTTTCATAAACGACATTAAGTCAACCCATCCCTGGTTATTACAGCCAATCAGTGCAACTACAACTTTTTCGTTTGCGCCCACACAACCAGCATTCATCAAGGTTGGGAAAATACTCACGGCTGCAGCAACGGTAGCCGATTGTTTAATAAAAGTTCTTCGATTATTAGCCATTAGTCATCTTTTAGTTGGTTTATTTATAATTTTAAAGGCTTCAAATTGCATCGGTAAAATTATCAATCGATGACAAATGTAAAAAGCTTTGACAGATATTTTTTCATTTTGCTATCGATGTGCCAACCAAAACTCTTGCCAATTGATCAGCATTTTATAAAATTTGTTCCATCAAATTCAAAGACAATTCAAAACCAATAAACCCGCACATGAGACCATACATTTTAGCCGAGACCAACTGGAAAATTACAAAGAACGAACAATACCAGCTGGTTGTACTTCCATGGGGAGCCACCGAAGCACACAATTACCACCTTCCCTACTCTACAGACAATGTTGAGGCCAGTGAAATTGCCGCCGAATCGGCCCGCGTGGCCTGGGAAAAGGGCGCCAAAGTAATGGTTTTACCCTGCATTCCTTTTGGCGTAAATACAGGGCAATTCGATGTAACGCTCGACATTAATATCTATCCTTCAACCCAATACGCTATTCTGAACGACGTAATCGAAACCCTTAACCGCCAGGGCATATATAAATTTGTTATCCTGAATAGCCACGGTGGGAACGATTTCAGGCAAATGCTACGTGAGCTGGGGTTGAAATACCCGAAAATGTTCCTTTCAGAAGTAAACTGGTACAAGGTAAAAGAAACCAAAGATTTTTTTGAAGACCTTGGTGAACATGCCGGTGAAACAGAAACAAGCCTGATGCTTTACCTGAAACCTGAATGGGTTCTACCACTTTCTGAAGCCGGTAACGGCGCTGCCCGAAAATATCGGTTCAAAGCCATGCACGAAGGATGGGGCTGGGCCGAACGCCGCTGGACAAGTGTGACCCAAGACACCGGCATCGGCAACCCTGCTAAAGCAACTAAAGAAAAAGGTGAACGTTTTTTTAAACTACTTACGGAAAAAATTGGTGATTTCCTTTTCGATTTGGCTACAACTTCACGGGAAGATTTTTACGAATAACCGACCATTTTTTACAAACCAACAATAACCAAATGACAACAGCATTAAAAAAAGAAACTCAGGCTCTAGGGCGAGTGGCCTCTATCGATTTTTTTCGTGGTTTTACCATGTTTCTCCTAATTGGCGAAAGCACAGGATTTTTTGGATGTATTAGTGAAGTGAACAACGGTTTTTTTAAATTTCTGGGCGAACAGCTCGAACACCACGAATGGCATGGTTTACATTTCTGGGACTTAATCCAGCCGTTTTTCATGTTCATTGTGGGTGTTGCAATTCCGTTTGCAGTGGCCAACCGTAAAAAGAAAGGCGACAGCAATTCAACCATCATGAAACATGCCTGGAAACGTTCGTTTTTACTGCTGATGCTTGGCTGGATTTTGTACAACGAAGGGAACGACCACATCGGGTTCCGCTTGCAAAACGTGCTTGCACAGTTATCGGTAACCTACATTGTAGCCTTCCTCATCCAGCAGAAAAGTATCAGGTTCCAGTTGATTTTCACCTTAGTTGTTTTGCTGCTGGTCGACCTGGCTTACCGCTTTTTCCCCGTCGAAGGCTTTAACCAACCATGGGAACCCCATCACAACTTGGGTGCATGGGTAAACTCGGTAATCGAAGGTACACCTAAAACCAGTATCTGGGCAACATTGAATGCTATTCCAACCATTGCACATACCGTTTGGGGAGTACTTTGCGGGAAACTGCTCATGAGCGATAAACCTCAGACAGAAAAAATTAAAACACTAATAATAGCTGGTGCAGCCGCGTTGGTTATTGGCTTCGGGCTCGATTTGGCCAACATTACCCCAATTATTAAAAAGATTGCAACTGCTTCGTTTGTATTTGCTTCAGGAGGTTGGGCTATCCTGGCTTTGACATTCTCGTATTGGCTAATCGACATTAAAGGCAAATTTGATAAGGGAGCCAAACCATTCATTATTGTTGGGATGAACTGCATCTTTATCTACTTGTTTTTTCATGTGGGAGGCAATCAAATACTGATGAAACTCGTAACTCCATTTGTGAACAGTTTGCTGGGCTGGCTGGGAACCGTACCTGCACATTTCCTTATCAGCGGAACTGTATGGGCAGCCTTATGGTACATTTGCTATTGGATGTACAAGAATAAGATTTTTGTGAAAATTTAAAAAAGCCTCACCCCCAGCCCTCTCCGAGGGGAGGGGAGCCAGGGCTCAGTTCACGAAGGTATTATATTCAAATCAAAAATTTTTGTGATTATATGCTACCTAAAGCCTCCCCTTTCGGGGGAGGTTGGAGGGGGCTACTTTTTATTTCCTAATTTTTCCAACAATCACTGTCAGCAACACAAACATCACCGCCGAAATTCCGATCATAAATACAATGAAACTGCCAATTTTCCAGGTTTCAAAAACAACACCACCAATGGCATTGAGAATGGCGTTTCCTGTGAGGGCAATAAATAAAACAAGGCTAAAAGCAGCTCCTGAAATTTCAGGATACATGGCTCCCACATAGCCCAGCATGACCGGAACAGTAGCCGAGGCTCCGGCCCCAACCAATGCGATGCCAACCAATCCAACCGGGAATGAGCCACCATACTGCATCAGCAAAAAGCCGCCGACAATCACAAAAAGTCCAGACATAACCACTTTCCAGTTCTCCACTTTTTTCAGCACATAACCAAGCAAAATACGCGATACGGTTAAGCTAATGCTCATCACCGTTAACGAGAGAATGGCTGTTTGCATGTCCAGCGTATATATTTCGAGAAAATATTTAGGAGTCCAGGTAGTAACCAACGTTTCGAAACCGCTCTGGAAAAACAAGAAAAACGCAATCAGTAAAATAGCCGGGTTTTTGATCATTTCCACATATTTTCGGTAAGGAATACCTTCCGAATTCTTTGCTGGTGGGCATTTCAGTAAAGCGAACATGACAATGGGGATCAAAACAAACATTCCAATCGAGCTCAATATGGAGGAATAATCCATGCCAGTTTTCAGCAAAACCGAAGTAACTAGCGGAAAACTCAGCGCCCCAATGCCCCAGAAAACACCAAGGATACTCAGGTAAGCGCCTTTTTTATCAGGGTTCAGGTCGGAAACCAATGCGCTTGTGCCGCCATTAATTACTCCTCCGCCAAGTCCAAACATAAAAACCACCGCACGAATAACATTCAGGTTAGTTGTATGTCCAATCGACTCGAAGCCAATAAAAAGCAGCAATAAACTAACAATCAAGATAGTTTTATACCCAAAGCGATCAACAATGGGTCCAAACGACACCGAACCAATCAGCGCGCCGGTAGCAAATAACGACGCCAGTAAGCCGATAAAAATTTTATCAACTTCGAATGATCTGGTCAGGTACTCGTTGATGGTACCTATGGCCACACATGTAATTCCAAACATCACAATGGCCAGACAGGCCGTCAACAATAGCAGGTTCTTGTTGTACATATCAATTCGATTTTCTGGTTTACAAAAACTGAGAACAAACATACAAAATCCCAAATTCCGGCAAAAAGTAAATCTAAAAAACAAATAAAGCTTAAGCTTTATTCCCATTGGCTTAACAGTAATTTTTGTTTACATTTAATGCTCTTTTTTTTGATCTAACTTATAGTAATTACATAGCTGAAAATAAACCAACGTTCCACATCACTTTAACAATATGGACAAGAAATATCAAGACCAACTGATCCAAAACCTCATGTTTGAGCTCGATGAATACGCAATTTTAATGATTGATAAAGAAGGTTTTATACAAAGTTGGAACCGTGCAGCAGAACGGATAAAAGGTTATAATGAAGAAGAAATAATCGGTAAGAATTTTCGAATATTTTATACTGAAGAAGACAGGAAAAATTGCAAACCTGAAAAGCTATTAGACACAGCCATCAGAGAAGGCAGAGCAATTGACAAAGGCTGGCGCTTACATAAAAACGGTTCTAAGTTTTGGGGAAGTATTCTAATTACATCCATCCACAATGAAAACGGTGAGATAATTGGGTTTACCAAAATAACTCAGGATCTAACCAAACAAAAAAAACTAGAGGACAGGTTTAAAAATATAATAGAAAATGCTCCAGATTCGATGCTGTTAATTGATAAAGATGGACTTATACAAGAAATAAACCAACAAACAGAAAAAATTTTTGGATACACCAAGGAAGAATTACAAAACCAAACGATTGAAATATTGCTTCCCAAACGATATTTGGAAAAACATCCCAGATTACGCCAAAATTACATATCAAAACCATACAAAAGGCCTATGGGTAGCGGTTTAAGTTTATTTGGGTTACGTAAAAATGGAGAAGAATTTCCAGTAGAGGTAAGTATTAGTCCGCTAACCCAGGATGATAAAGATGTTCAGATTATCGTTACAGTTAGAGATGTTACCGAAAAGAAAATATTGATGGACGAAATAATTACAGCAAAAGAAAAAGCTGAAGAAAGTAATCGACTCAAGTCAGCATTTCTTGCAACAATGAGTCATGAACTAAGAACACCGTTGAACCATATCATTGGATTTGCCAATATAATAGCCGACTCAACTGAAAACAAAGAAATATTGGATTACGCTAATATTATTTCAGAAAGTGGAATTCATTTATCAGCCATTATTGAAGACATAATTAGCCTGGCAACGATGGAAAGTAAAAGTATTAAGCTAAGAAGTGAGGTTATACATATTAAAGATCTCTTCGAAGAAATAAAAGGGCTTGCTAAAGAAATATTATACAAATCAGGGAAGCAAACACATATCAACCTTCTCTTCAACATTGACGACGATGAATTATTGCTAAAAGAAATGATAACTGACAAGTATAAATCCTACGAGGCACTTACAAATCTTATAAATAACGCTGTAAAATATACCACCGAAGGATCAATCACTATCAAATTGTTTCAACCTGATATAAAAATCATTGCAATTTCGATCTTAGATACTGGAATAGGCATACCATTTGAAAAACAAAATGAGGTTTTTGAGTTTTTCAGGCAAGCTGATGATTCCAATACAAGAATATATGGTGGAATTGGGGTAGGACTAACAATTGCTGACAGAATAGCTAGTTTGATGGGTGGAAAAATTACGTTAAGTTCTGAATTAGGAAAAGGATCGAACTTTACACTTGTTTTACCCATTGACATTACAAAACAAGATAAAAGTGCAAATTAATTCATTCGAGCTTTTTTCAGGCACATCAATTTTCTCATCAATCACCTTTTTTGTCTATTGTATTTTTTATAAATTTAAACGTTCAATATTGCGATTATCACCTTACTTCCAATCCATTGGCTTTTAAAATGAGGCATATCGGGTTTATATTTATCCTGCTTCTTTCGGGATGCTGGGGCAATGGATTTATGGAAGTTCGAGGGAAAATCCTCGACGAAAAAACACATGAGGCTATTGCCAACCGTAAACTAATTGTGCACGAATTACGAAACAGAGAAAACGACAAAGGCTTCTCTATTATTGGTGAATTCAAGGCCGATAGTTTAGGGAAGTTTGCATACAAGGTCAGAAAGTCGAAAGTAACCTATTTCTACAATTTCGAAATAATGGGCGATTCGGTTTACGATGTTTCAAACAACATTTTGGGTATGACTGAACTCAACCGGAACGGTAAGTTTCTAACCCTATATATGCGCAAACTGACCAACCTGGCCATTAAAATTGAAAGACAAAGCCGAACCACTTTTCAGGATACGATATTCGTTTCCTGGTTTACCAACAACAGGGATGGCGAAATATTATACCCCTACAAAATAACCAATTACGGCATCGCATCTACGGTGCCACTTCGATGGGTTGGCGGCAATGTAAAATCGGTTATCAACACTAAAGTGTATGCTGATAAGAAAACCATTGTTCGCTGGAAACTATTTCGTCGGGGCCATGAACAGGAATTCACGGATACTATCTTTTGTCAAGGAGGTACGGCAAACAGCATATCGTTCAAATACTGAAGAACTGTTATTTCGAATATGACAGAAAATAGTCCACTCCTGTGATTAGAAAGAAACAAACAGAAGCAAATAAAATCGCAATTCCGACGAACATTGATAATTTACTTAGCTTATATTTGCACACGAAATTTCTAAAACCCGTATTTTGAGAACCGTACTCAAATTTGTAATTACAGTATAATTAATCTCAGGAAACCACAGGTTAATGATTTTTGGTTTGGAAAATCCTTTCCAGACAGGTTTCAGTTTTCTATAGATTAACATATTACATGTTGACAATTCGGTCAACCAGGTTTATTTTGTAATTACAAAAAAAAGAATCACAATGAGTTCGAGAAATAAAATTCAAACCGCGGGATCAATCCTTGCTATTATTATGTTCTTGTCGCTTTTAAACAGCGCGTACTTTTTTCTTGGTATGCTCAAATTAAGCATCGGCAGATGGCTGGCTTTTAACGCCTGTTCTTTAGCTATAATTGCATACCTGTTGTGCTATACATTATTTCTTAAAAACAAAAGAGAATATCTTTTGGCTATTCCGCTGTTGCCCTTGTATTATTATGGTACAATGGGATTGTTTGTAATGCCCTGGAATGCAGCAAATTTATTTGCTCATGTTACGCACATAATCATCACAATCAACGTATCATGGATACTGTATTTTCTTTTGAAAGAGCGCAACTTTGAAGCGCTTGGCAAAGGTTCTTTAATTGCAATTGTTGCATTTGTCCCTGTTTTTGTGATTATTCAAAACTACACACAGGCACACATCAACGAATTTATGCAACTTTTGAAAGGAATCTGATTTAAAGGAGGTTGCCTTTTGGAAAGTAGTTACATTTCTGCGGGGCAACCTCCATGTTTAAAATATTATTGTTTACATTTGTTTTTAACAGAATTACAACGAAACAAGAGGGCTTATCAGCTAATTAACCATGAACTTATCAGATTTTGGATACAACGAGAAACTGGAACAAATACGAATAGATAATAACCTTCAGGGATTCGATTTTGGACGTGTTACATCGGAATACAAGGAACGTTATGTGGTGCATACCGAACAACAAGGTGAACTAGATGCAGAAGTAACTGGTAACCTGCGCTTTTCGGCTCAGAACCGCGAAGATTTTCCTGCCGTTGGCGACTGGGTAGCCATCACGGTTTACGATTCGGAATTTTGTATTATCCACCAGGTATTTCCGCGTCTATCAGTCATTTCGCGACGTGCAGCAGGCCATTCCGCCGAAATACAGATAATTGCCACCAACATAGACTACGCTTTTTTGGTACAGGCCATCGACCGCGATTTCAACATAAACCGGCTTGAACGTTATCTCACTATATGCAACACTTCGCGGGTAGAGCCCATTATTGTGCTCACCAAAACCGATTTAATTCAGGAGGAACGCCTCACCGAAATTCGGGAAAGCATCATTCAACGGATTAAGCAAATTCCTATAATTGCCATCAGCAACAAAACCAGCGAAGGCATCGACACGCTCCGCGCAATCATTGAACCAGGTAAAACCTATTGCCTGTTGGGCTCGTCAGGTGTAGGAAAATCAACCCTGTTGAATAACCTTTCAGGTCAAATGATCATGCAAACCGGCGAAATCAGTGAAACTACAAACCGCGGACGCCATGTGACCAGTCACCGCGAACTGATTGTGATCAATTCTGGCGGAATACTCATTGATAATCCAGGAATGCGCGAAGTTGGCATTACTGATTCGGGCAGTGGACTGGAGATTACTTTTGACATCATCCTTCGCATCGGGCAAAATTGCCGGTATAAAGACTGCACCCATACTGGCGAAGCAGGTTGTGCTGTACTGGAAGCAGTTGAAAACGGCATGATTGACCAAAATTCGTACGAAAATTACCTGAAAATGGAGCGTGAGAAAGCACATTTCGAATCATCGGCAGCCGACCGCCGAAAGCGCGATAAGGCTTTTGGTAAGCTCATGAAGAACTACAAAAAGGATATAAGAGGAAATAAATTTTAATTCGATTTACCCATCTTTTTAATTTCCTCAAAAAAAAATAAAACTTCCTTGTTTTTGATTTTCAATTGTTTTATCTTTGACCAACCGTTCAGTCAAAAAACATAAGATCAATTAAAATGTCTCCACGAACATCCACACAATTTGAAGCCATCCGTCAGGAAAAACGAAAAGTAATTTTAGAATCGGCACTCGAACTATTTGCTGAGAATGGATTTCACACCACTTCAATGAGCCTGATTGCAAAAAAATGTGGAATTTCAAAAGGACTTGCCTACAACTATTTCGAAAGCAAAAACGATATTCTGGAAGAAATTATTGATGAAGGGTTTCATCAGGTTCATGATTTGCTTGACACTGATAAAGATGAAGTACTTTCTGAAGAAGAATTTGTTTCGTTTCTCGAAAAAACGTTCGCCATGGTAAAAAACAACCATCGTTATTGGAAACTTTACTTTGCCTTGATGATTCAACCCGTGGTATCCGAAAATCTTTCCGAAAAATACACAGTTGCCGGCGAACCTTTATTCAGGATGATGCACGAATTTATTGCCAGTAAGGGAAGTTCTGATCCGGAAGGAGATTTAATGATTATCAGCGCTATGCTCGAAGGTACATTCCTCTATGCCATTGTTGCCCCGGATGTTTTTCCTATCGATCAAATGAAAGAAAAAGTAATTGATGGAATTTTCCGGATTATTCAATCAGGAAACAAAAACAAAGATGTATGAAAACAAAACTAATGACACTCCTTTTAGGCCTGTTCGCTATCTCGGCTCTCGCACAAGAAGCCGATATCAAGGAAATTGTCCGCAAATCCGACGAGAAATTTCGCGGGAAATCGAGCATGGGTACATTTTCAATGACCATCGAACGGCCCACCTGGTCGCGTACTATCTCTATGAAAAACTGGGCGCTGGGTACCGAGTATTCGCTTATTTATGTAACCGCACCGGCCAAGGAAAAAGGACAGGTTTTCCTCAAACGTGGCAATGAAATGTGGAATTGGGTACCGTCAATCGAGCGAATGATAAAAATTCCGCCGTCGATGATGATGCAATCGTGGATGGGTTCTGATTTTACCAACGACGACCTTGTTCGAGAATCGTCAATTGTAAAGGATTATACCCATAAATTAGTTGGCGAAGAAACGGTGGCTGATTATCCATGCTATAAAATTGAGTTGACAGCCCTCGAAAATGCACCGGTGGTTTGGGGCAAAGTGATGATGTGGATCAGCAAAAAAGACTATTTGTGGCTAAAAGCCGAGTTCTACGACGAAGACGGCGCGTTGGTGAATACCGAAATCCTGAGCGACGTGAAAAAAATGGACGACCGGGTGATCCCAACGCGAATGGAAATGATCCCAGCTGATAAAAAAGGCCAGAAAACCATCATGATATTCGAGAACACCGACTTCGATGTGCCGCTGAAAGAAGATTTTTTCTCGATACAGAATATGAAAAAGATAAAATAACTTTTCCCTTCAATCCTGATAGGAAAAGCCTCATCCCCAACCCTTCTCCAAAGAGAAGGGAGTTTGATCTGCAAAAGTTCGAAACGACAGAATATAAAATATTGAATAGGTCTATTAAAAGATAAATCAACGCACATCGCCTTCAAAACAACCCCTCCATCAGAGGGGTTGGGGGAGGCTCCTGCAGCTTGAAACCTGAAACTTGGAACTCTTTATGAAAACAAATCTCAAACTGGCTTGGCGAAACATCTGGCGAAACAAACGCCGGACGCTTATTACCGTTGCTTCCATCTTTTTTGGTGTACTGCTGTCGGCCTACATGACTTCGATGCAGGAAGGCTCGTACGATAAAATGGTAGACATTGTGGTGAAATTCTACTCCGGGTATATGCAGGTTCACCAGGAAGATTACTGGGAAAACAAAAGCATCAACAACTCGTTCGACTACGACCAGGCGCTGGTTGATCAATTGAAAAAGCATTCGGAAATCGATTTTGTCATTCCTAGGCTCGAATCGTTCGGACTGGCTTCTGCCGGAGAATTGACCCGCGGAACTGCCATTTTTGGCATTGTACCCGATGTTGAAACTCAGCTTACCGGGATCGCAAGTAAAATTGTTTCAGGGAAATACCTGCAAACTACAGACGACGGTGTAGTGATTGGCGAAGGACTAGCCAAATACCTGAAGCTCGGACTAAGCGACACGCTGGTTATCATCACTCAAGGATACCACGGAGTAAGCGCTGCCGGAAAATTTCCAATCAGGGGAATTATCAAACACGCCTCGCCAGAATTAAACAAAAGCATCGTTTACATGGAACTGAAAACCTGCCAGTCGTTTCTGAATGCCGAAAACAAACTGACTTCGCTGGTAGTGAATGTGGCCAACAACGATGTGATGAACCGTATGCTGAAATCGCTGAAAAATGAAATCAAGTCGCCTTATTCTATAATGAGTTGGGAAGAAATGCAGCCCGAAGTAGTACAGCAAATTGAGAGCGACCGTGCCGGCGGAATCCTTATGAAAGCAATCCTGTACATTGTGATTGCCTTTGGAATTTTCGGAACTATCATGATGATGATTGCTGAACGCCGGCGAGAATTTGGCGTAATGATTTCCATCGGTATGCAAAAGCGGAAATTGTCAGTTATCCTGTTTTTCGAAACACTGTTTATTGGGCTGTTAGGTATTGCTTCAGGAATAGCTGTCACCCTGCCTTTAATTCTTATTCAGGCTCAAAATCCTATCCCGTTAACAGGACAAACTGCCAAACTAATGGAAGACTTTGGATTTGAACCTTATATGTTTTTTTCAACCGCTCCCGAAGTTTTTTGGCAACAGGCCATCAGCGTGTTTTTATTAACCATGCTCGTTGGAATTTATCCGGTGATTGCCGCCCGACGAATCAAGGAAATTAAAGCCTTGCATGGAACATAAAGCAGGAAGTACGAAGCATGAAGAACTGTTTCCTGAGCCTATTGAACGGAACTCGAAACACATAAATCAAAATATTCAATAGCCAATGTCCAATAATCAAAATGAAATGAAAAAATCAACAAATACCGGTTCTTTCACCCCCTCTATCGGAGGGGGCTGGGGGGGAGGCTCTATGATCACATCAATTTCATGGAAAAATATATGGCGTAACCGGGTACGCTCGGGCGTTATCATCGCAGCCATCACCATCGGCATGTTTGCCGGGGTTTTCACTGCCACATTTTATAAAGGCTGGATCAAACAGCGGTTAAATGCCGGGGTTGAAACAGAGGTTTCGCATATCCAGATACACAACCGGGAATTTGGTGAGAACTATGAATTAAAATGTTTCATTCCTGAAAGCGCCAAATTGAAAGAAGAATTATCGAAAGAAAACTTTATTGATGGAGTAAGTGCACGAATGGTGGTTCAGGGAATGATAGCATCAACCGAAACCGGCACCGGTGTCAGGCTTTTGGGTGTTGATCCTGAAAAAGAGAAAACAGTGATAAACCTTTACAAAAAAGTAGCTGACGGACAATTTTTGGAGGGAATGAAACGTAACCCTGTATTGATTGGCAAAAAACTGGCTGACAAGCTAAAAGTAAAAGTGCATTCTAAACTGGTAGTCACGCTGCAGGATTCGCAGGGACACCTTACCAACGAAGCATTTCGGGTATGCGGCATATACAGTATAGGTAACGGCATGTTCGAAGAGATGAACGTTTTTGTATTGAAAGCCGATCTGGCCCGCGTTGTTCAGGTAGATGAAACTACCACGCACGAAATGGTGGTTCACCTGAAAAACCACGACCAACTTAAAGAAGATACTGAATTGCTGGCAAAAAAATACAGTCAGTTGTTGGTACAAGATTGGCAGCAACTCACTCCCGAATTGGGCATCCTGAACGAATATGGCAACACTTACATTTACTTTTTCATCGGCATTATTCTTTTATCTCTGGGTTTTGGTATTGTCAACACCATGCTGATGGCTGTAATGGAACGAGTGAAGGAAATAGGGATGTTGATGGCTGTTGGAATGAGCAAATTCCGTGTTTTCTGGATGCTAATGCTCGAAACTGTTTTACTCACATTGACCGGAGGAATTTTTGGCATTTTGCTCGGGCTCTTAGTAACAATAGCCACTTCAAAAAACGGGATTGACCTGTCGTTTTACGCCAAAGGACTAGAAGATATGGGCTACAGCTCGCACGTTTACCCAACCATCGAAATCAACATGGTGGTGGTCATCGTCATTCTGGTGTTGATTACCGGCCTAATCGCCTCCATATACCCGGCTCGAAAAGCTTTGAAGTATAAACCAGCAGAAGCGATCAGGATTGATATGTGACAGCTAAGTTCCAAGTTTCAGGTTCCAAATTCCAAGTTGGAGCTTCTAACTTGATTTATAAATATTCAAAAGTTACTATTATGTCTAAAGTTGAACGATTTGAAGATTTAAAAGTCTGGAAGTTGACCAGAGAGTTATGTCAGACTATTCATAAACTTACTCTGAAAGAACAATTTTCAAAAGATTTCAAACTGATTGGACAAATTAAAGAATCTTCGGGATCGGTTATGGATAACATTGCGGAAGGATTTGAGCAAGACGGAAACAAAGAATTTATCCAGTTTTTATCCATTGCAAAAGGCTCCTGCGGGGAAACCCGCTCACAACTCTACCGAGCCATTGACAACGGATATATTACTCAGGATGAATTTGATCTGACATACGATAAAACATTGGAATGCAACAAAATGCTGAAAGGTTTTATCACTTACGTAAAAGATTCAGAATTGAAGGGAAATAAATTCAAATAGACAACCTTCGCACCCACAGTTGAAACTTGAAACTAAAACGATATGAATGTCATTGAAGTTAAACAACTTGAGAAAGTATACAACGATTCGGAAGTGAAAGTGTATGCACTGAATGGAGTCGATCTCACCATCGAAGAAGGTGAATTTACAGCTATTGTAGGACCATCTGGCTCGGGCAAAACCACGTTCCTGAATATGCTTGGTGGATTGGACCAGCCTACTTCGGGTTATATTTCCATTGGTGGAACAGAAATCAGTCAGCTTAGTTCATCACAACTGATCAATTTTCGCCTGAACAATATCGGCTTTGTATTTCAGGCCTACAACCTGATACCAGTACTAACAGCCAAGGAAAACGTAGAATTCATTATGCACTTGCAAAACCAGCCAAAAGCCGAACGCGAAAGCAGAACAATGGCCTTGCTAAAAGCGGTAGGACTTGAAGGTAGGGAAAACAGCCGTCCGAACAAACTTTCAGGAGGGCAACAACAACGTGTAGCTGTAGCCCGGGCGTTAGCCTCAAAACCCAAATTTGTATTGGCTGATGAGCCAACCGCCAACCTCGATAGCAAGTCGACTGAAAATCTTCTGGAAATTATGGAAGAGCTGAATAAAAAAGAAAATATCACGTTTGTATTCAGTACGCACGATCAGCGCGTGGTAAACAAAGCCCGGCGCGTATTAACGCTGGAAGACGGCAAAATCATCAGCGATGTGAGAAAATAAAAAAACCAGTATCCATTTTCAGTTTTTAGTAATTAGTGTCAGTTTATGAGAATTTTATTCATTCTACTATTATTAGTTTTTGCCACTAAAGTGTTTGCCCAATCCGATTCGGGTATTTGGCCGGAAGAAATAAATACCGCAAAAAATACGACTCTACTCAACGAGCTCGAACGAGAGGTTATTTTCGAATTGAATAAAGTCCGTTCAAATCCCGCTCAATATTCAAAAATGTATCTCGAACCTTTGTATTTTGCATACAAGGAAAAAATCTATCGGTATCCGGGGCAGGAACCAACACTTACCAAAGAAGGCAACAAGGCACTTATGGAATGCATAGCAGCTCTCGGAAAAACGCCGCCAATGCCCGTACTTGAAGTTGCTGGAGGACTAATAAAATCGGCACAAATGCTTGTTAAAGATCAGCAGTTTGGTGGAATCGGACACATATCCCGAGATGGGGCAACGCCTCAGAAACGTATGGAAATGTATGGCGAATGGGATATTGCGTCGGCAGAAGACCTTGCCTATGGAAATCAGGAAGCCCGTCAAACAGTAATTGCACTTCTGATTGATGATGGCGTTCCAGACCGAGCTCATCGGCATAATGTACTCAACCCTAAATTTCACTTTGTTGGAGTTGCTACGGGTAAACATCCCAACTACAAAACGATGTGCGCCATTGATTATGCCGGAGACTATAAAAACAAGGAATAGTTCGAAGTGACTAAAGTGTGGATTTCGAAATTAAAACAACAATAGAAACTACAGAAACCGAACATGAACAACTCAAAACACATCGGGCTCCTGATTTTATTGCTGGCATTTGTTCCCTTTCAGGCATTTGTTCAGGATAGTAAGGTTAGCCTTAATGGCTATGTGAAAGAGCTATATATGTTCTATGCTCCAGAATATCCCATTTCCGGAACCGACCTAAATTACCTGGCCACAAATATTATCCACAACCGGCTAAACCTAAAATGGTTCACCTCGACAAAGCTCACAACTGTCGTTGAAATGCGCAACCGTTTGATGTTTGGTAACCTCGTAACCAAATTCCCGGATTATAAATCGACGGTGGACATCGATCACGGGCTGGTCGATCTATCGTGGATTACAGCTCAAAGCAACAGTTGGTTCGTTCATTCGATGATCGATCGGGCCTATATCGATTATTCATCAGGAAAATGGCAAATACGCACTGGACGACAACGTGTCAATTGGGGAATAAATCTGGTATGGAATCCAAATGACATCTTCAATACCTTTTCTTACTTCGATTTCGACTACGAAGAACGCCCTGGAACTGATGCAGTGCGTGTTCAATACTACACGGGAACTACTTCGTCGGCAGAGCTGGTGTATAAACCCGGGCGAAACCGAGAACGCACAGCATTTGCCGGGATGTACCGTTTTTCGAAATGGGATTACGACTTCCAGTTTATTGGCGGACAAGCAGGGAACGACTGGATAGCAGGCGGGGGCTGGTCGGGGGATATTCGCGGAGCAGGTTTTCGTGGAGAATTTACACACTTCGAACCCATGAACAACCAATCGTTTCAATCGACAGTGGCTTCGATTTCGGCGGACTACACCTTTAAAAACAGTTTATACTTGCACGCCAGCATTTTGTACAACAGTACCGGCAAACTGGGCAAAGCAGGCGGAATGGATATGATATTTAATCCAGACATGTCGGCCAAACAGTTGTCGTATGCACGCTGGTCTCTGTTTGGCCAAATCTCAAAGCCAATAACACCTTTATTTTCAGGTAGTTTTTCCGGAATAGTAAATCCATCCGATGGTTCTTTCTACATTGGTCCTGCATTAACTTATTCACTAATGAGCAACCTCGAATTAATGCTCACCGGCCAGCTTTTTTTGGGCAATACCGGAACTGAATTTGGCGATATTGGTCAATTGGCATTCGGACGTTTGAAATGGAGTTTTTAAAATCTTCTCTCATTGATACCTTGTGCTTGGGGAACTTCGTGGCTATTTTTTACTTTAAGATCCAAAGGAAAACCGAAAGACAAAAAATTTAAGCCTACCTTTGTATTTGTTAATATTTCGAGCTATGATTCAGAAAAAAAAAGAACAGCCAAACGAAAAGCCTAAACTTCATCCGCGAAACAAAAACCGCGAACGTTACAATTTTAAATTGCTAACTGAAAGTATACCTGAGCTTGCTGCATTTGTGAGGCCAAATTTGTACGACGATGAGTCAATTGACTTTGCTGATCCGGTAGCTGTGAAAATGCTGAACAAAGCTATCCTGAAGTACCACTATACCATCGAAAACTGGGATGTTCCTGAAGGTTATTTGTGTCCGCCAATTCCTGGTCGTGCCGATTACATTCACCATATTGCCGATTTCATTGGTAGCAACAACTACGGCAAAATACCGGTTGGCTCGCATTTCAAATGTTTTGATCTGGGCGTTGGCGCTAGCTGTATCTATCCTATCATAGGGGTAATGGAATATGGTTGGTCGTTCATTGGATCGGATATCGACCCGGTGGCAATTGATTCGGCGAACCGCACCGTAACCGAAAACGAAACACTGCAAGGCTTGGTTGACTGCCGCCTGCAAAACAATCCAAAAGATTTTTTTTACGGAATCATCCGAAAAGACCAGCAAATTGACTTAACTATATGTAATCCTCCTTTTCATGCCTCGCTGGAAGAAGCTCAGGCCGGAACGCTTCGAAAAATACACAACCTGCACCTCAACCAAAAGGAACCGGTATTGAACTTTGGAGGACAAAGCAACGAGTTGTGGTGCGAAGGCGGCGAAGAAAAATTTGTTCGCAATATGATTCTGCAAAGCAGGAAGTTCTCCCATAATTGCTTCTGCTTTTCAACGCTCATCTCAAAAGAATCAAATTTAAAGAAGGTTTATCATACGCTTGAGCAAGCCCTTGTATTTGGCGCCGAAACCATTCCAATGAGTCAAGGTAACAAAAAAAGCCGCATCGTGGTCTGGACGTTTTTGAATACCGAGGAACAAAAACAATGGAAAAATACGCGATGGCAAGCCAAATCCTGATCGTACATCAAACAAACAAAGGCCAAATCATAGGCCCAGATGGAAAAACATTGACTGTCCCCGAAGGATGGTCATTTCTGCCAGCTGGCGATGCTGGTATCACCCGAAAAATAACTGCCTGTAGCGAATATTGGCGAGTAGAATACAGCAAAGGACGCAGAATATTTTCCTCGGGAATTTGGGCACCAACAAATGCCATTATTCAAGCGCAACAAGAAGTTATGCGGATTCGGGCAACCGATCAGTATCGAAAAAAACAAACCTATGCAGCCAACCGCCGCGAAAAGCAACAAGCTGCTTACGAAACTGAATTTTGTAACATAGTTGAAAATTTTCTGGCATTTCATCCTGTACACAAAAATGTGGAAAAAAAGCTGGCAAAAGCAGTTACCACCCATGCCATTCCGGTTGGAAGCAGAACCGTGGCACGTACGCAAATGATTCCTATTGAAAAACGAGCGGCCTATGCTGTCATTGCCTGGATGCGCCATCAAACAACTGCATACGACAACATGAAAATTGCGCACATAAAAGGCGAACGACGGGTTATTCGTCGTATGTTAGCCCAACAATCGGCTGAACTGCTGGCCAATTACCGTAATGGGCAGAAAATTCCATCCAATTGCCCTCTTAAGGTTGCACTAGATAATTTTTAGAAAATAGCGTTAAAACTCGTACAAAAAAATAAACCCCGGGATACCTGTATTTCCATAATACAATCCCGGGGTAATACTTCAACCTAAACTAAACCAATCAACAAAATGCCATAAGAACCAATATTTTAATAAAGGGCGTTTTTATTAGTATTTGTTAAATACCAGTCTTTATTCTTTGTTCCACCAGACTGAACCCAACCTGGAAAATCAGGATATCCTTTTACAAAGTCAATTGTTTCCTGCATGTAAGAAATACCAGCCAAAATATTCATTGCCCAGGGGAATCCTTTTTTCGAGGTATAAAACGTACTATTCGAATTATCATCACCCGATCCAAAAAATGATGTACTTGCAGAACTTGTTGGAGCATAACCAACTAAGTGTACTTCTCTTCCTCTGTCCTGTCCAACAAAAATGAACGGATTTATATTGTACAATTGAGAAAGTGTTACCTTCCCGATGAATGTAATATCGATTTGAATTGGACTTACACTTTTTGTTGTACCACCTTTCCTCACATTAAACATGGTTCCCAGGACTGAAAGATTATCGTAAACAATTACAACCGATTCATTTGAATGACCCGTCTCTGTTCCATTGGCATTTAAATTTATGGCCGACCCAATCCGGCTATAGCCTTTAACAAGTTTGATCTGGTCTCCAGAAATGGGCAGAGAGAAACCAAATCCATTATTTAAAGTTGCACCTACGGCTGACACCTGGAATGTTGCAGTAAACCCGGTAATTTCATTTTTTGCATTTGTTATATAATTATATTGGTATCCAACCACTAAATCATTAAAGTCGTAATCGCCAAGGCTCGGCCACTGATCTTCGAACAACAATGTACCTGTACCTGAACTAATTGAAAAAGCCCGTTGATTGTCATCCGGAAAATCGTCGAGCGAATTAGCGATACCATCACCATCCCTGTCGTTGCTTTCTCCATCTTTTCCATACCCGGGAGAGCATGATGATTGTGAAATCTTAAATGAAACATCATTACCACTCTCATTTTTTCCATTCGAATCAATTAGGTAAACATTGTTGGTATAATAAGTTTTACTGTTACCATTTTTTGATGAAAGGTACTGGACAATTGCATATCCACTATTAGGCCCTGTAATCTGACTGTCGTTCCAAATAATATTAGTTTTCAAATAACTATCACGAGCTAAAACAACTGTTGCATTGTTGTTAAACCTCGATTCACCAGTAACACTCAGATAACTTCCCTCAGACATGTTAAAATTACCGTTGTCGTTAAAATTTCCAGAAACTATCAAACTACAAGAGTCGTCAACTTTACCATTTGAGTTAATTGTAAAATCACCTGCAACATTGGTATGCCCCATATTCAGGAAATAGCTTTGTGAATTAACGATACAATGTCCTGCAATATTTAAGGTTGAATAATTTTCTAAAGTTCCCGATGAGTTAATATTTAAATTACCGGCAATATTAGCAGATGAATAATTTTTAACTGTACCACTAATTGTCTTTGAATTTAGAACATTTGAATAGTTTTCTATAGTAATATCTTTTTTAACTTCATCAAAACTGGTTGTTGATCCATTAGGTCCAATTATAACCTCAAGTTTACCATTATTCACATTTAAATACTGAAAATTAGCAGTACCCTCAATGGCCAGGTACAATGTACCTCCATTCCCGTTGTAATTAATTCCCCCATTAAATGTTGTACCGCTCAAAATTCTCAATTTATCGCCATCTTTTGGGGTCAGACTACTATTCCCGCTAATGTTTGTATAACCCGTTAGAACATATTCACTTCCACCATCTTCTGCATTAATAGCGGCACTTTTCAATGTCGAACTATTAACTGTAATACTTACCGCATTATTTACTATTGTAGCCGTAGATGAGTAGATTTTATCACTACCTGAATATATTTCGACGAAAATATCAGTTTGATAAGTCGGAACTGCAATTACTTCATTGTATGAAAAAGTAGTATTATCAAAAGCCCCAATTACGAGAACAGTCCCATTTTTATCAGGAGCTGCACTATAAACTTTTGCAACATAACTGTAACCGCTGGCAACGCTACCATTACTAATTGTAAAGTTTAGCGTCACATTTTGTGTTGTTGAAAAATTAAATGATGTAGGCACCGAAAGGTCGTTAAACGAACTAACGGTAGTTGCACCATCTCCGAGGTCATTTTTAAGACAAGAGGTCAATAGAATAGTGATTACAAGCAGGGCAGAAAGCTTTAATTTTTTGTAGACAGCAATACTCATGGCTTTTTAATTTATTAAATTCAGACACAAAGGTATTTTTTTATTTGTATTTGATATAGCTAAAAACCAATCAATTAGCAAACACACAATTTGATTGAGCAAACTAGCAAACACTCATTTTCACTGAGCAAACTAGCAAAAACCTATTTTGATTGAGCGAACCATACCGTAAAACAATCTATTTCACCAATAGGGTTATTTCTTGTATTAATTTAAGACTAAAAATTCAGATTTTGATTCAATCAGATATTGATTTTAAAATTTCAAACAACGATATATGAGCCTACTAAATCCATTCCTTTTGTTCCTGTCTGGCATGTCCTGACTATTGTGAATTTATACACCAGATAATAATAAATGTTTCAACGACTTTACAACTTAGGTTTTTATTCTATGCTTGTACAAGGAAAGATCGGTTCTTCGATGTAGATTCGTACAATGAAAATCTGTCTGAATAAGTTAAAAGCGGATTTATGTTCCAGGAGTGCTTCAGCAGATGACTATTATCCAAACTTTGGTTTTCATTTCCTTATACGCAACTTCTATGAAAGTAAATTGTTAATTCACCACAAACGACCTGAAAGTTTGGATGAAATCAATTGAAAAAACGATATTTTTGTCTTCAAATTTGTTTACTATTTAAAATGATTCTAAATTATGGCAACGTATAAAAAAGCACTATTAATGATACTTGATGGTTGGGGAATTGGCGATGGCTCAGAAAGAGACGTAATTGCAACAGCTCCAACCCCATTTATGGATTATCTGAATGCCAATTATCCGCATTCGCAACTTTTGACCAGTGGCGAAAATGTAGGTTTACCCGATGGTCAGATGGGAAACTCCGAAGTTGGTCACCTCAACATTGGCGCCGGACGAGTTATGTACCAGGATATGGTGAAAATTACCAAAGCTATACGTGAAAAAACCTTGTGGAACGAACCACAAATTGTGAAAGCTTTCAGTTATGCCAAAGAGAACAAAAAAAACGTTCATTTAATCGGTTTGATTGGTCCTGGCGGGGTTCACGCACTTAGTACACACATGGTTGCCCTTTGCCAGATTGGAACTGATTTCGGTCTGGAAAATATTTTCATTCACGGATTAACCGACGGACGCGACACCGATCCTCGGTCGGGCTATGGTTTTGTTGAAGAAGACCTGAAAGCTTTACAAGGAACAAATGGCAAATTTGCCTCACTCATTGGCCGTTATTATGGCATGGACCGCGATAAAAACTGGGACCGCCTGAAACTGGCTTACGACTTATACACTGAAGGGAAAGGCACTACGTCAACCGATATTCTGAAATCGATAAAGGAATCGTATGACGCCGGCGTTACCGACGAATTTATTAAACCCATTGTCATGGTCGATGACAATGGCAAACCAGTAGCAACCATCCAGGAAAATGACGTAGTTATTTGCTTCAACTTCCGTACCGACCGCCTGCGGCAAACAACTATTGCTTTCACACAGCAGGATTTACCAGATTTTGGCATGAAAACCATACCATTGCAATGGTATACCATGACCAATTATAAAGCTGATTTCAAAGGGATTCATGTAATTTTCGACAAGGAGAACCTTACCAACACAATGGGAGAAGTAGTTTCGAAAGCCGGATTAAAACAAATCCGCATTGCTGAAACTGAGAAGTATGCGCATGTTACTTTCTTTTTCAGTGGTGGCCGCGAAGAAGAATTCCCTGGTGAAAAAAGGCTTTTAGCTCCGTCGCCTAAGGTTCCAACTTACGATTTCCAGCCTGAAATGTCGGCACCACTTGTTCGCGACCTGATTGTTCCTGAATTGGAAAACCAAACTGCTGATTTTGTTTGTCTGAATTTTGCCAATGGCGACATGGTTGGACACACTGGCGTTTACGAGGCAATTTCGAAAGCAGTAACCGCAGTTGATGGGTGCGTAAAAGCAGTAGTTGAAGCAGCTTTGAAAGGTGGATACGAAATCATCATTATTGCCGACCACGGAAATGCAGACAATGCTGTGAACGAAGACGGATCGGCCAATACAGCACACTCATTAAATCCAGTTCCATGCATTTATATCTCTGGAAACAAGAATGTAAAAATCAACAATGGCATTTTAGCCGATGTTGCTCCTACTCTGCTTTCGATTATGGGTCTTGAAATTCCAACGGAAATGACTGGTAAAGTTTTGATTGAAAAATAAATAAAAGCTGTTTAGTGATCGAAGTTTAAGGTTTAAAGTTGAGTTCTGCTTTAAACTTTAAACTTTTGACTTTAAACTTTTGACTTACCCCATGCTCGAAATTGGCCGTACTATTGTAAGCTTTGATATTATTGATAAAAAATTTCTTTGCGACGTTCAGAGATGTAAAGGCGCCTGCTGTGTTGAAGGTGACTCTGGAGCACCAGTTACCCCCGAAGAAGTAAAAGCCGTGCAGGAAGCTTACCCTGCATTTGAATCATATCTTGAAGAAAAAAACAAGGAAAAAATCCGGAAACAAGGTTTCTCCGTTATCGATCTCGATGGCGATTTGGTAACGCCATTGGTTAATAACCGGCAATGTGTGTTTTCTTTTGAAGAAAGTGGCATTCTGAAATGTGCTATTGAAAAAGCATTTATGGAGGGAAAAACATCTTTTCGCAAACCAGTTTCATGTCATCTGTATCCAATCCGAATAACCGAATACAAACGTTTTGACGCTGTTAATTACCAGGAAATTGATATTTGCAAACCAGGCAGGGAATGTGGCTTAAAAGAGCAACTGCCTTTATACATTTTCCTAAAGGAACCATTGATTCGAAAATATGGAGAGGAATGGTACGAACAGCTCAGATATGCAGCCGAAAACTACAAAAAACGACCTAAACGTAAATAGGCATCAGCGATTAGTCATTAGAAAATTTAACGACTAACCCCCAATGACATTATTGCCTGTTATGCCATAATTTCAACCCGATTCTTTTCAGGATCAAAGACAGCACTTTCATAATATCCGTCACCAGTCATTCGTCCCCAACTGATGACTTCAAATCCATCCTGATGTAACATTTCAGTAATCTGATCGACACGTTCACGCGATCCAACTTTAAATGCCAGGTGAGCCATGCCAATATAATGTTTCCTGTAATCATTTTTACTGTTAACAACAGTAGGCATTTCCATCAATTCGAGCCTGGCGCTACTTTCAAATGTCAAAAAATATGAACGAAATTCTTTAGAATGGTTGAAATAAGCCGATCCCGACATGGCGCTAAAGTAATGCGTATAAAAATTACGCATGCCTTCCAAATCTCTTGTCCAAATTGCAATATGTTCAATTTTCATAGCTTAAATGTTTTTTGAAGTTTTTTTTATTTTATGGCTTCCCACTCATCAAAAAACTGGTCTAAATAGCCTGCCATAAATTTATGTCTTTTTTCCGCAATATTTTTAGCTGTTTCGGTATTCATTCTATCTTTCAGCAACAATAATTTTTCGTAAAAATGATTGATTGTTGGAGCATTATTACTTTTATATTCCTCAAAACTATGGTGAGAAACAGGTAATACCGAGGGATCATAAATCAAACGGTTTTTGTATCCACCATAAGAAAAAGTACGGGCTATACCAATAGCACCAATAGCGTCGAGCCTGTCGGCGTCCTGCACAATTGCCGATTCTTTTGTACTTACCGGCGTTGCAATCCCAGCACCTTTAAACGAAACTTCATCAACAACGCTTAATATATGGTCAGAAATATTTACAGGAATGCTGTTCCGCTTTAACCAATTTTCTGCTTTATTCCCTTTATCCCCATTATTTGCATTCGAATCAATTAATTTCCAATCATCCAAATCATGAAGCAAAGCTGCCATTTCAACAACAAACAAATCGCAAACTTCAAGCTTTCCGATTCTTAATGCCATATTGCGAACCCTGACGACGTGAAACCAATCATGACCGCTACCTTCCAATCGAAAAACACTTTCGATGTAATGGGTCGTTTTCTTTATGATTTCTTCTTCATTCATTTAGTCTCAAAGTTACATCAACAAAAAGCGTTTGAAGAATAAAACAGTCAATTTATTTCACAATTTACATTAAAGTATTGTTGACAAAACAAATAAAATGGAATAGCCATAAGAGCAAAAGCTCATCCAAACCTAAAATAACGAAATGGCTATTCCATTTCGTTGAGACACTCAAAAAAGAGGGAAATGCTAATGCGCAGATTTTAAGATAAAAAACTAATATTTATAAAGGAACAAACTATATTCCGGAGAATCACCAAAAACTCCGACGAAATAATTCCAGAATTCAAAACCGACAGCTAAAACCAGGCTATTTTCCTACTGAATAATACTAATAAGTGTTAATCAATTGATGTTGTAAAGAACATTTTAATACTTTTGAAACAAAATTTGTTTGGATGTCAGCAATTTAAAAACTCAGGATGAAGAGATTAGAGGTATTAACGATTCCTGCTATGTTGCAGGCTAGTTTTAAAGATTTTGCAGATTATCAATCGCTGGTATTTGTTGGTGAGGGAAATCTCACTTATGGTCAACTTGAATTAGAAGTAAAGAAAGTTGCATTGCAGCTTCAGGCAATAAAAATAAAAAAAGGTGATAAAGTAGCCATTCTGAGTTTAAATATGCCCCAATGGGGAATAGCTTTTTTTGCGACCACCATTATTGGAGCAGTTGTAGTGCCAATTCTCCCGGATTTTCATCCAACCGAAATCAAAAACATCCTTGAACACGCCGAAGTATCAGCCATTTTCGTTTCAGAAACACTCCGCCAGAAATTAGATCAGGATATTCAAATACCGACGATTCATATTGAAAATTTTGAATTGGCGAATTCTCTGGCGAAACAACATATTGCTGTAGCAGATTTTGAGTATGAAGATATTAAAGAAAACGATATTTGTTCTATTATTTATACTTCGGGCACAACAGGCAAGTCGAAAGGAGTTATGCTATCGCACAAAAACATTGTATGGACAGCACAGCAAAGTTTTATTATCCAGGAAATTGTCCCTGGAGACAGGTTTTTGTCAGTTCTACCGTTATCTCATACTTTCGAAAATACACTTGGATTGATTATGCCTGTAAAATATGGCGCAACGATCTATTATCTGCGAAAACCACCGGTTGCATCAATATTACTCACAGCCTTACAACAAGTTAAACCAACAATAATGCTTGTTGTTCCTCTGATTATTGAAAAAATTTACAAATCAAAAATTCTTTCAGAAATCAACAAAAAATTTGTTACCAGAAATTTGTATAAAACCTCTGTGGGGAGGAAACTAATACACAAATCGGCTTCAAAAAAATTATTAAGTACATTTGGTGGCGAATTGAAATTTTTTGGAGTTGGTGGTGCCAAACTCGACAACAATGTAGAACGGTTCCTCATGGAAGGTGGTTTCCCGTTGGCTATTGGTTATGGAATGACCGAATCGTCTCCCTTACTGGCAGGGGCCGGAGTAGGGAAAACACGATTTTTATCAACAGGGCATCCCGTGGAAGGAGTTAAAATTAGAATTGCCCATGCTGATCCGGCAACCGGGCTTGGCGAAATACAAGGTAAAGGAGAGAATGTAATGCTTGGCTACTACAAAGAGCCAGAACTAACCCAAAATGCGTTTACTTCCGATGGATGGCTCAAAACTGGTGATTTGGGATGTTTTGATAAAGATGGGAACCTTTACATCAAAGGCCGCTTAAAAAATATGATTATTGGATCGAGTGGTGAAAATATCTATCCTGAAGAAATAGAATCGCTGATCAACCGGATGGAATATGTTGTTGAATCGTTGGTGATTGAAAAAAAGGGTAGGCTGGTAGCCATGGTACATCTTAACATGGAAGAACTTGAGAAGAAATATCAGTTTATGAAATCAGAAGCGGTATCTTACCTGAACGAGAAAACCGAAGAAATTTTGAAAGAAATACAGGCAAAAGTTAATATCGAACTTAACAAGTTCTCTCAAATTCAAAAAATTGTATTACAGCCAATTCCGTTTGAAAAAACTCCAACTCAAAAAATAAAACGGTTTCTCTATTAACAGGTCATTTTAAAGTAAGTTGAAATAAGCAACCTATGGATGTTTTAGTACTTTGATTTCCTTTAACAGAAAAATATCAAACTATTATGTTTTAAGGTATTATTTTTTTTAAATTTAAAGTAGTAAAAATCTAGGCCATGTTTCTTTTTTTTGATGCAACGCAATCACTTTCAGGATATATAATACTTAACAAAAACCTGGAAATAGAAGAATTTTCGGGTCAAGTAAACCTGATATTAAGAAAAGAGCAACTCGATAAAAACCAACATATAAGCGAATTAATCGAAAAATTAAAAAATAAGATTAGACAATTTTTCGAAGAAGAGGTGCTAACAGCGTTAAAGTCAAAATCTATTCACAATTTGGTGTTTAACCGAAAAAAAAGTCAACTGATTCTTTCTATTACACCACTAAATTCAGGAAATACAATCCTGAGTTTTCAGGAGTTTTCCCAATCTCAAAAGATAGTGGAAAAAACCCTTCCTGAAAAACTTAATGAAATACTTATCAGGGTTGACCGTAATTTGCAAATCGTTTATGTGTCAGGAAATTTTAACAAAGCATTTGCATACAATTCGACCAACATATTGCTCAAAACAATAAATGAGAGCCAGCTTTTTGGGGATAATTCAGAGTACATTTCCAAACTAGTACTATCCACATTCCATAATCATGAAAGGAAATCGGCAGAACTTGTTATTCCAAAAAACGAATCTCATAACTGGTGGAAATTATCCACCGCATTTGAAGCTAGTTCTACCGAAAACGCTCAAACTGTTTTACTCATACTTCGGAACATTAACGAACAAAAAGACATTGAAGCGAAACTAATTGAAAGCGAAAAACGCTACGAAATGGCCATGGAAGCTGCCGATCTTGGAGTTTGGGATTTTTTTGTACTAACAGGGAAAACTTTTTATTCAAAGAAATGGAAAGCTATACTTGGGTATTATCCTGACGAGATTCAGGATAATATTCTGGTTTGGGAAAATCTTCTACATCCTGAAGATAAGGACAGAATGATTTTATTTATCGATAATTTCATGAAAAGTGACCGAAGAATCTATGAAGCAGAATTCAGAATGAAGCATAAAAACGGTTACTACATTTGGATAAGGAGCCGGGCAACGGCGATGAGAGATGAGAACGGACAAATTATACGCATGCTTGGAACACATCGTGATATTACAGAAGAAAAGAAATCGGAAAATGAATTTAAAAAGCTTTATCAGGCCATTATGCAAAGCCCAATATCGGTTCTTATTACTGATAAAAACGGGTATATTGAATTTTTCAATCCTGCATTTTGCAAAATAACCGGGTGGAGAGACCAGGAGATACTAGGAAAAAAACCCAGCATTTTGAAATCAGGATTTCAATCCCAGGCATTTTATGAAAAACTCTGGAAGACTATAAGCTCAGGAAACGAATGGCAAGGCGAATTTAAAAACCGGAAGAAAACCGGAGAATTCTTTTGGGAACTAGCCAGTATCTCACCAATTAAAAATGCTTTTGGGACTATAACCCATTACGTTAAGATTGCTGAAAATATATCTTACCTGAAAAAAATTGAAAAAGACCTTAAAAAAGCCAAGCAAGACGCAGAACTGGCAAACAATTACAAAAATAATTTTATTGCCAACATGAGTCATGAAATTCGTACTCCTATAAATTCGATTATTGGTTTCACCGAACTTTTGAAAAATGAAAACCTCTCTCAACAAAAAAGAAAAAAGTATTCGGAGATTATTGAAGAAAACAGTCAATCCTTACTTCGCCTTATTGACGATATTATTGACATTTCGAAAATTGAAGCTAACGAACTAAAACTTAGAAAAGAAGCTTGTGCGCTTAATGAACTTTTTACTGAATTAGAACTTACCTACAATAACTTTCTGAAACGAAGAGATAAAACGAATCTCAACCTGATATTTCATATCCCAACAGAGGCACACCACAATGTAATTTTCACCGATACACACCGATTAAAACAAATAATCAACAATCTATTCATCAACGCCTTACGGCACACCGAACGCGGGCACATAGAAATTGGGTACCAAATAATAAGTGAAAGTAAAATTCAATTTTATGTATCGGATACAGGAAAAGGTATTTCACCTTCTGAAATGAAAAACATATTTAAACGCTTCACTCAATCCGAAAATAATAGCAAATACGACCATTCCGGATCAGGACTTGGCTTATCGATATGCAAAGACCTGGCCATTTTACTTGGTGGCGACATTACTGTACAATCAATTGAAGAAGAAGGCAGTACATTCCTGCTAACCATTCCATACGATAAAATAAAAATTCCGATGGTCAAAACAGCCAATTCCAAACCATCCCAATCGCCACTGTATAATTTTAAAGATTTTACAATCATGATTGCTGAAGATACTCCAAATAATTATGAGTATTTATACAGCATCTTACATAAAGCAGGAGCAAACATCGTTTGGGCCAAAGATGGCATAGACGTATTGAAGCTTTATCAAACTTCGAAGATTGATCTTATCTTAATGGATATACAACTTCCTGAAATCAATGGTTATGATGCTACGCAACAAATACGAAAAAGCAACCATGATTTACCAATTATTGCTCAAACAGCCTATGCCATGGCCGAAGACAAACAAAAATGCCTCGAATCGGGCTGCAACGAAGTATTGGTAAAACCAATACGTATGGATGATGTACTTTCCACTGTAGCCAAATACCTGATGAAATAAGTCAGTAAAAAAATACACGAGTTCCGAATTTTCAAAATCGCTGATTAAATTTGGGCTGTAAAAAATTCGATCTATGTATATCGACCGGTTTCCTTCTCGACTTCTTGAAAATGCAGTAAATGAATTTGCAAAACTTCCGGGCATCGGACGAAAATCAGCTCTTCGTCTTGTTTTGCATTTGCTCAAACAAGATGAGCAGGAAGTAGAAATTTTTGCAAACAGCCTCGTCCAACTCCGAAATGAAATTAAACACTGTAAAGTTTGTCATAACATTTCAGATACAGATATTTGTAGTATCTGCGCAAATTCATCGAGAAATCCTGCAATTATATGCGTTGTCGAAAACATTAAAGATGTAATGTCGATTGAAAACACTCAGCAATTCAAAGGGTTATATCATGTTTTGGGTGGAATCATTTCGCCCATGGATGGTATCGGACCTTCTGACCTGGAAATTGAATCGCTTGTTAAACGTGTTGAAGAAGGAAACACCGACGAGATAATTCTTGCCTTAAGCACAACAATGGAGGGCGACACCACAAACTTTTTTATTTATAAGAAACTGAAAAACTACGACCTTAAAATATCGACCCTTGCAAGGGGTGTTTCTATTGGCGACGAACTTGAATACACTGATGAGGTTACACTGGGACGATCGATTCTGAACCGAATGAATTTTGAAGACTCATTAATGCGGTAAATGTACAAGAAAATGAAGTTAACAGTTGTAATAGTCAACTATAATGTTAAATACTTTCTGGAACAATGCCTCCACTCAACATTAAAAGCAGCAGAAAAGCTTAGTTCAGAAATTATTGTTGTTGACAACAATTCTGTTGACGGTTCGTGTTCAATGGTCGAGGAAAAATTTCCTGAAGTAATCCTGATTGCCAATAAAGAAAATATAGGCTTTTCGAAAGCAAACAACCAGGCGATCCAAATCGCCAAAGGTGAATATATACTATTGCTAAATCCCGATACAGTTGTTGAAGAAGACAGCTTCCTTAAAATTGTTGGATTCATGGATAAAACCCCCGATGCCGGCGCTCTTGGCGTTAAAATGATTGATGGTAAAGGAAAGTTTTTGCCTGAATCGAAACGAGGGTTGCCTACGCCCGAAGTTGCATTCTGGAAAATGTTCGGATTCTCAAGCTTGTTCCCCCGATCAAAACGATTTGGAAAGTATCACCTTGGATATCTTGATAATGATCAAATACATGAAATTGAAGTTTTAGCCGGAGCTTTTATGCTTTTACGACGTGAAACACTCAACAAGGTTGGTTTACTCGATGAAGATTACTTCATGTATGGAGAAGACATTGATTTATCGTACAGAATTACACTTGGCGGATACAAAAACTATTACTTCCCCAATACTACCATCATTCATTACAAAGGGGAAAGCACTAAAAAAAGCAGCATCAACTACGTTAAGGTTTTTTACAATGCGATGATTATTTTCGCCGGGAAACATTTCTCAAAAGGAAATGCACGCCGTTTCGCTCTTCTAATCAATATAGCTATTTATTTTAGGGCGTTTATATCTATTGTAGTCAGATTTTTTAATGCGATTATGCTTCCCATAATCGATGCCCTTATAATTTACTCTGGATTTGCCACAATACTGCCAGCTTGGGAAAATTATAAATTTGAACGTGGATATTATCCACCTGAATATTTGCATGTTGCTGTTCCGATTTACATTCTTATCTGGCTTTTTTGTATATGGATTAATGGTGGTTATCGTAAAAACATCCAGTTCAAAAGAATATTTAAAGGACTAACCTGGGGAACAATATCAATTCTGGTGTTTTATTCATTGATTGATGAGACCTTACGATACTCCAGGGCCCTATTGTTGCTTGGTTCATCCTGGGCTTTCATTTCATTGCCGTTATACCGTTATGCTTTAAATAAGTTTAAATTATCAGGATTTGAGCTTGACCACAAAAAACGTATTGCAATTGTTGCTGCGCAAAAAGAATCGGCAAGGGTTGCAAGTTTAATTGCCCAATCAGAACTGAAGTTTGATATTACCGGATATGTTTCTCCAAACGAATCGATCCATCAGCATTTTTACCTTGGAAATATAAATCAGCTACAGGAAATTATCAGGATAAATAAGATTGACGAACTCATTTTTTCATCAGAGGACATTCCATCTCAGGAGATTATTCGTATTATGCTGGAGTTAAACGATATGGATATTGACTATAAAATTGCTCCACCCGAAAGCCTTTCAATAATTGGGAGCAATTCAATATCAACTGCCGGCGACATGTATATTGTTCACATAAATTCCATTCTAAAAGAAAAAAATAGGCACAATAAACGTATTTTCGATTTAATTGCATCAATTATCCTATTATTGTTATCTCCTTTTATTATCTGGAAAATATTCTCATTATCTTTGTTTTACAAGAATTTACTGTCGGTTTTTTCAGGGCAAAAAAGTATGGTAGGTTATTGCAGCGGATCGAATAACCATCTTCCTATAATTAAGCCAGGAATTCTATCTCCGGTTTCAGCTCTTTCTGAAACAATTACGCAAAAGAAAAAAGATGAATTAAATATGCTGTACGCAAAAGATTATCGAATTTTTACCGATTTTGAAATAACATTAAAAGCCTGGAGAAAAATAGGACAATCATGAATTCAATAAAACTTGAATACGGCAAAATCCGTCTTCGCGCACTCGAACCCGAAGACATTGACATTTTATTTGAATGGGAAAACGATACTGAAATTTGGGAAATCAGTAACACATTCGAACCATTCTCTAAATACATCCTTGCTAAATATATCAAAGATTCTCAACGTGATATTTACGAAAGCAAACAAATTCGGATGATTATTGAAACCCTCGAAGGTATTCCTGTGGGAGCAATTGATTTATTCGATTTTGATCCATTTCATTTCAGGGCAGGTATCGGAATTTTGATCCACAGCAAAAATGACCGAAAACTTGGATATGCAACCAATGCGCTTGAACTACTTTGCAACTATGCTTCCGACTATCTTCGTATGCACCAACTTTATGCCAACATTACCGAGGACAACATTACCAGTATCCACTTATTTAAAAAGGTAGGATTTGAGCTTGTTGGAGTGAAAAAAGAATGGCGCAGAACATTAAATGGCTGGAAAAATGAGTTGATGTTTCAGAAGATATTGTAAAGAAACAGTAAATAATTGATCAAGGAACAAGCATCGACCGAATTAGCGTATACTTTTGCACCTTCAAAATTTTAAAACGTAATGGAACCAATTTTTCTTCCAAAAACATGGAGTCTTTATAAAAAAGGTTTGCTGAATAAAAATTTGACAAACGACATTTTTGCCGGAATAATTGTTGGAATTGTAGCCTTGCCGTTGGCCATTGCATTTGCCGTTGCCTCTGGGGTTTCTCCTGAAAAAGGTATTATTACAGCAGTAGTTGCGGGTTTTATCATTTCGCTTCTGGGTGGTAGTCGTGTCCAGATTGGAGGTCCAACCGGTGCATTTATAGTTATCGTTTACGGAATCATTCAAAAATATGGTTTCGATGGGCTGATTATTTCGACCATAATGGCAGGGATTATGCTCATTACATTTGGATTCCTTCGTTTGGGATCGATACTGAAATTCTTTCCTCACCCGTTAATTGTCGGATTCACCAGTGGAATTGCACTTGTTATATTTTCGACCCAAGTAAAAGATGCACTTGGGTTACCTATCGATAAACTCCCGGCTGAATTTATTGGAAAATGGGAAGTATACTTTCAACAATTACAAGATTTCAATCCTTCGGCCCTTATAATTACACTTGGAACAATAATTATCACTGTATTTTCAGGACGAATTATACCCAAAGTTCCCGGATCGTTTATAGCTATAATAGTAATGACAACGATTGTGGCTGTTTTCGGTGTACATGTAAATACTATCGAAAGTGTTTTTGGGTCGATACCACGTAGTTTTTCACTTACATTTCCACATATTCAGATCAACCAGCTGGGGCAATATATGCAACCTGCACTAACCATTGCCTTGCTTGGAGCTATCGAATCGTTGCTATCGGCCATAGTCGCCGATGGTATGATCAGTAGCAACCATCGGTCGAATACCGAACTTATCGCACAAGGAGTCGCCAATATTGTTACTCCTTTCTTTGGCGGAATACCAGCAACAGGAGCCATTGCACGTACGGCAACCAACATAAAAAATAATGGCCGCACTCCTATTGCCGGAATAATTCATGCGGTTACTCTTTTATTAATCATGCTGGTATTTGGCAAATGGGCACTACTTATACCTATGCCTTGCCTTGCCGGGATTTTGATTGTTGTTTCATACAATATGAGCGAAATGAAAACCTTCTTTTCAATATTGAAAGGCCATAAATACGATATCTTTATTCTATTAAGTACATTCATCCTCACTGTCTTCATCGACCTGACTGTCGCCATTGAAGTGGGAGTTGTGCTTTCTGCATTGTTATTTATGCAACGCATGTCAAATTTAAGCAAAGTCATCTCTCTTGAAAGTGAATCAGATACTCTTGAAAACTATGCCGATATTCCGAAAGGAGTTGAAATTTTCGAGATCAGCGGTCCTTTCTTCTTTGCAGCAGCGCGTCGATACGAAGAAACCCTGAAAGATATTAGCCAAACATCAAAAGTAGTTATTATCCGAATGCGCCATGTCCCATTTATCGACGGAACTGGTTTGCGTAACCTGAAGGCAACAATTAAGGACTTAAAATCGAGAAGAATCCAAATCATTTTGTCGGGCGTTCAACCCGAAGTTAGAGAAGAGCTTGAAAAGGGCGGGGTACACGTTTTAATTGGGCCTTCAAACATTACCGACAATTTCGATTTAGCTTTAGCACGAATGGAAATTATAATGAAAAAACAACAATAGAAATGATATGAAAAATGACCATGAGTAATTGATATTTTGCTTCAAACTACTGTGGCCGTTACAATATAATATCTTTGAAATCAGGAATTTCCGAAATAAAAGCATACGAATTCTCCGAATAATTTATCTTGCAGCAATAATGATCAAGCCCATTGCTAACCACGAGAAATGGAACTTTTAGTCGCATATTGTACCGAACAATCTGATCGAAGGTTTGCTGACTTATTTTAACATCAGGAGATTTGAATTCGGCAATAAGTATTGGAACACCCAAACGGTTATATATAACCAAGTCAGCTCGTTGCTGATTATTGTTTATTTCAACGCTGGTTTCAATTGCGATAAGAGAAAATGAAAAATTTTTTACAGAAATAAGAAATTGTACAAAATTTTGTCGAACCCATTCCTCAGGAGTTAAGCGAACAAATTTTTTCCGAATCGCATCGAAAATAAACATTTTATCGTTTTCAGTTTTTATTCTGAAAGAAAATTCGGGCAAGTTTAATTTTTGCATGACGATGCCAACAAAGTTTGTATTTTTGTAAAAATAGTATAAAAGATTGGAGTGCATAAAGTTCGGAATACTTAAAGTTCACCTGTATCCAACACTAGTCACTTCAACCTTTGAACTTTAGGCAATTAATTTATGAAAACAAAGGAAGAAATCGTTGAAAACTGGTTGCCCCGGTATACAGGCCGGCCACTCGATCAATTTACTGACCTTATTTTGCTGACAAACTTCAATCTATACGTCGATATGTTTGCCAAAAAATTCGACGTTCCAATTTTGGGCGAAGATAAGAATATGCCAAATGCGAGTGCCGAAGGAATTACAATTATAAATTTCGGAATGGGAAGCCCTAATGCCGCAACTATTATGGATTTATTAAGTGCAATCCATCCGAAAGCAGTGCTTTTCCTTGGTAAATGCGGAGGGCTAAAACCAAAAAATCAACTTGGAGATTTTATTCTACCAATAGCAGCCATTCGTAGCGATGGAACAAGCAACGATTATCTACCGCCAGAAATACCTGCACTTCCAGCTTTTAACCTGCAACGGGCTGTTTCACACATTATACGTAACCGGAACCGCGACTACTGGACCGGCACTGTTTACACAACCAACAAACGTGTTTGGGAATATGACGAGCGCTTTAAAAAATATCTTGAGAAATCGCGTGCAATGGCAATCGATATGGAAACTGCAACAATTTTTACTGTTGGTTTCTACAATCAAATACCCTCAGGAGCATTATTGCTGGTATCCGACCAGCCAATGATTTCCACAGGAGTAAAAACTGAAGCCAGCGACAAGATTGTAACAAACAATTTTGTTCACGAACATCTTGAAACGGGTATTGAGGCCTTACTCGAAATACGAAATAACGGAGAATCAGTAAAACACCTGAAATTCTAACTATTAGTCAGAATGACTTACGAAGAAATAATTGGTAACCTTCAGAAAAAAATATACCATCCCATCTATTTTCTGATGGGAGAAGAAACCTATTTTATTGACAAAATAAGTGATTACATTACCGATAATGTTTTAACCGAAGCGGAGAAAGGTTTTAATCAAACTGTTCTTTA
Organism: uncultured Prolixibacteraceae bacterium; assembly: GCA_937915865.1. Lineage (GTDB taxonomy): Bacteria > Bacteroidota > Bacteroidia > Bacteroidales > Prolixibacteraceae > Aquipluma. The sequence continues at coordinate 43,903 of CALGIG010000111.1, read as the reverse complement.
TGGAAAAGATATTGAACCAGACGCAATTATGGGCAATGCGCGACGTTTTCCAATGATGTCGAACTATCAGGTAATTATTGTTCGTGAGGCACAAAATATCAAAAAAATTGAGGAACTGGAGCCTTATGCAAAAAATCCGCTAAACTCCACGATACTGGTTATCAACTATAAATATAAAACGCTCGACAAACGAAAAACATTTGCGAAACTTATTGAACAAAAAGGAGTATTGTTTGAGTCAAAGAAAATTTACGAAAATCAGCTTCCTACCTGGATTTCTTCCTACTTAAAGGTACAACACCATACTATTACGCCTCAGGCTGCTGCCATGATTTCGGAATATCTGGGGGCTGATTTAAGTAAAGTTGCCAATGAACTGGATAAGCTAATTATTTCGCTTCCCCAAGGGACTCAAATCACTCCCGATCATGTCGAAAAAAACATTGGAATAAGCAAAGAATTCAATGTTTATGAACTACAAAATGCTTTAGGAGAACGCGACCTTTTAAAAACCAACCGCATCATCAATTACTTCGGAGCAAATCCCGCATCCAACCCAGTTCCTGTTGTTATCTCATCACTTTTTTCGTATTTCACTAAAATACTGACCTACCACTTTTTAGAAGATAAATCGCAAAACAATGTAGCCTCAGTATTACAAGTTCATCCATTTTTTGTTAAAACATATTTGGCTGCGGCAAAAAACTATAACATCAAAAAACTGGTTGAGGTTATAAGTATATTACGCGAATACGATATGCGTTCAAAAGGCTTTGGCAATAATGCAGCATCACCCGCTGATTTACAGCGCGAAATGGTTTACCGAATCTTACATTAACTTAAATTCCGCTTCATGACAATTATTCTCATTATCATCTCTGTAGCTGTATCTTACGCAGCATTTAATTCACCTAAACTCATGGACCAGCTTCAGTTTAATGCCAGTAAAATAGTTCATAAAAATGAATATCACCGGCTAATAACCCATGCCTTTATCCATGCCAGCTGGGAACATTTATTAGTAAATATGATTGTTCTCTATTCTTTCGGAGAAGCTATCGAATCTTACTTCAAAGAATATTTTGGGAACAACCATATACTCTATTATTTCCTTTTGTATTTTGGAGGTATCCTGGTTTCGAATTTATATGCACTTATTAAACACCGGAATGATTTTTATTACAACGCAGTAGGAGCTTCAGGCGCAGTTGCTGCAATTGTGTTTGCAGCAATCTTTTTTGATCCCTGGAATAAAATCCTGTTTTTTATGATTCTTCCAATACCAGGAATTATTTTTGCAGCGCTCTACCTCATTTATTCATACCAAATGAGCACTAAACAAAAAGACAATGTGGCTCATGATGCGCATTTTCTGGGTGCATTATTTGGTTTTATTTTTCCAATTCTTGTAAATCCACCCTTGTTCGAAACTTTTCTTGACAAGCTTTTCCGTTTAATTTAATCCTGAATTTATCATCCTGAATATAATGGAGAAAGGAAAATTTATTTTGACAAACGGTATATTCTTAATGTTTGACGAATTCAACATTTCATTTCAGGAAACACAATCACCTGGATTTACAGAACATTTCAGAGCTGTTCGTACCAGCTTCCCTTTTTTTAAAGAGACACTCAAAATCATTAAACTTAAATTTTTACTTTTCAACCAACAATTCCCAGAACTAACCGAAAATGACGGGGCTTATTTAAAACGTCAAATGGAACGAACGTTAACAAAAAATAAGCATTTTTTGGGTGCTAAAGTTTCTTTGTCGTTCAAATTCTCAGAAAAAAAAATTAGCTACACTATACATTCAGAAACTACAGAAACTGCTGATTTTGAACTAAATGAAAAAGGACTTTTTGCGGAAATTTTCGATAAAATTCAAAAACCTGTTTCATCATTGTCAACAATAGCTCTGGGATCGACTCCATATTGGGAAATAGCTGAAAGTTTCCGGAGGGGAACAACAATAGACGATTTTTTAATAATAAGCACTTCTGATTTCGTTCTCGAAACTCCCTATTCGAATATTTATTTAATTAGCGGAACAACCGTTTGGGGAGTATCGGGCAATAGTGGAGCTTATGAAGACATTACAAAACCGCTAATCATAGACATTTGTAACAAACTTAACTTATTTTATTCTGAAGATGAAGCAATAACCATTGATCGACTAAATAAAGCCGATGAAATTTTTACTGTAAACGCTATTCAGGGAATTCGTTGGATAATCGGAATTGGTGGAAAAAGGTATTTTAACAACATCACACGAAAGATAAGTGAACTATTTAAGCAGTTTACAATTAATTAAGTGAAGGATTCTCAGGAAAATTCTCCCACATAGAGTACTTTCCTCCCATCGACCTGACAGCCTGCACCCACATATTTTCTTCTTCATTATTCATTAGGTCAGCTATCAGAGAATCAGCAACCAGCCACGAATTCTCATTGATCTCCTCTTCCAACTGACCGGCAGACCACCCTGAATATCCTAAAAAAAACCTTACTTGCGACCGATCAACAATCCCTAATTTGATTTGAGTTTTCAAAGCTTCAAAATCGCCTCCCCAATATAAGTTTTCTTTCACATGAAGGCTACCTGGAATTGATTTCCCAAGAGTATGGATAAAATAAATAGAGTCGGTCCCCACAGGTCCGCCAATGTGAATATCCGAATCAAATTCAGGAAAATCTGTTAATAAATCATCAATCGGGAAATCGACCTTTTTATTTAAAATAAACCCGACAGCGCCATCAGTATTACACGAAACCAAAATAATAATCGAACGGTTAAAATAACTCCCAGGCAAAAAAGGTTCAGCAATAAGAATATTACCTTGCTGCGGAGTTACATGGTTTGATTCAATTTTAAATATGTTCGTGTTGATATTCATTCTTATTTATTCATAGAAGAAATATAAGAATTCTCAACGGTTAATCAAAAAACATTAAATGATTTTAGTAAATTTTATTAAAATTAACAGAAACAGAAGATAAAAATCTATGAACCAAATCTTTAGCAAACAATTGAAATAACTTTGGAAATGAGTAAATAATAAAAAAACTAATTTTCTTCAACGATCACGTAAACATCTTCATTAGCTCTTTTCATAAAAAACTGTTCACGGGCAAATTTCTCCAGGTTTTCGTCATTAGTTTGAAGTTCGTATAACCGGCGTTTATCGTCTTCAATTTTGTGTTTATAAAAGTTAACCTGTTCCTGAAGCTGTGCTAATTCTTTCAGGTTTTTCTGATGCTGACGCCAGTTGTTGTCATCAAAAAACATAATCCAAACAACAAACGCGGCTAACAAAACCGTGTACTTATTAATGAATATACTAATAATTTTAAATCCTAAAACTTTGGCGTTCATAGCAATAATTTTGAACAAAAATAAAGCTTTCGAAACCAAAAAAAAAGTGGGACGAAAATTTTCATCCCACTTTTTGCATTAAAATGATTATTCTTTATCCGGAGCAAAGTTTGGATAAGTATAGCTCTTTGACGAAACAAAAGTTTCTTTTATTGTTCGAATCGATGTCCAGCGTAAGAAGTTAAATATTGATCCAGCTTTATCATTTGTACCTGAGCCACGGGCACCGCCAAATGGCTGTTGGCCAACAACAGCACCAGTCGGTTTATCGTTAATATAGAAATTACCGGCAGCATTGTTTAAACGTTTTGCAATTCGCTCAATGTTGTATCGGTCTTGAGAGAAAATAGCGCCGGTAAGTGCGTAAATTGAAGTATTATCAAGAATATCAAGCATTTTATCTATTTCTTCGTCTTCGTAGACATAAATGGTTAAAACAGGCCCAAATAATTCTTCAACCATTGTAATATAATCAGGGGTTTTAGCAAGAATAACCGTTGGTTGAATAAAATAACCCTCTGATTTATCACATTTTCCACCAAAAATAACTTCTGCATCTGCGTCATTCTTAGCCTTTTCAATAAAACCAGCAAGTTTATCGAACGAAGCTTCGTCGATTACAGCATTTATAAAATTGGTGAAATCTTCGGGCGGGCCCATTTTTACAGTTGCCAGTTCATTTCCTAAACGTGAGCTTACCTCGTTCCAGATGCTTCGTGGAATATAGGCTCTTGATGCTGCAGAACACTTTTGTCCCTGATATTCGAAAGCTCCGCGCAATAATGCGATTGCCAACGCCTGCGGATCAGCAGTTGGATCAGCAAAAACAAAATCTTTTCCGCCAGTTTCGCCAACAATTCTCGGATATGATTTGTATTTATGAATATTTTCGCCGATAGTTTTCCACATTCCCTGAAATACTCCGGTTGAACCAGTAAAATGGATTCCGGCAAAATCAGGAGAATTAAAAATAACATCAGCAGCTGCCTGACCTCCAACATACACCAGGTTTATAACGCCATCAGGCAAGCCAGCTTCGCGAAGAATATCCATGATAACAGCAGCTGAATAAACTGCAGTTTTCGAGGGTTTCCAAACGACAACATTGCCCATCATGGCAGGAGCTGCCGGCAAATTACCTGCAATAGAAGTAAAATTAAATGGAGTTAATGCAAAAATAAAGCCTTCAAGCGATCTGAATTCATTGTAATTCCAAATACCTGGAGCTGATTCGGGTTGCATTTTATATATCTCAGTCATACATTGAACGCCAAAACGGAAAAAATCTGCTAATTCGCAAGCTGCATCAATTTCAGCCTGAAAAGCATTTTTCGATTGGCCAAGCATTGTTGCTGCATTCATTCTTGCCCTATATGGGCCTGCTATTAATTCAGCAGCTTTCAAAAAAATTGATGCCCGGTGATGCCACGACATCGAATTCCATTGTTTGTGAGCAGCCATAGCTGCATCAATAGCCATTTGTACATGAGAGGCATCTCCCTGATGATAATAACCCAGAGTATGTTTAATCTCGTGAGGTGGAAAAATTCGAACTTTACGTTCGGTTCTAATTTCTTTACCTCCAATAACCATGGGAAGATCTACTTCAACTGATCTCAATTCAGCTATTGCTTTTTTTAATTCAGCCCTTTCCGGCGAACCTGGTGCATAACTCTTCACCGGTTCATTCTTTGCTACAGGTACATTATAAAATCCTTTTGACATACATTAAAGTGTTATATTGACATTTTTCCATTCCTCTAGGCAAAACTATACTTTCTGAGGAGTTTAAACCCTAATAAAAATCACCTTTCAATTACCGTATAATTTTCGTATTTCAACACGAGAAACTAAATTTTACTATATTTAGTGCCTCATAAAAAAACTTGTCACCATTTCATGTTAAAGGCCGCTGATAAATCGATTTCTGACCGCTACAATTTTGAGGAAAAAAGTGACACTTACAAAGTCATTGGTTTTCACATATTTATAGTTTCAGGAATTATCATTGGTCTTTTTATGTTCATTCGCGACCTTGTCGGAAATTCACCGAACATTTGTTTACCTGGCGATATTTCGATGATAATCCTTTTTGGAGTTGCACTTTATGGACTCCGACAAATAAGTTATGTCTGGGCCGTAAAGGTGTTTTTACTTGTACCCGTTATTCCTTACCTATTTTTTATATCCAATTCAATTGCAATTATTCCCAATCACCAGTCGGTTCCATATACGCTTTGGTTGTTAATTGCATTTATGTTTTACTTTCTGATTTTCAGCGACAAAAAGAAAGATTTAATCATTTTTGGAGGTATTTCTTTTGCAACATTACTTGTACACACCCAACAAGCTGACTTGTTTAATTTTGTATTAAATTTTAAATGGGAAGCCGAAACAACATATCTCAACCCATTTATAACCCTTTTTGCATTCTTCTTGTTAACATTACTTCTTTCATTCCGGTTTCAGAACAAAATCGATTTTTTACGACAGCACAAGGAAAATACAGAACAACTAATTAATCAGGCTGCCCGAAATTTACCGCAGGGGATGATGCTAATGGAGGCTGTAACCGACGATATTGGAACACCAACATATCTTTTGATCAAAAAAACAAACCTTGCTTTTGAACGTCTTTTTAAAATAACTTCGCGGGAATTAAAGGATAAGAATGCCAACGATGTTTTACCTAAAGTGTTTAGGGGCGCTTTTGACTGGAACAAAGAATATCTTTTTTCACAGAAAACTCATTTTTCATTTTACCTGGAAAGACTTGACAAATACTTTGATGTTGACATCATCAAACTACCCAACAATCATATAATAAGCCTTTTTGCAGATCAAACAAGAATAAACCAGCAATTAATTGAACTTGAAGAAAACAAACATAAATACCAGGTTTTACTCGAAGCTATCCCTGATTTATTTTTTATAATCGATAAGGATGGAGTATATATGGATTTTGTATTTAAGGCTACAGAAGCGCTCAAAATTAAGCCTGACGATATTATTGGCAACTCGATTTTTGAAGTTGGTTTTTCTGAAAAAATGTCAAGCAAAATTTATCAATGTATTCAGCATTGCATTGAATTTGACAGCATTGAAACCATTGAATATGCCCTCGAAATTGAAGGAGGATCGGCTTTATTTGAGATGCGTATCGTTCGTTTAAATGAAAATTCGGTGATATCATTAGCCAGGGATATAACAACAAGGAAGATGGCTGAACTCAAATTAGAGGAAGCTAAAAATAAAGCAGAAGAAGCCGACCGCTTAAAAACAGCTTTCCTCGCTAATATTTCGCATGAAATCAGAACGCCAATGAATGCAATTATTGGATTCTCAAGGATGATTGGATCGCCCGATTTTGATGATGATGAGAAAAATAAATTTGTTGAAATAATTATTAACAATGGGAAATTGTTGCTTTCTCTTATAAATGACATGATCAGCCTTTCTAAGATTGAGAGTAACACTCTTGTTGTGAAAAAAATTTCCTGCCGGATCAACGATATGATGGTGATGCTTTACAAAGAATTCAACGAAGATTTATTGGAAAAAGGTAATGTCAGGCTTAAAATAAGTTGTGAAAACTCTAACCCGAAATTTTCAATTGTTACTGATCAAAACTTGTTACAATCTGTTCTTCATAAACTTATCGATAATGGCATAAAATTCACTGAAATTGGTGAAATTGAATTTGGTTACCAGGTTCAAGATTCGGGTAATATCTATTTTTACGTTCGCGATACAGGAATAGGCATTTCTGAAAAAGACCAGAACCGAATATTTGAACGGTTCCACCAACTGGATAACCGTACAATAAGAGATTATGAAGGTACTGGTTTAGGGCTTTCAATAGCACAACATTACGTTAGGCTTTTAGGCGGAGAATTAATTGTTAAATCGAAACCAGGAATGGGATCAACATTTTCGTTTGCAATACCTTACGCAAAAGAAGAAAGTCCGTTGAAAATCGTAAGGTAAACACCCAAAGGCTAACAAATTTACTTTACAGTAGAATTTAAAGACACATAACCTACAAGACGATCGTAACGACTCGAAATATCGCGGTAATAAGCAAAAATCTGATAATCGTTTTCTGTTAAATAAAACGAACCTTCCAGGTTGACCGAATCGTACTGTTTGGCTCCATCAGGCACATAGATGTACTGAAAATTATAATATCCTTGTTTCAATAACATTGATAAATGATAAGCCGATTCATTAAAATCCCATTTCATCTCGTTCGATTTGTTGGCCGTCCAACCAGTAAGTGCACCAAAAACATTAACAGTTCCGCCCATCAAAGGTGCTGGCATTTTCAGATAAAAATGTACAAACATATAATCGCACTCAGTATCAGCATCATTTACCCGGTCCTGGCTCTCGATTGTATAATTTCCATTCATCTCTTTATACGGCATAAATTTCTTGTTCCCCCGAATTTCATCTTGTGCAAGGGTTATATGGTAATATGGCCTGATGAATGTGACCTTTTCAACATTCTCCCCATTTAAACGAGTGGTTCGAATATCGAAATACCTAAACTCGTTACCACCATGAAACACATTTTCCTTATCATAGTTATAATCCAATACATTGTCCTGAATATAAGCTGGCTTAAGATTTGTAATCGCGTTATCCCATCTTCGGTTTTGCATCAAAACAACTTTAATATCTTCACGTGGGTTCATCAATTTTAATTGTTCATTAATTATCTTAAAATCAACCTCCTGATCTTCACCATTAAACGTTTCAAAAGTAGATTTCTTTACAACACCTTCAATCCCAACTTTAGTTTCAACAACATAAAACCGCTGAATCAAAACAACATTTTCACGATTATTATTTTCAAAAACAACCAATGCGTAATTTCCCGAATATTTGGGTGAACAATCCTGGTTTGGTATTTCAAGTTGGTAATTAATGTATTTAATAATTGTATTTATACTAGGCGCATAATCAGAAATTGGGTTATCAGGAAATCCTGATAGATATTCGTTCTGTTGAATAAACGACTCGTTCCAATTCGCATCACAATGGATTAAGGTATATGAATAATTCTTTACTTCTTCCGAAAGATCATCAAACTTCAACAAAAGTTTTGCATCAGAAGCCAACTCGTACACTGGACTAGACAATACATTCCCTTCCCGAAACATTTGAACGGATTTAATCTCATCACGAAAAACTGCATTTTGATAGCAGTAATTGCTACTTTTTGCAGTTACACAAAAACTCGTAGAAAGTGCCAATAGCAATGAAAGTATCAGTATTCGTTGTACCATTTCCCTACGTATTTATGAATCATTTCGGATAAAACATGCCAATTTGGAAACGATTCGGAGTTCATTTTTATTTTGACTTTAACCATTTACGAGACAAATATTGGTAAAATATGTCTTTTCTGAAAACACGAATACTCGTATTTCAGGCATTTACTTTTTATTCCATTAACAAGGTTGTTCTAAACAAGTTTGTATATTTGCTGAGTTTTGAAAAATGACCAACTATCTAATCAATAATAACACGCTATGGGTGGAGGAGAAATTGTATTAATCATTTTTGTTTTCCTGTTGCTTTTTGGGGCTAAATCAATTCCAGAAATTGCGCGGACATTGGGGAAGGCTATGCGAGAATTTCAAAAGGCGACTAATGAAATAAAGAGAGAACTTAACGAAAGTGGTGGAGGACTGGGTGATGAAATCCACGAAATCCGTTCAACCATACAAAACGTAAAAAGCGATATCCAGGACGGTATTCGTAAGCACACAAGTGATATTCAGGAAACTGTGAAAGAAGCAAGTAACGATATACAAGAAGGTATAAAGAATCACACAAGCGATATAGAAACCGAAGTTAACAATGTGAAAACTGAAGTATCGAAAGAAGCTGAAAAAGCTGCTGGAAATATCGATAGCGGTTCCTACATTTAGTTTGTCGTTGAAAAAACATTCGTTGATAAAAGTTGAAAACATAACAAAATCATTTGGCAACCTTCAGGTTCTGAAAGGTATTAACCTGGAAGTTCCTGACAGAAAGTTATATTCGATTGTGGGACCAAGCGGGGCCGGTAAAACAACTCTTTTACAAATCATTGGAACATTAAGCAGGCCAAATTCAGGGAATATAATCATCAACGGTCAAAATATTTCGACAATGAACGAAAGGCAACTAGCCGATTTTCGCAACCGTCAAATTGGCTTTGTTTTTCAATTTCACTACTTATTACCCGAGTTTTCAGCTTTTGAAAATGTTTGCATTCCGGCTTACATTGCCAAAACACAAAGAAAAGAAGCAGAACAAAAGGCACGAGAATACCTGGAATTTTTGGGGCTTTCGCATCGGCTCAACCATAAACCATCACAACTTTCAGGAGGAGAACGCCAACGGGTAGCTATTGCCCGCGCCTTAATTAATAATCCATCGGTTATTTTAGCCGACGAACCTTCGGGGAACCTGGACTCGAAAAACAGGGAAGACCTTCACCAACTTTTTTTTACACTTCGCGACAAGTTTAATCAAACACTGGTAATTGTTACACACGACGAAAGTTTTGCTTCGCAAAGCGATGCCATTATCCGAATGCGCGATGGCATCATCGAATCTTAGTTCATTGATAATTAGCAAATTTATACATTTATAATTCCCGCCATGATCAATCCGTCTGAGAACATTAAGCCGTTTCTCGATGAAAAAATACAGCTTTTCAACCGTTCAGAATTCATCGAAACCGACCCGATTCAAATTCCGGCGCTTTTCAGTACCAAAGAAAATATTGAAATTTCGGGATTTCTGGCTTCTACATTAGCGTGGGGTCAACGGCCTACAATTATTCGAAATGCCCGTAGGCTTGTTGATTTAATGCAAAACAATCCCATTGATTTTCTTCTGAACTCAACAAACGACGATTATTACATTTTTCATGATTTCAAACACCGCACATTTAATGGAATTGATTGTGTCTATTTTATAAAAGCACTTCAAAACATCTATTTAAATCATGGAGGATTGGAACAAGTTTTTACTGAAGGATACCAACATGAAAACTCTGTTTATAGTTCATTAAAATATTTCAGAAAAATATTTTTTGAGATAGAACACCAAACACGAACAGAGAAACACGTTTCGAATGTTGAAAAAGGAGCTGCCGCCAAAAGGCTAAACATGTTTTTGAGGTGGATGGTAAGAAAAGATTACTCAAAAGTCGATTTTGGCCTTTGGACAAAAATACCCACTTCGGCATTGATGCTGCCCCTTGATGTGCATACTGGTAATGTTGCCCGGAAATTAGGTCTACTTACCCGAACACAAAACGATTGGCAGGCAGTCGAAGAAATCACAGCAAAGCTTCGTGAATTTGATGCGAACGACCCAGTAAAGTACGACTTTGCATTATTTGGGTTGGGAGCTTTCGAAAAATTTTAATTATATATTCGCTACACTCCACATTCTAAGCTTATTAAATATATTGCAAGGAAATATGACAAAACTTACTTTTTCCCTCCATCAAATTGGTAAAAGTGACTTATATTTAATGCAAAGAAACCAAACATTAAAGCAACAATCACTTTATGCCGGTAAAAAGAGCTAATATCCTTCTTTTCCTGATTCTTTGCTTAAGTGTTAAGTCATTGGAAGCCAATCCAAAACCTGAACAAATTTTTGATACAATCGATTCACTTATCAGTAAAAGCGACGCTGATCTTTCTGGAATTGAGGATGCAGTAAAAAGCTTACAACAAATTAATCTCGGTTTGTATTATGAAAAGTATAAAGAAAATGGTCCCCTAAAAAACCTTACAGACTATTGCCATCAAAAAAAACTATTCGCTTACGAAATAGCGTGCATAAATATTGCCGGGGTAATGTACCGTCAGGTTGGCAAACCGATTGAAGCTGAACGAGAACATTTACAAGCTCTTGAGTTGTCGAAGTTACATAACGACACTATAAACATGATGATAAGCTTAAACAATCTTGGTGTTAATTCACGGCGAATAGACGATTTAAAAAAAGCCAGCGATTATCATATAGAAGTTCTTGAATTATCAGGCAAATTTTCAAATAAATCGAATACAGTTAAAAAAAGTACCTGTATTGCCCTTAATAGCATTGGGAATATAAATATTGCGATGAAGCAATTCGACAAAGCAATAGAGGTTTTTAAACAATCGAATGCTATTGAACGAACAATGAACAGCGACATTGGACAAGCAGTTAACCATGCCAATATTGGAGAAGCTTATGAACTTTCGGGGAAGCTTGATTCCGCCCTACAATATTATATTCGATCGCTTGAGTTTAATCTCAAAGCTAAATCAAATTTAGGAATAGCGCTTTGCAATAACAATCTGGGAATGATATATTTAAAAGAGCAAAAGTTAGATGAAGCAGTTTCGTATTTCGAAAAAGCAATTCCCTTAATGCGTTCAACAGGTGATAAATATCACCTGATCATTTCGCTTCAATGTGCCGCTAAAGCCCAGTTCGAAAAAAAAGCATACACTAAGTCAATTGTTTTCCTGGATGAAGCCAATCAGCTTGCCCGATCAATTAACGCCAAAGTTTTTTTGAAGGAAGGATTTAATTTATTATCTAAAATTAAGGAATCAACAGAAAATTATAAAGAAGCCTTGTATTTAACAAATCTGTCACATCAATACAGTGATAGCATTTTTAGTGAAGAAAACCAACGGCACCTCATCGACATACAAACCCGTTACGAAACAGAACAAAAAGAACAGCAAATTGTGCTTCTTAACCGCGATAATGAGCTAAAAGATGTAAGCTTAAAATATCAACGCCTGGTAATTTGGAGCGGAAGTATACTGTTTTTCATTATCGCCGTTTTTAGCTGGTTTTTTATTCGTTTGAGGCGTAAACGGCTCCAGGTGCATCAGGCCGAATTGGAGCAGAAATTACTTCGTTCTCAAATGAATCCACACTTTATTTTTAACTCATTAGGGGCCATTCAAAACTATATGATGAAAAATGAAGGGCGAAAAGCAGCCTTTTACTTAAGCAGTTTCTCTTCGCTTATGCGTTCAATTCTTAAAAATTCGAGGGAAGAATGGATTACACTTCAGGAAGAAAAACAAACACTGGAAAACTACCTGAACCTTCATCAGTTAAGGCTTGGCCCAAAACTATACTACACTGTTACCATTTCTGAAGAATTAAACATAGAAGAAATCCTTTTGCCTCCTATGCTAATTCAACCATTTATTGAAAACGCTATAAATCACGGAATTGAAAAAATTGAAGGTACCGGCATTATTTCAATTTTATTTGATAAAGTAAATGATCAACTAAAAATATCGGTTGAAGATAATGGCCCAGGAGTTGAGAATCCGGGAAAGAAAGGGAATCATATTTCGTATGCATTACAAATTTTTAAAGAACGAGTAGCCAACCTTAGAAAAAATTTCGGACTGGAAATATTTTATACGATTACGGACAAGCATTTGGTTGATGGACAAAATAGCGGTACATTGGTAACTGTTAACCTGACATTAAAAAAAGGTTAAAGCCTGATTCTCTGTTTATGATTAAAGCAGTTATTGTTGACGATGAAGATTGTTTTAGGGAGATGATCCAATTTTTAATTAACGATTATTTCCCTGATGTAAAAGTTGTAGCCCAAGCTGATAACGTGAATGATGCCGTTCTTTCAATCGAGAAAAACGAACCAGAGTTGGTTTTTCTCGATATTGAAATAAAGGGAGGAACTGGATTTCATGTTCTGCAAAAACTAAAAAAACTAAATTTCAAACTTATTTTCATCACCGCTTTTAACGACTTTGCCATTCAGGCCATCAAATTCAGCGCTATCGACTATATTCTAAAACCAATTAACGAGTTCGAATTCAAAGCTGGAGTTGAGCGTGCTTTATGGGAAATAAATAAGGAAATGTCGTCTGTCCCGGTTGATTTGTTACTAAATAATTCACAAAACAAATCGGATAAAAAATTGGTTTTACGAACAACGCACGAGCTTCATATTGTTAATGTAAGTGAGATTGTCCGTTGCGAAGCTGATAATGTTTATACAACTTTCCATTTGGAATCAGGCGAAAAAATCATGGTTTCAAAAGGACTTAGCGAATACGCTGAAATACTGGAGCCGTATGGTTTTTTAAGACCACACCAATCTCATTTAATCAATCTCGACTTTGTAAAAAAAGTCGACAAAAGTGATGGCGGCGCCATTGTGTTAAAAAATAATTCGATCATACCCATTTCGCTACGGCGCAAACAAGATATTCTGAGCATCCTGGCCAAACTTTAGCGAATTCAAATTCATTTCAGGCGAATTCAAAAAAAGCCAAAATTCATCTACCCAGCAGTCGTAAATTGGAATATAAAAACCAAAATTCAACTGCTATGAAAGGATTACTCGCATTATTATTGGCGGGCATGTTTGTATTATATTCATCAAATTCGCCCGCTCAAGTTAAGGTTGACGTCAAGAAGAAAGTTAACCAGCAAGCCAATCAACGTGCCAATCAGCGCACAAACCAAGCCATCGACAAAGGGTTCGACAAAATTGAAGAAGGCATTGGCAGTCTTTTCAAAAAGAAAGATAAAACGAAAGCCACTGGCGACACCGAAAAAGGAGAGCCAAATGATGACAAAAAACAAATAAGTTCGGAGGATAAAAATGGATCAGAGCAACAACAACCCAAACCACAATTAACATGGGCGCAATACGACTTTGTTCCTGGAACCGAAATTATTTTTGAAGACAATCTGGAAAATGAACGAAATGGCGAATTCCCGAGCAAGTGGGATTTGGTACAAGGTAATTTTGAAAATGCCAGCTTTGATGACAGCAACGTAATTTACCACATGAAATGCAACATGAATGGCGGAGGTGGAATTGTGCCCATGTTGAAAAATGCAAAGGAAGACTACCTACCCGAAGAATTTACCATCGAGTTTGATGCCTGGTTTACAGAAAATCATGGAGGATATTATGAGATTTGTTTGGGCGATTTTAAAAATCAACAGAAGCTGGACAAGGAATTCCGACTTAATGAAAAATGGATTAGAATTTATAAAAACAGTGTTAACGGGAAAGGTATTGAAACCAATTTTTATCCCGGCTATAAAAGTGGTATGTACGATAAAACGCCAAAATGGAGGCATGTTGCCATTTCGTTTAACAAACGGGCTCTAAAAGTATATCTTGACGATGCCAGGGTATTGAATATCCCCAATCTGGGGTACAATCCAACCGGATTTTCATTTGGCAAGCAATCTGTTGAAGGGAAAGACCCCGGATACACCAAAAACTTCCGCATTGCTAAAGGTGCCGTGCCACTCTACGATAAATTCCTGACTGATGGCAAATTCGTCACAACCGGTATCAAGTTTGACGTGAACAAAGCCACCATCAAACCCGAATCGATGGGAACGATCAATTACGTGGTAAAAATGATGCAGGACCACCCCGAACTAAAATTTTCGGTTGAAGGCCATACCGACAGCGATGGCGACGACGCTGCCAACCAGAAACTCTCGGAAGCCCGCTCCAAATCGGTGCTTGAAGCGATGGTTAAACTTGGTATTTCATCCGACCGCCTTACCAGCAAAGGCCACGGCGAAAGCAAGCCCATGGCCGGGAACGATACTCCGGAAGGAAAAGCACAAAACCGCCGGGTGGAATTCGTGAAATTTTAATGAAACACCATGATATTCAAAAGCATCGTTTCTATAACGTTTTTCTGTTTGGTTTGGTCGTTGGTTGTCCATGCACAAAATACGCCAGGCAAGGGATTATCGCCCGACTCGCTTAACACGGCCGTAACAAAACTGATTGAATACTACGATACCTACGAGAATGGGAACTCGGAATTGTATAAAAGGGAAAAGTTCGACCAGGCCCTTGACGAACTGACACACGGCGGTGCCACTTCGAAAGACAAAGACCTAGCCTTCAAAATTGTTGATGCCTATATAAAAACCGACCGGAACCCATCGGCCACCGCAAGCGAACTGGCTGGCGAAAGCCCGAATGCCATTCAATCGACAGAGCAATACAAAAAGGCAGTGCAGGCCATTAACCAGGCACAGAGCAGGCTCAAAAATATGTCGTATGCCGAGTTTGAAAAAACAAGCATGCAACTGAACCCTACTGCCGGGCGCAGAACCATAAAAGAAGCCTACAACAAGTTGCACGCCAGCGACGGGAAACAGGTTGCCGTTACCGCTGCCGACGACCGAATGACCCCGCAGCAACAAATGCTTTGGGCCGTTAAAGCCATCGAAAACCCGAAGAGCTACGAGGAGTTTGCCCAAGCGGCAAAAATACTGAACCCCAAAGTGACGGATGACAAGCTCCGGCAGGGTTGGGCCAAATTCAAAACCAAGTAAATTGCCGGCAAAACAATGATGACGACTATTCGAATAACGATAACGACAGTTTTTCTGCTGATCGGCCTTAGCCTGTTTGCTGCCAATACGAACAAACCCATTGTCGAATTTCAGGAGAAATCGGCCCGTATTTCGAGCGAAGGTAAACGGCCTGGCTGGGAAGCTGGGTTTAAAGCAAAATTCAAGGAGAACATTAGGTATATTATAAATCAACTTAATTCCGACCTTGTTGAGGTGAAAATGGAAGGCGAAAGTGGCGGAAAAGCAAACTTTAAAGTCGATATATCAGTAGTTCTGATGTACGATTGCGACCCCTGTACTGGCGAGAAGGCCAAACACGAAGAGTCGCTCTTCTTAAGTCTTACTATTATTGATGCGCGCACAAATAAAATTGTCCGCAAGTTCAGACCCGAAGCTCAGGTAAATATCATTAAAGGCGAATCGACTGTGCAAGAGACGATTGACCGGACATGGTCGTTGTTTCTATTGAAATTCGTCAAGGAAGGCGAACTGAAAAGTATCATCAAGGATGCTACCGAGGTAAGCGATGCAACGCTAACGTTCAGGGCAAAAAACGGCTCCGACAAGCTGCCGTTAAAGGCCGACGGGAAGAAAAAGGGAGTGCTGAAAATTGAACAGATCAACTCAGGCGATAAACGGTATCCGGTAGGCGAAAACAGCAATAACCCGTTGACCGAATTCGAGCTTTCGTGCGAAAACGGCAATCTGATCGACAAAGAAGGCTCCGAGGTAAAGAAGATAAAATTCAGGGGCGACGAATTTCCAGTCATGCCAGGTTTTCTAGAGTTCGACTACGTGGTTTACAACTGCGACGAACAATGCGAAAAGTACGACAATTTCAGCCTGAAACTGAAGAGCCAGAACGGCATCGACCTGGTGAGGGAAATAAAAAAGCACAAGGAAGAGTTTGAATGTTACGGGTATACCATTTCGCTCGACTATTCCGAATCGAACGAAATGACCGGAAGAACCAAAATCACAGCCACTTGGGAGTGTGTGAAAATCAGTTTTGGCGAGCCGGGCGAAGAACCTGTTGTGATGGATATGGGAGCCGCCATGGGTGGTGAAGCCATCGACACCAATGGCGACCCATTATTGCCACCTTACACCATACCAATGGCTATTGAAGATGGGCTTATCCATGTTTCGGCACCAATAAATAACAATAGTCCTGCAACTTACAATCTTAGTGTGTCGCCCGGTGGCCTGATAGAACCTGCCACACACCTGCATATAAACGTGAGTGAAGAGTATTTAACCAATCCACCCGAACTGATTTTGGTCAAAGCCCCTGTTGACGGAACGGAAACTTGTGGCGGAATGGTTCCCCCAGGCGTTTACCTCGAATGGCAGTTCGATATTTGGGGCAATATGCCTGACTTGGGTCTTTCACAATTGTATTCACCGGCTGCCAGCATGTGCCCACTTTTGTCAAATATTCCGAATTCGACCACGGCCCGCGTTCCCGAATCGGCCATCGCGGCCATGAAAGAAGGCAAAGCCTTTACCTTTTCCAATAGCAACGACTTTGGTAGTTATACCATTACCGGAATTCCACAACAACAATAAAATTAAAAAAAATGAAACGAATTATATTACTTCTTGTTTTTGCATTACTCAGTTTTTCAGGCTTTTCGCAAGCCAAATTACAAGTATCGTTTACCGATTTCCAGGCATGGGCCAAACAAATAAAGATAGCAGGCTATCCGTTCCTCGAAATAGAACACGACGAATCGGATTACTCCGTTATGTTTGGAAGTGGTCCTTCTAAAGCCTTTCAGTTAAGAGCGATGGACATTAACCGGTTCGACGAATACAAAATGACCAACAAAGATGCTGTCGTTTATACCTTAAATGGCTATAAAGCGGTGTATTTCAACTTTGGCGGAGCAACTATCCTAACCGTCGAACTGCGGCAGGCCCAGCTTGCATTAAGTTATGGCATGAGCGGGAAGATCCCGAAAGCCACCATGGAAGATTTTGCCTTGAAATCGAATTTGCAAAATCTGAAAACATCCAATTTTACGGCTAATGCCTCCGGGGTTAAGTGGCCCGATGCTATCCCAACCGATGTTCGCTTAGTTGGTGTAGAGTCGATTAAGTCGCAAGGTAGCGATGGCACCTACAAGGATGTAATTGAAGTAAAAGCGAGCATGAGCCCGGCCCTGATTACATCGGTTGAAGCTATCCTGAAAAAATACAACGGCGAATTGTCGTTAACCCAGACACCTAAGGTTGATTTTTTATGCGGAGCAGCTGAAACCATTGATCAACTTAAAGCTGACTTTAAAAACGGAGAGCCGATAACATTTATGTATTATATTAAGTAATAAAAAGAGTTTTAATTTTCTTAAGATAAAGATTCTATGAAAGTATTCATTTTAATAATCTGCATTTTGACAGCAATAAACCTGTCGGCACAAACAAAAAAAGAAAAGCTTTATCCGTTTAAAACAGCTGTTATCGAATATACTTATGAGGGGAACACAACCGGATCCCAAACACTTTATATCGATAATTACGGATGGAGACAATGTAAAATTGAAGAAACTGTGAATAAAGCTTTTGGACAAAAGACAGAAACTAACAAAGCCGAAATAACCAAAGACTTTGAGATTTACAGCTGGGACCTAAAAACAAAAAAAGGTGGAAAAATGCGCAATACACTTGCTGAAAATTTGATGAATGATCCTGATTTTGACCCAGAAGAATTTGGTAAGAAAACAATGGATATGTTGGGTTTCAAAAAAACAGGAACGGAAACCATTAACGGCAGAGTATGCGATGTATGGAAAGGCGTGGGTGGATCGACCATTTGGATGTGGAACAGTTTAGCAATGAAGTCGGAAGTAAAATTGCTGGGAACCAAAACTACCTGGATTGCGACAACAGTAAAAATTAATGAGGGAGTACCTTCCGGGAAATTTGACCTCCCATCGGATGTGAAATTCACAGATATCGGGACAACCGACCCGCTTGAAATGATGAAAAATCAGCAAAAGGATGAGACTGCCGACACGGCAAAAAAGGAAGAATCGCCAATAAAAAACCTTAAAGACCTGAAAGGTTTTTTTAAGAAGATTAAAAAGGAATAAGAACAAATTTCTGCATCTGAAATCAGTCAATTAGGACCTTTCATAGCAAAGATGCAGTAAGTATGAAGGCCGGTTTTTCCGGCCTTTTCTATCTATTTCTCGCGCAATATCAGTTAAACCAATACGATAATTTCACAACCAGCGCCCGGTTACGTGAAGTCCAGTTCCCTGTGTAGTAATTGTCGGTGTATACTATAAACAAATCTGAGACAGGCTTATACCTCCATTGAAAACGCAGGTTAATATTCATATTATCAATCTGTTCATTGTATTGAACATACGATTGAAAGAAGACCTTCTCACTTAAAGTCAGATCAAGTTTTGGTCCAAGTAACCAAAACCGTGCATGCTCAAAGTTTCCAGGAAGTTTAATGTCGTTGTACGAAAAGTTCATCGTCATATTCAAATAAGGCTGGTAGCGATAAGTTGCATGGCCTTCAAACGAAGTAATGTTGCCATTATAAAAACTCCCTTTGGCAAACGTGGCAGTATAATTAAACAAAGAACGTGTATCAGAGAAAAAATCGATGAAGCCAACCCTGTAATTATAATCAGTTCCTTTAGCAAGAACTACATCACTAATATGAGTAGGATCAAAATCCTGCATCAACAAAGTGTAATAATCTTTTATACCTGCATCCAGAATAGCCCGGTTATTAAATTCTAATTTATACATAGCTGATATTTCATGGTCCATTTGGCTATAACTCGTATTAAAATAATAGTTCGCTGTAGTTACAATCCCATGGCTCACAACCTTTTTGTTGGGTACCCAAAGGAAACTAAATTCAGGATTGAGCAAATTGTAGCCCGTGCGGCGAACATAACCCACCTCCGCCTGATAGTTTTCGCCGACGCTTGCCTGCGACATGGCTGCATGAATCCGCCGTGAATTATAGATCAGTGAAGCGCCCTGTGCAAACTGTTTCCCGGAATTATCGGGATTAAACGACCGATGATAAAATAATTTACCACTCCATGCATTATTAGCGCTGGCCAAATTGTAGTCGATCCCAGCAACACGATTGAATTTCTGATCTCCAGGTTCATCCGTATATTCCTTATTTACAAGTATTAACCCAATATTTGAGCGCGAAAAAACTTTACGCTGAAGCGATGCAACCATAAAGTTACGCGACAACTGGTCGGTTGTTTTCTCAGTTTGCATATCCAGAATGCCTAACCGCCAGTTGTTGTCGAGCTTTCCGCTCAAACGTGCGCCAGCCAGAACCGGAGCGTCAAGTCCAATTCGTCGCGAAAAAAACGGAGTAACATTGGCAAAACCATAATTTGAAAATAAGTCGCTGTTTTCCAGGAAAAACTGTCTTTTCTCTGGGAAGAAAAGTTCAAAACGATCCAGATTGGTTACCTGCTGATCGACTTCAGCTTGCGAAAAATCTGGATTGTAAGTTAAGTCCAAATTCATTGAAGTACTTATCCCCAACTTAGCATCAAATCCGAAATCTTTACGGTATTTTGTTGCTGATCCATCCTCATAGTTTTTGGAAACACCACCAAAAATATAAGGAATAACCGAAAACATCATTCGTGATTTGGGTAAAGGCACATCCCATTGTAACACGCCGGCATAAGCTAAACTGGCAGTAGCAAACTGTCGGGGGACCGGGGCCCACGCCGATTTTTCGTTGGTTTTCAAATCGAGCCGGCTGAAATTTACATACCAGCGATCAGTTCCTGACCGAAAGCGTATAGATCGAAACGGGATACGCATTTCTGTCACCCACCTGTCGGGATATTGAACCGTTTTCGAATCCCATTTACAGTCCCAATTAAGGTTAACTGTGGCCCCATTTGATTGCGTACCATCCCATTTTGCCCCAGAAACCGAATTGCCGAATGAAAAACCATTAGTCTGATCTAAAAATGTATCAAAGAAAACAAGGAAATTATCGTTGTTGTTAAAAACAAAATCACGTCTGAACGACTCGGCAATACGCTTTCCGGGAACAGTATCAAAAAAAGTTACACCAAGATAAAAAGCTTTATCATCATAAGTCATAACAACTTCCGAAGGAGACTTTGACAAACCAGTATCTACAGGAAGTACCAGATGAAAATCTTTAGCTTTTTCAGCCGAAATCCAATCCTGTTCGTCAATCTTGCCATCAAGCTTAATTGCCCCAGTAGCCTTTTTTACATGTAAAACGTAATCCAGATTTTTCTTGGTTAAAGCCGGGCTTGATTTATATTTTTTTAATTCAGATTTCTTTTTGGAAGAAGAGTAAGATTGAAAGTTAAATAAGATAAGGAGACACAATAAGTACAATCTCATATTCAGGTTCGGTTATGGGTTATTAGGATTGTCAAATGTACAAAAACACCTATTACTGGCGAATCGCATATTCCAAACATTTGTTAACAACGTATTTTATAAACTGATGTTAATTTTTAGTTTCTACATTTGTTAACAAAAATTATAAATATCAAAATCAAAAACACTAAACAAGTTTCTAAACCAATCGTTACTTTTGCAAAGTAAATATATAGATATTTCAATATGAAATTAATTTCAAAAACTTTTACATTTATCTTCCTCATTTTATCAGTTCTGATTACTCAGGCGCAAATACAAACTCCAGTAAAATGGGAATTTAAGACCAAGGTAACGGGTGAAAACATAGCCGAATTACATTTCATTGCCTCCATTGATAATGGATGGCATTTATATTCTCAGTATTTGCCAGACGGCGGGCCAATGCCAACAGAATTTGTATTTACCAAATTGGAAGGAGTTCAACTTGAAGGAAATGGAAAAACATTGGAACCAACTCCAAAGGAAGTTTTCGACGAGATGTTTAAAATGAAGGTGAAATACTTTGATAAAACAGCAACTTTTATCCAAAAAATTAAACTTACCAACTCAAAACCGGTAACAGTAAGCGGAACAATCAATTTCCAGGCTTGCAATGAAGAAACCTGCGTGCCAGGTGAAACCGAATTTTCATTTGAGGTACCAGCCTCAACTGCTCAAGCAAAGGCCACCGAAGTAAAGCAGGAAACAGCCTTAAGTACTTCGAACCAGGAAAGTTCCACTATTTCGCAAACAATAACTGAAACAAAAACAATAGTTAAACCAACCGCCTCGAATGACGACTTTTCCGGGAATAACCGTTCTCTATGGTGGTTCTTCATTCAGGCTTTTGCCTGGGGGTTGCTGGCAATCTTAACGCCATGTGTATTCCCAATGATTCCAATGACTGTTTCATTCTTTATGAAAAGTGGATCGAAAGGAAAATTCCAGGCATTGGTTTATGGGATCTCAATTGTTGCCATTTACGTGATATTTGGCGTATTGATTTCGGTTCTTTTTGGCGCTGATTTTGGCAACTGGCTTAGCACACATTGGTTGCCCAATGTACTTTTTTTCTTGATTTTTGTTGTTTTTGCGGCCTCATTTTTTGGCTATTTCGAGATTGTAATGCCAAGCTGGTTGATTAACAAAAGCGTGCAAAAAGAAGATCAGGGAGGAATAATGGGAACTATTTTCATGGCTTTTACCTTGGTGCTGGTTTCTTTCTCGTGTACCGGACCAATTGTGGGAACTGTTGTGGTGCAAGCTGTTGGGGGCCAAATTCTGAAACCTGTTGTTGGCATGCTTGGATTTTCGCTGGCTTTTGCTATTCCGTTTACACTTTTTGCATTCTTTCCAAGCTGGCTGAACAAAATGCCGAAATCAGGCGGGTGGCTCAATTCGGTTAAAGTTGTGATTGGTTTTATAGAACTGGCATTTGCCCTTAAATTTCTGAATGTACCCGATCAAACTTATCATTGGGGAATTCTCGACCGCGAAGTTTACCTCGGCTTCTGGATTGTGATTTTCGCGATGATGGGATTTTATCTCCTTGGAAAGATCAAATTTCCTCATGATAGTGACTATCCCGTAGTACGTTCTTTCCCTCGCCTATTGTTGATAATTGTTACTTTCACTTTCGTGGTTTATCTCATTCCAGGACTGTTCGGCGCTCCATTGAAAGCCATTTCGGGATGGTTGCCACCAACTGAAACGCAGGATTTTGATATAAATGCTATTGTTCGTGAAAATCAGGGCGGCGGCCCTTCTGTTGCCACAGGAAATTTAACAGAACAACCTAAATATGCCAGCAAACTGAAACTTCCACATGGGCTTCAAGGCTATTTTGATTTTGACCAGGCATTAAAAGTTTCAAAAGATCTTAAAAAACCTCTATTCGTTGATTTTACAGGCCATGGATGCACCAATTGCCGCGAAATGGAAAACCGGGTTTGGAGTGATCCGGGAGTTTTAAAACGTCTGCAAGAAAATTTCGTGTTGGTTGCGCTTTATGTTGACGACAAGGTAATAGAAATGCCTCAAAACGAATGGTACACCAATAAATCGGGGAAACAGGTAAAACTTTTAGGGAAGAAAAATTCAGAGATTCAGACCGAGAAATTCAACACCAATTCTCAGCCTTATTATGTCATTCTTGATTCGAATGGGAATCTACTGGTTTCACCCAAAGCTTATGATTTGGACATTGAAGCTTTCAAAAAATTTCTGGACTCAGGAGCTGAAGCATATAATTAAAAAAATGATCCGATCTTTTGAGAAAGATCGGATCATTTTTTACATCAAGCTATCAAATTTTGAATATCCTGAATAATAGTTTGCGCCAGCCGATCAGCTTCATCCATGGCAGGAGCTTCGGCATAAATTCGGATGATCGGTTCGGTATTCGATTTTCGGAGATGAACCCAACAATCAGCAAAATCAATTTTAACGCCATCAATATCCGTAACCTGTTCATGTTGATATTTTTGCTTCATTTTCACCAGAACAGCATCCACATCAATATCAGGAGTCAATTCAATTTTATTCTTCGATATAAAATAATCAGGATAAGTCCTGCGCAATTCCGAACATTTCAATCCTGATTTTGCCAACAGACTTAAAAATAACCCAACACCTACTAATGAGTCGCGACCATAATGCGATGCTGGATAAATAATTCCACCATTACCTTCACCTCCAATAACAGCGTTGGTAGCCTTCATTTTAGCAACCACATTTACTTCGCCAACAGCTGCGGCAGCATAACTTCCACCACGTTTTTCTGTCACAACTCGTAAAGCACGCGACGATGATAAATTGGAAACCGTATTACCAGGAGTTTGGCTCAACACATAATCGGCAATAGAAACCAGCGAATATTCTTCATTAAACATCGATCCATCTTCGGAGATAATGGCTAAACGGTCCACATCAGGATCGACAACAAAACCAACATCAACACCTGATTCCCTAATAATTTCAGATGTTTCAACCAAGTTTTCGGGAAGAGGTTCAGGGGTATGAGCAAAATGGCCTGTTGCATCGCAATTGATTTCAACAACTTCCTTTACACCCAAAGTTTTTAATAGCTTAGGTATAACAATTCCTCCAACCGAATTTACGGCATCAACTGCTACTTTAAAATTCGCTTTTCGAATGGCCTCAACATCAACTAAATCGAGGTCAATGACTTGTTGTATGTGAATATCGGTATAATCTTTTTGGAAAATCTCGCCCAATTCATCGACAGGAGAAAACTGATAAGCCTCTTGCTCTGCTATTTCAAGAACTTTAGCACCTTCATCTGCATTCAGGAACTCGCCATCCTGGTTAAGTAATTTAAGTGCATTCCATTGTTTGGGGTTGTGGCTGGCTGTTAAAATGATGCCACCCTGAGCCGATTCTTCTTTTACAGCTATTTCGGTAGTTGGTGTGGTAGCCAGACCTAAATCGACAACCATACACCCCATGCCTGAAAGAGTTGCAACAACAAGCGATTTTACCATCTGTCCTGAAATACGGGCGTCGCGGCCAACGACAATCGTAATTGTTTGTCCGGGATGTTGTTGTTTTGCCCAATGGGCGTACGCTGCTGTGTATTTTACCACATCCAGCGGGCTTAAACCCTCGCCAGGCTGACCTCCAATTGTTCCGCGAATTCCGGATATCGATTTTATCAGTGTCATAAATCTTTATGTTTTATTTAGAATTTTAAACTATTTGTACTTTTCTACAAAGATAACCAGAACGAGTCGGATTAATGTTAGGTTCAAAATAAAAGAATTCATAAAAAAGAAAAGGGCAAGAATTTCTCCTGCCCTTCAAAGTTCTAATCCCCTAAAGTCTTAAAACCAAAACAAACTTATGAAAAAAAATTTCCGCAATACATTAATAAAACAGCTTAACTTAAACTTACCCTTATTCTGAATTGAGGTAAAAAAACGGTTGCACCAACTATTTAACTTCTTTTAACAAATGCCCAAATTTTGAGAAAATTAAACAACTAAATTACCAACCACAAAAGCATTATTTGCTAAATTTGACAAGAACCACTAACTTAATTTTCACAAAATGGTCCTCAACAAACGACTGATTTTCATAACACTTACAGCTGCCCTTGGGGGATTTCTTTTCGGATTCGACACTGCTGTTATTTCAGGAGCTACTTCTGCTTTGGAAAAACTTTTCGATCTGGATAAATTCTGGCTCGGTTTTACTGTTGCCATAGCCCTCATTGGTACCATCATCGGAACAATAGTGGTTGGTAAACCTGCTGACAAATATGGCAGACGGCAGGTTCTGTTTTATTTGGCAGCATTCTATGCCATCTCGGCTCTTGGGTGTGCTTTTGCTTTCAACTGGATGTCGTTGTTACTTTTTCGATTTTTGGGAGGAATTGCAGTAGGTGGTGTCTCAGTAGTTGGGCCTATGTATATTGCAGAAATTGCGCCAGCCAGATTCAGGGGCCGGCTGGTTGGGATGTTCCAGTTTAATGTGGTTTTGGGAATTCTGATGGCTTATTTTTCAAATTATCTTGTTGGTCTTTTCGAACTTGGAGAAGCCGAATGGCGATGGAAACTAGGGGTTATGGCAATTCCCTCCATATTATTTTTTGTTACTTTGTTTTTTATACCTCGCAGTCCTCGATGGTTAATTAAGATTGGGCTTGTTGATGAAGCCCGGTTGGTTCTGAAAATTACAGGCGAAGAATTCGTTGAAAAAGAAATTGCTGAAATACAGGAATCAATTGAAACTGAAAAAAAGGTGGGAAAAGAAATTCTTTTCAGTAAAAAATTCAGTTACCCAATTTTTCTGGCTGTATCAATTGCGATGTTCAATCAACTCTCAGGAATAAATGGTCTGTTATATTACCTGAATGACATATTTGCACAAGCTGGGTTCAATAAGGTGTCGGGCGATTTGCAGAGTGTTGCCATTGGCGCAACAAATTTGGTTTTTACCATGTTAGCTATGACAATAATAGATAAAGTTGGCCGTAAGCTTTTGCTGCTCATCGGATCAATCGGAACTGCAAGCTCCCTTGCTGGTGTGGCATTTATCTTTTTAACTAACAGTCATCAATACTTACTGGTTTGGCTATTAGTGGGCTATATTGCTTTTTTCGGATTTTCGCAGGGAGCTGTTATTTGGGTATATATCAGCGAAGTATTTCCAAATTCAGTCAGATCCAAAGGACAGGCGCTCGGAAGTTTTACGCATTGGGCCATGGCGGCTGTCGTTTCCTGGACCTTCCCTGTAATGGCTGAGAAGTCAGGCGGATATCCATTTTTGTTTTTTGCTGCGATGATGTTCCTTCAATTCTTCGTTGTCAAATTTATGTATGTCGAAACCAAAGGTAAGTCGCTCGAAGCTTTGCAAAAAGAACTAATTAAATAGTAGTTATCCATTTTAGTTAATAACCACCAACATGAATCATTTAATAAAAAAATTAGCTGTTGTTTCTCTTGTCGCAAGTCT
Organism: uncultured Prolixibacteraceae bacterium; assembly: GCA_937915865.1. Lineage (GTDB taxonomy): Bacteria > Bacteroidota > Bacteroidia > Bacteroidales > Prolixibacteraceae > Aquipluma. The sequence continues at coordinate 17,240 of CALGIG010000111.1, read as the reverse complement.
GATTTTTATCCTGAATTTTAAGGTTCACGGACAAACACTGAAAGAAATTGAAACAACACGTGTTTTGCTTCCAAATGGATGGAAACTTTCGCCAGTGGGAAAACTCATTCCTTTAGGTGATTTGCCATTAAATATGGCTGTTTCTCCTTCAGGAAAGTTACTTGCGGTAACCAATAACGGGCAAAGTGATCAGGGCATTCACCTGATTGATGCAGAAAAAATGCTATTACTCGACTCGGTAGTCATGAAAAAAAGCTGGCTCGGGTTAACATTCTCCAAAGATGGGAAATACCTGTACGCATCAGGAGGAAACGACAATTGGATCGTTCGGTTTCAGGTTAAAAACAACAAGCTTTTGCCACACGATACGTTAACAATTGGCAAACCATGGCCTGAAAAAATATCCATCGCCGGAATTGCGGTTGATGATAATCAAAATTTACTATACGCTGTTACCAAGGAAAACAACTCTTTATATGTGTACGATTTAAACGAAAAAAAAATAAAATCACAGTTTTCGCTTGGAGGCGAGGGGTATACCTGCATTCTTTCTGCTGACAATAAGATGTTATACGCTACATGTTGGGGTTGCGATAAAGTAGTAAAATTCGACACCCGTAAACAACAAATGGCCGGTTGGATTCCGGTTGGCGATAACCCCAATGATTTATGTATGACCAGAAATGGCAAATACCTTTTTGTTTGCAATGCCAACGACAATTCGGTGTCGGTAATTTCGACGGAACAAAATCGAGTTATTGAAGTATTAAACTCAGCACTATTTCCCGACTCTCCATCGGGCTCAACAACCAATGCAGTTACACTCAGTACCGATGAAAAAACTCTTTATATCGCCAACGCCGACAACAATTGCCTCGCCGTTTTCGACGTTAGTCATCCAGGGAAAAGTTTCAGCAAAGGATTTATTCCAACAGCCTGGTATCCAACAAGCGTTAAGGTAATAAACAATTCAGTATTTGTAGCAAACGGAAAAGGCACAACCTCAAAAGCCAACCCTTACGGTCCAAGCCCAATTGCTAAGGAAGAAGAAGTGGAGCACCATAAAGAACTTAGTAACAAGAACATAAAAGTTCAATATATTGGCGGTTTGTTTCGCGGAACATTGCAATGTTTCAATACACCATCAGATCAACAACTTAGTACTTTCTCAAAAGCTGTTTACGACAACACTCCTTACCATAAGGAGAAAGAAATGGTTTCTTCGGGAGAAGAAGGAAACCCAATCCCGATGAAAGTTGGTGAACCATCTCCAATTAAATATGTGTTCTATGTAATCAAAGAGAACCGAACTTACGACCAGGTTTTAGGCGATATTCCTGAGGGGAATGGAGATTCGACACTGGTTCTTTTTGGGAAGAAAGTGACCCCCAACCTACACGCCGTTGCCAAACAATTTGTTTTGCTCGATAATTTTTATGTTGATGGTGAAGTGAGCGCAGATGGACATAACTGGACGATGGGAGCTTATGCAACCGACTACCTCGAAAAGAACTGGCCAACCAGTTATGGCGGACGTGGAGGTTCATATCCGGGTGAAGCCGAACGTGAAATAGCAAATAGCAAAGTGTTTTTATGGGATCAATGCAAACGAATGGGCGTTTCGTACCGTAGTTATGGCGAATTTATTTCTGATCCATACAAAGCCAACATTCCGGCGTTGGTCGATCATTTCTTACCTGGCTATACAGGATTTGAACTAAGCATCCGCGACACTTCAAGATTTTTTATGTGGAAAAAAGATTTTGAATCGTTGTTGGCCTCAGGAAAAGTTCCGCAACTCAATACAATCAGGTTTGCCAATGACCACACAGAAGGTTTGCGCGTAGGCAAGCCAACGCCGAAAGCGCATGCTGCCGATAATGACCTTGCCTGCGGATTATTTATTGAATACCTGAGTCACTCACCAATATGGAAGGAAAGCTTGGTTATTATTGTTGAAGATGATGCACAAAATGGTCCCGATCATGTTGATGCTCACCGTTCGACAGCCTATATTGCTGGTGGATTCGTAAAACAAGGATTTGTCGACCATACCATGTACTCAACCTCGTCGGCACTTCGTACTATCGAACTGGTTTTAGGCTTACCACCGATGAGCCAATACGACGCATCAGCCGAACCACTTTGGCGCTGCTTCGATAAAACCGCAAATCACCCGGCATTTAAATCGTTACCAAACCAAATTGATTTAAACCTAAAAAATAAGGATGTCAGCAAATTATCAAAACTGAGTGAAAAGTTCGATTTCAGCAAAGAAGACCGTATTCCAGACGCTCAGTTCAACGAAGTAATTTGGGCAGCCATCCATGGGCTCGGCAGCAAATGCCCCGCTCCGGTTCATGCAGCTTTCTTTTCGAAGGAGAAAGTTGAGGATGATGATTAGATGACTAAAGGCACTGGTTATTAGCTAATTTCTGATAACTAGTGCCCCTAATTGTTTAAGCCATAGGAATAGAGAAGCAGAATTTACTCCCTTTTCCGAGTGTACTTTCGGCCCATATCCGGCCATTATGCTTTTCAATAAACTCTTTTGAAATGATGAGACCTAGTCCGGTACCTGTTTCATCATCTGTCCCTTTTGCAGAAGACGTTTTATCCAGTTTAAACAATTTATGAAGTTGCTCTTCACTCATACCAATCCCAGAATCCGCAACAACAACATTTAGGTTAGACGATTCGGTATTAGCTGTAATCTTGACTTCACCACCTCTTTCGGTAAACTTTATGGCATTTGTTATCAGGTTCTGCATCACCGAACCTATCATATTATTATCAACCTCAGCCTCTATACCTTCCTCAGCAAATAAATCAATAGATATATTTTTATTTTTAGCTATTGGAGAAACAACCGACACAGCATCTGTAATTAACTGATTGATATTCTGTTTTTTTGCCGAAAATTGGATTTTCCCGTTCTGCATTCTCGACCAAACCAAAAGGTTGTGCAATAAGTTGGATATTCGGTTAGCAGATTGATGAACAATTTCGGAACATTCTTCAATTTCAATTTGGTCACCTTCTTTCACTGCATCTTTCAATATTTTGCTGAAACCAAGTAAAGCATTAAATGGATTCATAATATCATGGCTTACAATTGAATAAAACTTATCCTTTTCAATCGAGTCCTTCATTATTTTTTCATTCAACGATATAATATTGTTTTGAAACTTATCGTTACGATAGGCCAATTTCAAAATATAAATTGCAAGTAAAAAAGCAAGAACCATTAATGCAATCAGAATATTTTGTAATAAGTATGTTGAATGTTTCACCGATTTTAAGAAAACATCATTATACTTTGCCTCCTGCTCTTTTATATTAATTTTAATACTTTCAACAAGTCCCTGAATCTGAGCTATTAAATCGTTGTTTATCTCAATGAGATTTAACTCACTGGCTTTTAGCTCAACTGTTTTTTGGGCTAGTACGTTAAACCGTGCAGCCGTACCATTAGCTTTATTGGCTTCATGCTGTTTAGCCAGGGTATTCCTTATATCTTTTGTTTGAACGCGCAACTTGGTGGTTACATTTTGTTTAACTTTTTCACCAACAAGTGCACTTTTAAGCTTGCCAAACAAACCCTTTTTATGAATTTCTTTAGCTTCAGTAACACTCACCGTATCTATTTTCAAATCAGTGTAATTCCCGGCCATATTACCTAACGCCAACTGATTTTCATGAAGATTTGCAACCGAAAAAATCAATGAATCAGTCATTTGCCTAAGTTTCATGTATACATCAGCTTCTTTGTTTTTTTCATCAATAATATTGTCAATTTTTTTTGATGCTAAACTTGGCGATTGATTGTAGGTACGCTGCATTAAAGCGATATTCTCTGCAAGTACTTTTACCTGTTGCTGATACTCATTAAAAACAGTTTTGTCAAATGTAGTACAGTATTCCTTGAATCTAGCTTCAACAATCACCAACGATTCTGTCACATTTTCAGTGAGAGAAATTTGTTCTCTGTTTTTCTGCGATAGGTCCAGAGCCTCTTGTATCCTGCTTTTTTCAGCAATCAGGTTAAGTATAAAAACCACAATCAAAATAAGGATTAATGCCATCAAAATAGTTGTAGCTATTAATCTACGAGGTATAAGTTCGAAAATATTTTTTTTACTTTTCATAAATAGATAATAATGGGGTTTTAGTATTTAATACTGGAAATTTATTTCTAAGAGGTAGTTTTAATATTTATATTTCAACGCATTTTCATGATTGCCATTTCATACAACAGATGCCTTCTATTAATGAGAATATTTGTTTTACAAGGGTTATGTAGTTTCTTGTTTAACATTAAAAGTACTTCAGTTGTATATTTTAATCTCATACGTTTAATCAATAGCTAGCAAAAAATCATTCAGTTTTTCATCACTCCCGAGATTTAACTTTTTTCGTAATCGATACCTGGCAACATCAACACTTTGGTGATTTTGAAAAGTCAGCATAGCAATGTCCTTAGACGACAAACCAGATCGAAGTAATGCACATAGCTTACGTTCATTAGCTGTTAATGAAGGATATTTTTCAAGTAAAATTTTGAAAAATGAATCAAAAGCGTGTTCAAATCTACTTTCAAAATCACTCCAAAACTGGCTATTCATTGTAATTTTATATTTGCTTTCAATCTGCCGAACCAATGCCTGCCCTTCTTTATTCATCAGAGGGAGTAATTTTTGAACATCATTTACTAAACTAGTGTTCAAATCGTTCACACTCATCAATTTAATAGCGCCTGATATTACTTCAGCTTTTTTAGTATTAATAAGCTCTTCATTCGCTTTTTTAATTGCCGAAACATCAGTAAAAACAGTCATTATACCTATTGGACTATTATGAATATCAGAAACAAGGTTTTTAGAAATCAAATAGGTTTTTCCCTGGGGAAAACCATTTATTTCATAAGATAAAGCGGACTTTGTTTTTATAAGTTCCATGTCTTTTTGAACATGAAAAGCTACTTCTTTGGTATCAATAAACCGGTAAATTGACTTCCCTATTAGTTCAGGTTTCTTTGTTCCTGCAAGGTCTTCAAAGAATTCATTGCACATTAACAAAACACCATCAAGAGAGCAATAAATAACAGGATGAGGAATGCTTTCAAACAAAGAGCTGATAAACAAATTTTTATCTATAAGAAGACTATTCTGATTTTTCAACGCATTGAGCGATTTATTTAAAAGCAAAATGTTTCTCACACGAGCATTCAATTCCTGCTTATCAAATGGTTTTTTAAGGAAGTCGATGGCTCCAACAGTCATTGCATAGGATAAATCTTCACTTGAAGTCATAACTCCAGTAATCATCAATACAGGAATATCTTTTGTTAAATCACTGCTTTTTAAGATTTCTAATGCCTCAATTCCACTCATTACAGGCATATTCCAATCCAGAATAACCAAATCAGGAATATCCTCACTAACCCGGTCAAGGCATTCCTGTCCATTAATTGCAAGACTTATCAAGTAATTATGTTCCTTAAGCATTTTTTCATATAACTTAAGGTTTAATAATTCGTCATCGACAAGCAAAATCTTAAGATCACTCATTTTATTTGTTTTCTAACACCTTATTTAAGAATGACTAAGCTGTACACCAACAACTCAAAAAATCTCTTTACAGAAGTTTTTGCTTTCAAATGTAACTTTTTGTTTGTTAATAATCCATCGTTTCTCAAACCAATTCATTTTTCAGTGGAAAGTAAATCTGGCCATATTGCTACTAAGGTTGTACTCACAAATTCGACTTTCAACCTGTCAATCTTAACGTATTATTAGCTATAAATACTGATAATAAACAACTTACATCACTTGTAAAGTTTTTGTATAGATTGATGCTTAGACATTGTTCATTGAGAAAGCATAGAGATTTTTACAATTCTAAACAAATTTGTAGAGTTATTTTAAAACTCAACACAATGCTACAATTTAACAAATTAATAGCAATTACCCTTTGCGGCGGATTGCTATTAGGTAGTTGTTCTACCACAAAGAACTCGACTAAAGGAGGTTTGATTGGCGGCACCGGAGGCGCACTTCTTGGTGCCGGAATAGGAGCTCTTGCCGGAAAAGGGAAAGGGGCTGCTATTGGAGCTGCCATAGGCGGCGCAGTAGGTGCTGGCGCTGGCGTTCTGATTGGAAAAAAAATGGATAAACAGAAAGCTGAACTTGAAAAAATTGCTGAAGCCCAAGTTGAATCAACAACAGATGCCAACAATTTACAAGCCATTAAGGTGACTTTTAATAGTGGGATTTTGTTTTCGACCGGGAAAAGCACATTAAGTGAAAGTTCAAAAGCTGCACTCACCAAATTTGCAGCTTCTTTGAAAGAGAACCTTGAGACCGACGTCACAATTTACGGACACACAGATAACATCGGCTCTCGCGACATAAACCTAAAGCTATCAAATGAAAGAGCATTTACAGTTGCATCATTTTTAAATGCCAATGGAGTAAACACTTCCAGAATGAAAACTGAAGGTAAGGCATTCGACGAACCTATAGCTGATAATGCAAGCATTGATGGCCGTTCTAAAAATCGTAGAGTAGAAATCTTTATAACTGCAAATAAACAAATGATAAATCAAGCTGAACAAGGAACATTAAAGTAATTCTCCCCATTTGCCAAAAATTAAATATATAAATCAATCAATTACCATTTATACAAAGCATCCAGTTTAAAAAAAGAAAAACATGAAAAAACAATTATTTACTATACTCTTAATCCTATGTAGCTACCTGACTTTTGCACAATACGCATTACCTAAAAGTAAATCACAGCTCAACGCAGGCTTGGGATTTTCTTCATGGGGCACTCCGGTATATTTAGGATTCGACTATGGAGTTCACCCAGATATTTCAGTAGGAGGAGAAATCTCTTACCGTGAATATCAGGACAATTACAATAGTTATAACTACAACCACAATGTGATTGGAATATCGGGTAATGGTAATTATCACTTTAACCATGTATTGGAAATTCCGAAAAATTGGGATTTTTATGCAGGCCTAAATGTTGGATTTTATATCTGGAGTTCATCTGATGATTACCACGGTTCTCATTCATCGGGATTAGGTCTTGGTGCCCAGGTTGGTGGTCGCTATTACTTTAACGATAAAATTGGACTTAATATCGAATTTGGTGGAGGCAATGCTTTTTCCGGTGGAAAATTGGGCCTAACATTTAAGTTATAATAGTAAGACTTCAGAAGTTCGTATTGTAGATTAAGAGTTTTCCCTAATTATTCCTGTCTCTTGTCTACGACGAACTTCTTTTTCAATATTTCAAAACATAAAAACGCATTAACAACAATGTGTCATGAAAAGTAATATTGGAATGCAAATACTGATTCAAAAAGCACAGGAGCTAATCCTGGACTTAGCGGATCAACGAGTCTCTAAAGTGGTTAGATAATTAAGGAAAGATGATCTGTAGAAACAAATCCTGCCATGCCCAATGATACCCAAAGGGGCAGGCCTTAAATCGCAGAGTTGAGTTTGAAATAACGAAGATGGTCACTGGGCATTATGTTTCAAAAAAGAAGCCGGTTCGTCACTGAACCGGCTTTCTTATTAACTAGCTAGAATCTCTTTATTTCAACCCTGCAATCTGGTCTTCCAGAACCTTGATTTTGGCTTCGGCATCGGCTTGTTTGGCGCGTTCGGTGGAAACAACAGCTTCCGGTGCACTGCTAACAAAACGTTCGTTGCTCAGTTTCTTCATTACCGAAGCAAGGAATCCTTTGGTGTAATCCAATTCGGCCTGAAGTTTTTTCAGTTCTTCTTCCACATCGATGGTTGCCCCCAGCGGAACATAGAACGTAGTTGATTTTACAAGGAACGAAGCGGCAAGTTTTACTTCTTCTGAAACTTCACGCATTACCGAAAGGTTCCCCATTTTTATTAACACAGCATTAAATTCTGAAGCATAACCTTTGTCACCCGGAATCACTGCCAGTTCAAGCTGATCTTTATTCGGAATGTTGTTTTTGGTACGAATCGTGCGCAATCCGGCAATAGCTTCCTTAACATCTTCGAAGCGGTTAATCATATCTTCATCGTATCCGGTTGATTTTGGCCAGACCGAAACCATGATACTTTCGCCTTGTTTGCGCTCCTTTAGCAACTGCCAGATTTCTTCGGAAACAAACGGCATAAACGGATGCAGAAATCGCAGCACATCGTCGAAAATATCGATCAGCTCTTCGTAAGTTTTTCCATCAATCGGTTTTTGGTAGGCCGGTTTCACCATTTCGAGCAACCAGCCAGAGAACTCGTCGCGAACGGTGGTGTAAACACTCATCAGCGCATCCGAAATACGGAATTTATCGAAATGGTCGTCGGTTTGTTCTACAATCTGGCTAAACTTTTCGCGGAACCAGGCGATAGCCAGTTTCGAATGTTCAGGCTGCGGAATTTTGTTGTCCACTTCCCAACCGTTTACCAAACGGAACGAGTTCCATATTTTGGTTACAAAACCGGCACCCTGCTGCGGCAAACTTTCGTCGAAGAGCAAATCGCCACCGGCAGGCGAGCAAAGTAACATACCTACGCGAACGCCGTCGGCGCCGTAAGTAGCAATCAAGTCGAGCGGGTCGGGTGAGTTACCCAGCGACTTCGACATTTTCCGGCGGAGTTTGTCACGCACCATTCCGGTAAAATACACATTCTTAAACGGGAACTGATCGCGGTATTCGTAACCGGTAATGATCATTCGGGCCACCCAGAAGAAAATAATATCCGGAGCAGTCACCAAATCGTTGGTTGGGTAATAATATTGAATTTCTTTGTTTCCAGGATCGCGAACACCATCGAAAACCGAGATTGGCCACAACCAGCTAGAGAACCAGGTGTCCAAAACATCTTCATCCTGTTTGAGAGAAAAGCCAGAGCCTCCCCCGTCCCCTCCCAAGGAGGGGTGTTTTTGGAGAGCCAATTCGCGGGCTTTTTCTTCATTCTCAGCGACTACAAAACCCCAAGTCCCCCCTTCGGGAGAGTTAGAGGGGGCTTCTATGTACCATACTGGTATTCTATGGCCCCACCACAACTGTCGACTGATGCACCAGTCCTTGATGTTTTCCATCCAGTGGCGGTAAATATTTTTGAATTTTGGCGGGTGGAACATGATAGTATCGTCCATCACATTGGCCAAAGCCGGTTTCACCAGTTCTTCCATTTTCAGGAACCATTGAGCCGACAATTTGGGCTCGATTGGCACGTGTGTACGTTCCGAGAAGCCTACTTTATTCGCGTAGTCTTCCACTTTGGCAACATTACCGGCAGCTTCCAAATCAATCATTATTTTTTCACGAACGTCCATACGATCTTCACCCACATACAATCCGGCTTTTTCGCTTAATGTACCGTCATCGTTAAAAATGTCGATGCTCGGCAAGTTGAAACGCAGCCCGATTTCGTAGTCGTTCACATCGTGTGCCGGAGTGATTTTCAAGCAACCGGTACCGAATTCCATATCCACATATTCATCTTCGATGATCGGAATTGAACGGTTGATCAGCGGAACCAAAACGCGTTTGCCTTTCAGGTGCGTAAAACGCGGGTCGTTCGGATTTACACAAACGGCAGTGTCGCCCAAAATCGTTTCCGGACGGGTCGTTGCAATGGTTACAAAAGAAGCCCCTTGACCCCCAAAGGGGGAATTCTTATAGAGCCCCCCATCCCCCAAAGGGGGAGTTTGAAGTGCATTTAATATATTGTCGATCACTCCGTCGATATTGCCCAAGACTTCTTCGTTGGTAAAGCGAATAACCCGATAACCCAAGCTCTCCAAAATTTCAGTTCTTAGTTTGTCGGCCTCTTGAATTTCAGGTTTTTCATGATACCCATCGTCAATTTCTACAATCAGGTTTACTTTCAGGCAAACAAAATCAACAATAAACTCGTCGATAATATGTTGCCTCCTGAATTTATATCCTTCTAATTTTTTTCCACTCAAACATTCCCAAAGAATAATTTCAGTATCTGTAGATTGTTTCTTTCTTTCTTCTGCCAGTTCTTTCAATAAATGATAGGAAGAATCTCTTGCTGTCTGATAGTGGGGTTTCTTCTCTCCCCCTTGGGGAGAATTGGAGGGGGCTTCTTCTTCAATTTTATATTTCAGGTAATACAGTTTCGACTGTACTTCCTTGTAAATTACTTCTTCGTCGGACAAAGCTGTTTTTGCAGCCGGATCCCAGTTCACCATGCGCACACCGCGGTAGATCAATCCTTTGTTGTACAAATCGACAAACACATTGATTACCGAAACACTGCGAGGTTCGTCCATTGTAAAAGCCGTACGATCCCAGTCGCATGAGGCACCCAATTTCTTCAACTGTTCCAGGATAATTCCGCCATGTTTGTGTGTCCATTCCCAAGCATGTTTCAGGAATTCATCGCGGCTCAAATCGAATTTCGAAATGCCCTGATCTTTTAGTTTGCCCACCACTTTTGCTTCAGTAGCAATCGAAGCGTGGTCGGTTCCCGGCACCCAGCAGGCATTTTTGCCCAACATACGGGCTCGGCGGGTTAAAATATCCTGAATGGTATTATTGAGCATGTGCCCCATGTGCAGCACACCCGTGACGTTTGGCGGAGGGATGACAATGGTATAAGGTTCTCTTTGATCAGGTTCGGAATGAAAAAACTTATTTTCCATCCAGTATTTGTACCATTTGTCTTCAACCTCGGCAGGGTTGTACTTACTTGGGATTTCCATTTTTGGTATTTTATTGAGTATTTACTGTTTTGCTTTTTTAACAAAGCTGCAAAAATAAGAAAAATATACTTTTTGTTGGCAGAAAACACTCTTACGAAAATCAAGGGATCCGATCTTTTTAAAAAGATCGGATCCCTTGATGCAAGAAATTAATTCTTTGATATTCAAAAGCCGGAGTTTTTAAGTCCGGCTTTCGAATTTTTTATAAAGCAAAACCCCGCTTTTGGCGAGGTTTCTTCAGGATTATAGTACTATTTGAACATCGCTATAAGGAAGGTCAAAGGCTTCAGCAACACCTTTATAAACGACTTTCCCTTTAACAACATTCAATCCTTTCCGTAATGGTTCGCTCTCTACACAAGCATTTTTCCACCCCTTGTTTGCAATCTGAATGGCGTAAGGTAAAGTAGCATTAGTCAAAGCTAAAGTTGAAGTGCGAGGAACAGCTCCAGGCATATTAGCTACACAATAATGAATAACATGATCAATTACAAAAGTTGGATGATCGTGAGTTGTCGGAACTGTTGTTTCGAAACAACCGCCCTGATCAACAGCAACATCAACCAATACTGTTCCAGGTTTCATGATAGGCAACATATCGCGGGTTACCAATTTAGGAGTAACTGCTCCGGGAATCAAAACAGCTCCAATAATTACATCGTGAGTACTCACAGCATCACGAATATTGTATTCATTGCTCATCAATGTTTTAACATTGGCAGGCATAATATCATCGAGGTAACGTAAACGCTTCAGGCTAACATCAATAATAGTAACGTCAGCACCTAATCCACCAGCCATCTTAGCAGCTTCGGTACCAACAATACCGCCACCTATAATCAGTACTTTTGCCGGGGGTACACCAGCTACGCCACCAAGCAAAACACCGTAACCACCGAAAGTTTTTTCGAGGTATTTAGCACCTTCCTGAACCGACATACGACCCGCAACTTCTGACATTGGAACAAGTAATGGAAGTGAACGATCTGGCAATTCGACGGTTTCATAAGCCAAACATATCGCATTACTTGTTATCATTGCATCAGTTAATGGTTTGTTTGATGCAAAATGAAAATAAGTGAACAGAATTTGACCAGGTTTAATCAATCTATATTCTGATTCAATAGGTTCTTTAACCTTAATAATCATTTCGGCAATAGCATAAACATCCTCAATAGTCGGAAGGATAGTTGCCCCGGCATGTGCGTAATCACCATCACCAAATCCACTTCCCATTCCGGCTGTTGCCTGAACATATACTTTATGACCATTTTTAACCATTTCAGCAACTCCAGCAGGTGTTAATGCAACCCGGTTTTCGTTGTTTTTAATTTCTTTTGGTACACCTACAATCATCGTTTATTGTTTTTAATTAATTTCTATGTTTCAAAAGTAACCTATAATGAAATTGAAAAACATGATAAATTACAATGAATTTTCAAGATGGACCCCGCCAACAACAAGGGCTATCTCCAAAACAAAATAATTTTTGAACCAATAGTTTGAATTTGAAAGTTATTAAGCTGTTAAAATTTCACATCCTTCCAATTTTTTAAATTTTTATTTAAAACTGATAATCGTATATTTGCCACCCTACTGTTAATTTATTCTTAAAATATGCCTATTACATCGGAACGAGGTAATTTGATGCCTGATTCTCCCATCAGGAAATTGGTTCCTTTGGCTGACAAAGCCAAGGGAATGGGGCGAAAAGTGTATCACTTAAACATTGGCCAACCTGATTTGCCAACTCCTCAAAATGCAATTGACGCCATCCGGAACATCGACCGGAAAATTCTGGAGTATTCTCCTAGTGAAGGAATCAAATCATTCCGTGAAAAATTGGCGGCGTACTATCATACATTCAATATTGATGTTACAGCCGACGATATAATTATCACTTCAGGTGGTTCGGAAGCGGTAACCTTTGCCTTTTTGGCATGCCTCGATCCGGGTGATGAAATAATAGTTCCTGAACCAGCTTATGCCAATTATACTGCATTTGCAATTGTTGCCGGAGCTGTCATTAAATCGATTCCAGCAAAAATTAATGAGGGTTTTGCAATGCCTCCTATGGAAGAGTTTGAGAAACTGATCACTCCCCGGACCAAAGGGATCATGATTTGTAACCCCAATAACCCAACCGGATATTTATACACCCGAAGTGAGATGAACCAGATTAGGGATATGGTAAAAAAATACGATTTATACCTATTCTCCGACGAGGTTTACCGCGAATTTTGTTATACCGGCGCTCCCTATATCTCGGCTTTCCATCTTGCAGGTATCGAACAGAATGTTGTTCTTATCGATTCTGTATCTAAACGTTATAGCGAATGCGGAATTCGTATTGGCGCTCTTATTACAAAAAACAAAGCGCTCAAAAAAAATGTCATGAAGTTTTGCCAGGCACGCCTAAGCCCGCCACTTATCGGACAAATTGCTGCCGAGGCATCGCTTGAAAGTAACAAAGAATATTTGCACGATGTGTATGAAGAGTATGTGGAACGCCGGAAATTTTTAGTTGATGGGCTGAACCGTATTAATGGCGTTTATTCTCCCATCCCGATGGGTGCTTTCTATACTGTAGCCCGATTGCCTATCGACGATGCTGATGTTTTTTGTGCATGGTTACTTAGTGATTTTGAATACGAAAATCAAACGATCTTTATGGCTCCGGCCTCAGGATTCTATACAACTCCTGGATTTGGGAAAGATGAAGTTCGTATTGCCTACGTATTAAAGAAAGAAGATTTAGCCATTTCATTAAAAATTCTGGAAGAAGCATTAAAAGTTTACCCGGGAAGTAAAGTTCGCCAAATCAACGCTATTGCTCAAGACTAAGATTCATTGGGAAAAACCAATATTGGAAACGTCGGATATTTTCCGGCGTTTTTTGTTTTTGGAAATACAAAACACTCAATAAATCGCACTGGGCAAGGTATATTTAAAACAAAAAGCACCCCGTTTTACGAAGTGCTTTCTAATTTCTGAGCGAGAAACGAGACTCGAACTCGCGACCCTAACCTTGGCAAGGTTATGCTCTACCAACTGAGCTATTCTCGCAATATTTTTTAATACCCCAAGCCGAAAATTGAACTCTGGGGCTGCAAATGTAGTGCTATTTTTCCTTATTTCAAACGCGCAAAACTACTTTTTTACTTTTTAGTGAATTTTTGATGAGTAATATTGTTTAGAACTTTGATGGTGCTATATATTATTGCATCAACATTTAGTGTCTTTTTTTTAATATTTAGCTACAAAAAAAGCAGTAGAATACAAGGTTTTAACCCGTATTTTACTGCTTTAGGTCTAATAAAATATGTTCGGCAGATGTTTTCTATATCATCAAAAGTAAATCAATACTTTTTGGTCTTTTCTTTTATAGTCAAGATTTTATTGATTGAATTTTCTCTTCCTTAAATCATAGGCTCCAGTTTATACCAACTTTTAAACCAAAAGCAACTGGTTTAACTTTGTTTGTCTGATTGGAAGAAAATACGCCATTGTAAACACCATCTTCCTGATACAGAAATTTGCTTTTCGCTGCGATTGAATTAGTTAATCCATAATCGAAATAGGCTCCAAGATAAATATCCATATTTTTATTCAGGTTATATAAACATCCCAAATTACCAACAGCCGACAATGTGGGGTTTAGGCTGTTTTTACCTTCAGGAAACTCTGAGAATGTAGTTAAATTGTGCTTAGGCAAATCGTGTAAAATTACGTTGTATTTAGAATAGTACCCAGTCGTTTCAATAGTTCCACCAGCTATTTTATAATTCGATTTTACTGCGAACGATATTTGGGGCCCTATCAAAAACTGAATCTTCCATTTATCACTAATTGGAGACTGGTAAATGAAATTCACGGGTATATTCAATAAAATTGAACTTTGCTTTTCTTGCCAGTCAGAATATTGAGTTCTAAATTCAAACGATTCTCCATCGGTATCAACAGATAGATTGCTTGTTTGATAATTTAAAGTGGCTTTAGTTTGAAACGTTTCGAGTCCTAACCCACTTCCAATACCCCATCTTTCTGAAAAGAAATAATTGTATCCAATACTACATGTCGACCCGATATTACCTTCCTGCTTTCCATTAGTGAGATCGTACTTCAAATTATGAAAACCACTTCCAATATTGAAATACAGCGTTTGAGCCTTTTGCGCTCGTGCCGCCCCCATGACCAAAAGAAGCGCACATATAAATAGTATTTTTTTCATTTTCGTTATTTTATTCAACTGTTATCGGAACTTAAATTAAAATTCCGATGACAGTTGTTGATGTTTATAGATTTATCACTGAGATTTTGTATGTATATTTCTTTTGATCTGATGTAATTACCGTTCCAAGATATTCGCCTAATGGTAACGTTACTGAATTACTCTGTGTCACTACATTAAGGGTTTGAACCAAACTACCTGTAACGCTATATATTCTCATAATTGCTCCCGCCAAGTCCTGATCTGTCAGGTTTGTAATTTTTACAGTAAATGGCACGAAACTTTTAGCAGGATTTGGATAAGCGCTGATTGTAGCTTTTTTAGTGTTAAGCGCATGAACTTCCTTATCACAGCTCCATAAAACAACACCATCCTTTGTACTTACCTGTAATGAATATACACCATCAATTCCATTAGGATCGCTATAAAACTGTTCGGTAGCCCCAGGTATTAACTGTCCATCTTTATACCATTGGTAAGTTGTAAATCGATTCGAACTATTATCACACAGAATTACATCATCGAATTTTGTCACCAGGTAATTTTTCGAAAGCTTAATTGTAAATTCAAAGGGATAAACCGGACTTTCTTCATGCAATTCATTGCGGAACTGCAGGTTTGCCATATAGACTCCTTCTGCCATGTTTGAAGGCACATTAATAAATAGATTATCCTGCTTTTGTGTTGACGGAAGTGGCAAATATCCAGTATCCACAAAGCCGGCGGCATGAGCAGCAGCATCAAAAATAATTCGATATTCGGTAGGCGTGCCACTCAATATATGATAACCCACATACAAATCTTCGCCCTGACATTCGCCGGTAACAGGGACATTCATCGTTTCGTCCAGACTTATTTGTTCAGAAATTTTTGCACCGGTAATAATTAAATCAACAGGCTTGAGGTAGTTGCTGGCTGCACTCCCATGTATCGAGAAAACAGTCGTAATTATTTTATCAGTACCAATAGTTGCATCGTTAAAATTTGCTATCGCAGACACATCAACTAAATTCTCATCGCCAGGAGCTAAACCCTGGAGGGTTCCAACACTTTCGATAGTCGCAACAGTAGTATTGTCAAACATTTTATCCTTTACAACTAATGTATTTACTATTGTTAACTGTTTAGGAGTAATATTTGCCTTCAATACTGTCAGCTCTGTTAATGAGTAATTTCCGGCGTCAGGTCCTGATAATGATGAACCTTTAACTGTGACTATTTTATCCGTTCCTATATTTTTGTCCTCAAATAATGCAGAACCTAAAGTAAGAGATACAACGTCACCATTAAGTATACCAATCAGTTGCCCGTCAGAAATAATTGCAGTATTATTACCATCATATTCTTTATTTTGAGCATGTGCAGCAATAGTTAAAGGGACCTTAGTCACCTCAAAATCCGCAGCAACATAGACGAAATCATAGTTGTTGTCTGCACCACCGGAAACTGTAATTGCATTCGCATAAAGTCCAGAAGAAGAAGTAAGATCAACAGTTGTACTTACTGTTGGTTTAGCATCCAATACTGATTCATTCTCGTTGTTCAACCACCCTGAATAAACAAATGTTAGTATCGGATTGGCTTCACCGTAAACCTTCATCTGAGGAACAGCAGTCACCGTTAAAATAGCTTTGGTCACAATAAAATTTGCCGGCGCATAAGAGAAAATATAATTATTATCCACTCCTCCTGAAACGACGATGGCATCAGAGTATATTCCAACATTAGTATGCAGGTCAACCGTTGTTGATGCAATTGGTTTGGTATCTAAAACGACTTCCGTATCAGAGTTTTTCCAACCATTGTATTGGAAAGTCAGCGACGGGTTGATGCTTCCATAAACTTTACTTTTGGAATCGGCTGTCACCGTTAGCACTGCTTTCTCAATTGTAAAAGTTTGACTGGCTTGTGCTGCAGGAAAATAAACATCATTACCCGACTGATTGGCATAGATTGTACAAGTTCCGGCCCCAACAATATGAA
Source organism: uncultured Prolixibacteraceae bacterium (assembly GCA_937915865.1). GTDB lineage: Bacteria > Bacteroidota > Bacteroidia > Bacteroidales > Prolixibacteraceae > Aquipluma. The sequence continues at coordinate 289 of CALGIG010000111.1, read as the reverse complement.
CTTGCCCACCTATGATTGTCGCAACATTTATATCCGAAGTTGTAAAAGACGCGGTAAGACCTGAAGAAACGGTTACCAAAGGTGTAAAATCTGCATCACCATACGTTTTATTTATCAATTGATCGAATGTTATAATTTGTGATTCTTTTGGAGTTGTAAAACTTTGTACGCCGCCATAGCTTGTTCCACTTGAATTGATTGCATACGCTTGCACGTAGTAGGTTGTATTGGGGCTTAATCCTGTTACCGACTGCGAGAAGCTGCCGGAACCTGATCCTATCTGAACTTT
>CALGIG010000110.1 GCA_937915865.1 uncultured Prolixibacteraceae bacterium | reverse complement strand
ATTAGGTATTCTATGGGATATTCAATTTAAATTATCAGTCGTAAATCAATATCGTTTGGTTTAGATCGTCATTACGAGCCAAAGCGAAGTAATCTATTCGCAAACAGACTGCTTCATTCCATGCAGTGACGGGTTCTGTGAATTGGGTTTCTTAACTATACGCTATTGAATAGTAAATCGTCAATGTTAAATTGTCAAATAGTTTAGTGGTTGAATTGTTGTTTTGCTGACTGCTGGCAATTGGCTGTTTGCAACTGGCTGTAAACTACTGAGACTAAAAACTGCGACTTTCAAGTTCGATAGTCGATAATTAAGTAATGAGAATGAAATAATGTCGTATTCGAATTTGTATTTTTATACAGACTCACGTCGAAGTCTGCGATGCTTTGCCTCTCTTTTTGAAAGGGAGGGGGGGACGGACGCCTTACGGACGTCGGGGTGAGTACATTTAAGATACGACAATAAATTTTTCCTATCACTTAATTTGTTAGTTAATGCTTATTTCTCTCTGTAGTGGCCTTTTGCCGACACGACAAATACTGTAACTATGTCTTCATCTATTTTGTAAATAATCCTGTTCTTTTTATCGATACGGCGCGACCAACAATCTGAAAAATTAAATTTTAGAGGTTCAGGCATTCCAATACCAGAACATGGCGATTCAGAAAGTTCTTTAAAAATTCGCTCTATTTTTGTCAGTGGCGAAGCCTGTCCCGATTTTTTCCATTCTGCAAGATGCTTTTTGGCATGTTCAGATATGGCTATTTTATATTTTCCCATAAATTTTCAGGATCGATGTAGGTTATTCGTCCATTTTTAATGTCTTCCAGCCCAGCTTCAATCTCTTTTATGTTTTCCGGTGACGAAAGGTACTCCTCTAATGAAGAATTAGCCTTGGCCTTTTTCATGATTTCGATACTTTTTAGATAAAGTTGATAGGCTTCATATTCTGTATTTGTCATTTTTACAGTTATCATGGCTTAATCTCTTTTTGTTTGATACAAATTTATCTTTTATTTGTTGAAAATGAAGGCTTTTGATGTACTAAATATTAAGTTCGGGGTGAAGAACTATAGCTTACAGGCTACGAGATTTTAGCTGTCACCACAGAGAACCCAGATTACCACGGAAAGTTAATTGTAAATGGTCAATTGTTAAATTGTTGTTTTGCTGACGGCTGGCTACTGGTAACTGTTCTTTTATTACCTCATTTATAATGTGCTTTAATAACGGTTTTCAGGTAAGCTTCTATTTCAGCAGGTGTTACCTTGTATTTTGGATTTAACTGTTCAAACCGGCTGTCAATTTGGAAACGGCTTCCATCGGTCAATATAGCCAGCAGGTTTTTCGTAGTTAAAGCATGTCCTGAATAGCCTAATGAGCTATCGACCAGTTTCCTTAAATTGACTCCCTGTTGAAGTATGGAATAAATATCGTAATAGTCGCGAAAATTACTTCTTCGGAGTAAAACTTCCATCTTCATAGCGCCAATAGCTTCAACATCGGCAAGTTTTAGGTTATCTTTCAGGAAAATGGGAGCAGTAACCGGGGAATATTTATCCGAATTATAAAACGATATTTTTACCCCGGATACAACAAATTCGACATGATTAAAATCCCAGATATCACACGCTTCGATTATCCCAATTGTTTTTAACTCTTTTTCAATTGCCACCCAATCAACCTCCTGCTTTTCTACTTTTTGCAATCTCCAGTTCATAAAATCCAGGTCTTCGCTTAGCCGGGTATTCAATTGCAGGGCAAGGGCCGTTCCTCCCACCAGGAAGTAAGGTTTTATACATTCAAGAGTTGCTACCTTATCGAAAAGTTCGTTAGTGTGGGGCGCCAGGGCGATCATACGAAGCGATTAATGTGTCTGGTCAGAATTGTTTTAATATAACGGTCGGGATTTTTGATGTCAAAATACATCCATGCCAGTAATTTGTTTAATGTATGGTAGTAATCGTCCTGGGTTACCATGCGGTTGCGCCATACTTGTTTTATTTTCTTTGATGAGAATAGTTTAAATAGTTGATTAATGTCGTCGAGGTCAAGATATATAAGGGTTTTTTCAATTAAAACATCATCAGGTATTTCTGTGGGTATTTTAACCGACCAAAAGCTATTTCGTGTGATCAGTTTTTGCCTTAATATTTCCCTTGAATTGTTCATTCGTTTTGGCTCTCTGGCTATTTATAAAGTTAGTGAAATTGAAATGCTTTGGATGACAATTTTTAGGGCTTTTGTTTAATCGCTTATGGCTACTGGCTATTCTGACTGTTAATTGTGTCTTTTATGTTCGGAGTGGAGGAAACTGTTTCGGGTTCCGGGATGCGAGTTACAGGTTTCACCACAGAGAACCCAGATTAACACAGAGATATAATTGAAAATCAATATCGTTTGGTTTAGAACGTCATTACGAGCCAAAGCGAAGTAATCTATTCGCGGACAGACCGCTTCTTTCTTCGCAGTGACGGGTTCTATGAATCGGTTTTTTTGGCGAAACGCCATTGAATAGTAAATCGTCAATAGCTAAATCGTCAATGGTTAAATTGTTGGTTCCTGTAAGTTTTAGCAACGCATAAACCAGTCTTATAACTTATAAACGTGGTTATCTGCATCTTTCACCATATTCCGCATATCTACAATCAGTTTGGCGTGTTGCTGTATAAATTCAACATCAAAAGCAGCATGGTTGGTTGTTAGAACCACTACGTCGGAATTGCCGAGTACATCCGGTGTTAATTCAACAGATTGCAGGTTCAGCTTACGTCCTGTATGTACTGTTGGGATATATGGGTCGTGATAAGAAACCAATCCTCCTTTTTTAGCCACAATATCGATAATCTCCAATGCCGGTGATTCCCTTTCATCGTCAATATTGGGTTTATATGCTACTCCTAGGAATAAAATCCTACTACCGTTAATGGCTTTCCCTTGTTTGTTAAGCGCTGAGGCAATTTTAACAGCCATGTAATGAGGCATCCGCATGTTGATGTGCCCTGCCGTATGGATCATGCTCAATTCAAAATCATATTTCTTAGCTATGTGCTCCAGGTAAAACGGGTCAAGTGGAATACAATGTCCGCCAATGCCAGGTCCGGGATAAAAGGCCTGAAATCCGAAAGGTTTGGTCTTGGCGGCTTCGATCACTTCCCAGATGTTAATATCCATTTTCCCAGCTAAAAGGGCCAGCTCATTGATTAAACTGATATTCACCAGACGATAGGTGTTTTCCAGTATTTTAACCATTTCAGCTACCTTTGGCGAACTCACCAAATGAAGTTTCTCAATGGCTTTGGAATAGATTTTTTCACCGATCTCAAGTCCTTCCGGGGTCATTGCTCCCAATACTTTAGGAGTATTTTTGGTGTGGAATGTTTCATTCCCGGGATCAACCCTTTCCGGCGAATAAGCCAGCCAAAAATCAACGCCTTGCATTAATCCACTTTCCTTTTCAATAATGGGAAGCATAAAATCTTCGGTTGTGGTGGGATAAGTGGTGCTTTCGAGACAAATGAATGTTCCTGCCTTCATGTTTTGTCCAATGGACAAGCAAGCCGATTCAATATAACTCATATCTGGTTTCCGGAATTTATCAAGTGGGGTGGGAACACAAATTAACAGTGCATCGCATTCGTTAATCCGGGTGAAATCGGTTGTGGCAGTAAGTTTTATTTTATTTACAACTTCACGTAATGCAGCATCCCGTATATCTCTAATGTAGTTTTCTCCTGAATTAATTTTATTAACCTTTTCTCCTGATTTATCAAAGCCAATAACCTGGATTCCTGCCTCGGCAAAACTTACAGCCAAAGGAAGTCCTACATAACCAAGCCCAATAATACCTATGATTTCGGAATTAGTTGAGATTTTTTCAAGTAAAGCGTTAGCCAAGGGCATTGTTAATTCGGATTTTGAGATTTAATTGAATTATTATGGGTTTCGGGATACAAGTTCCGGGTTTCACCACAGAGAAAATCAACAATATAGACAATATATCAAAGAACTGTAAACAATATTTGTTAATTAGAACGTAAATCTAAATGAACACAGATTTACACAGAGATATAATCGTAAATCAATATCGTTTGGTTTAGAACGTCATTACGAGCCAAAGCGAAGTAATCTATTCGCGAACAGACTGCTTTATTCTTCATAGTGACGGGTTCAATGGATCGGGTTTCTTAGCTAAACGACATTGAATAGTTAATGGTCAATGGTTAAATTGTCAAATTGCCTAATGGTTAAATTGTTGGTTTGCTGACTGCTGGCTACTGGCAATTGTGACTTTAATGTTGCTGCTCAGCCTTGCGCTTTTCTATCTATTGCAAGCTTAGTTTTATTGATAGAAAGAGATTCCTTCAATAAATTCAAAATCTTTTTTATTGTATGTCAATAATGGATATCCTGAAATTATTGATGTAGCTGCAATCAGGCAATCCGGAACTGAGATTACTTTTTGTCCCGGGACATAAGTTTGCATGATTTGAACGGCTTTGATCGAAATGTCAGCATTTAACGGGATTCCGTAATATGACTTAAAAATTTAGTTTAAAATTTCTTTTTTAGTCGGGGTATTTGCCCCAATCAACAATTCGAGTTGAGTGATGACCGAATAGGCTGTATAACCTCTTATTTTTTCCAGAAGTTTGTTGACCAAAGCATCTTTTCGGAGTGCTTTTATTAATACACAACTGTCGATCAATATCAGACTTTTGGCCATGCTTGTTTTCTTAACTCGTCTAATGTTGGGAAATCCTCGAATTGATTGAGAAGGTCAAGAACATTGTCATTCGGATTTTGAGGTTCAATCAGATCAAACATCTTTTTTTTCTTAATGTAACCTCACTAATTGAGATGGATGTATAATCAGATTTTTCCAGTTCTTTGGCCAAAAGAATTAGCGCTTTAAAGGCAGGTTTATTCTTTTTTATTCTGATGATTGTTTCCATATAATTAGTTTTTGCAAATGTATGTTTTAATCCTAAATCAATGTCGTTTGGTTTAGCCCTGAAGGGGCTTGATCTGTTAACACAGGGTGTGAGCCCTGTGTTGTTGGAGAACCGCCATCCGAAGCCCTGAAAGGGCGCTATATTTCGCTCTTTCAGGGCTTCGATAGTAGACCCACAGGGCTTTTGCCCTGTACATCAGATCAGAGGCTTTCAGCCTTATCAAAACGACATTGAATAGTGAATGGTCAATGGTTAAATCGTTGTTTCACTTGAATACTGCGACTGACAACTGCGACTGTCTTCTATTTTTTCCACCAGCTTTTCTTTGTTTTGTCGGGAGCTAAGTCTTCTTCGGGACAAATCAACTGATAGATTTCGCCCCAGGAAGGTAAACCGCCAAGGTTACGATCGTCGATGTAAATGTCGGCCAGTATTTTGCGGCTATCGTTGGCATCCCATTTTTCTTCGGGGTAGTTTTTATTGACTGCATAAAATTCAACACCATTTTGGCGGCAAAACTCAACTGCTTCATCAAGTAATCTGCCAGCCCTGTGGCTCCATAAAATGACCTGGTGTTTTTTTGATTGTAAAGCTTTGATGGTCTCAAATGCAAAGGGTCTGATTTTCCCTATTTCAGGGTATCGGTGTTCAACAATGGTTCCGTCGAAGTCAATGGCGATAATCATGTTTTTGGCCTGAAAATTATTTCAACAATTAAATTTTATTGTGGTAGATTTTAATTCTTTTACTTATTAATGGTTTCCTGTCGGTCAGGCAGTTGCTGATTTCTTCCGTTTATGGCGCTTTTTCTTTCCATCTTCTTCGGAATACGAATAATAGGTGTTTTGATAATATTCGTAGTGGTAATACTTATAATAGGTATAACCGAATGATTTGGTACTAATGTCGTTAACCACTATAGCGCAATGATCGATGGGCTGTTTGGCTGCAATTTCGTTGATTACCTTAATCTGACTTTTATGGGAGACGCCATATCTTAAAAGGAATACGTTTAGGTCGGATTGCTGTCCCATAATCAAACCATCAGTAACTAACCCGATAGGTGCATTATCTACAATAATATAATCGAACCGGTGACGAAGTTCTTCAAGCAGAATTTTCATTTGAGGATGCCCCAATAATTCTGCCGGATTTGGGGGAATTGGTCCTGATGTGATAACCGACAAATTATTGATTTGTGTGCTGTTTAAAACCTGGTCGATGGTATCGTAACCAATAAGGTATGTACAAAGACCCTTTTCATTTTCCAGGTTAAATATTTTATGAAGCCTTGGTTTACGAAGGTCGGCGCCAATCAAAACAACCTTTTTATCGTTCATGGCGAGAATAGAAGCCAGGTTGGTAGAAATAAACGATTTTCCCTCGCCCGGTGTTGTTGAGTGGATGGAGATAACATTACCTGTGTCTCGGGTCAGCATAAACTGAAGGTTGGTTCGGAAACCCCTGAACGATTCGGCTGTATTTGATTTTGGCGACTCAAATACGGCGATGTCGCTTTTTGCAGTACTGTGTATAATGTTCCCAAGAATTGGCAACTGAGTATTATTTTCAACATCTTCCTGCGTATGTACCCTGTCGTCGAAAAAGTTTTTGATAAGAATTAAGCCTAAAGGCAGGAATAAGCCAATAAAGAAACCGATTACAAGTTTCATCTTGTTCGAAATTCCGATTTGTGATGCCGTTTCAGGTCTGGCAATATCAATAACCTGCACATCGGAAGTACTTGAGGCCAAGGCAATATTGGTTTCGGCACGTTTCTGCAATAGGAAAGTATATATTTGGTTGGTCAAATCATACTGACGTTGGATACTAATCATTTTTTGTTCTTTTTCAGGTAATTTATTTAGCTGAAAGCTTATTTTTCCATGTCTTTCTTTGATTAAATTCATATTAACAGTGGCATTATCAATCAGGTTTCGCAGATTCTCCATTAAACTACTTCGTATTTGCGACAGTTGTTTATCGAGGAGAATCAAAGTTGGATTATTTTCTTTAGCGCTGTACGCCAATACCTGACGTTGGTTGTATAATTCGGCTAACTTCAATACCAAAGAGTTAAGAGAGGCATCCTGAATACCGACTACAGATGGCGAAACCAGTTTTTTATAATCAGTTGCATTTCTTAGGTAATCGTATAGGTTTTTAAAGTAATCGAGCTGCATTTTACTTTGCGCTTGCTCTGTTTCAATATCCTTGAGGTTATCCATAACCAGCTTACCTTCTTCTCCCAAATCGATAACTTTATTGGTTGACCTGAAGTCAGTAAACTTTGTACTGGCTGTATTTAAAGAGTCGGAAATCCCATTCAATTGGCTGTTGATAAATTCAAGAGAACGACGTTGCGACTCGTTTTGAAGGTTCATTTTATTGGTACTGTATTCCTGGATCAACTGGTTCAGGAATTCTGCTTCCTTTACCGGGTCCTCTCCTTGGATGGAACACAGGATAATGTCGCTGTTTTTATCTTTTAATGAAGCATTTAATCGTAATTGATATTGCTGGGTCGAATTGTTTAAATTGTTGAAAGTGAAATAATAATCGCCAGAGGGTGTTTCTAAAGTATTTACTTTTTTTAATAGAGTAAAATTGAAGTACGAATTGATGAAGGGTTGTCCGAAAGTGCCATGACCTTCAAAAGAAACTGTCCGACTAACATTTCCAACTTTACTTTCTCCGTCAACCTTAATTGAATAAGTATTTTCAGAGTTAGGTGTTATATAAATTTTTATACCTTCAACATTCATGAAAGCTGATCCTTCCTGAACATCGTAGGGCTCATTTCTGTATATTTCTCTCCATATCCAGAAGTCTTTTTCATACCAGGAAGTTCTCCATTTCAGGTTTTGAAGTGTCTGGTTAATGAGGTAATACGATTTAAGTATTTCTATCTGATTATAGATGTTGTTTTTGTTTTGATCCAATGCACCACTAAATAGCTCCTGCATATCTAACCCATTTGTTTTTTCAGGAACTAACAGCGAGGCATTTACCGAATATTCCTGCTTGGTAATTTTGTTGAATAAAAAAGCGCCCCCAAATCCGATAAGGCCAAACAGAAGAAACCAATACCATTGCCTGGTTACAACATATATGATCTTTTTGATGTCGATTTCTTCTTCCTGAACTGCATTGGTGAGATTTAAGTTGCTGTTGTTCATCTTTTCTGTACTCATAGTATTTGGAGTGAATTTTTATCTGAATTTTAATAAAACAAGTTTTTGTGTTTAATGTTTTTTAAATAATTACTGTTATTTCAGAACAAAACCCAGGACTGCCAACAGCATGGATAACGATGAAAAAAACAGGGAATATGCCTGGCTGTTTAACTGAAAGTTTTTGTAACGGTCGGGTCGAACTACGACATAGTCATTGGGCTGTAAATAAAATGCTTCTGACTGGTAAACGTCTTTTGAAGACAGATTCAGTAAAAATGTTTTATTCCCATCGGGGAAAGGCCGGATGACCATTACATTTTTGATGCTGGCATAATCGGTGTTTCCATTGGCCATAGCAAGGGCTTCCAGTACAGTAATGGTGTTGTTGTAATTGTAATAAACTCCGGGAACTTTAACTTCTCCCATTACTGTTATTTTATAGTTCAAAAGTTTAACATTAACAATGGCATCGTTCAAAAACTCGTCAGCTTTTTTCTGAACTGCTGCGCTAAGCTGCGATTGAGGGATTCCGCCTACTTTAACTTTACCAAGGTTGGGTAATTTAATGTATCCATCGGCATCCACTTCGTAACCATACAAATAAGCGCCACCTGGAGTTGTATATTTTTGATAGCCATAACCTGAGTTGACTTCCATATTGGATTCAGGATTGAAAATCTGGTTAACATCTGGGTTAATGGATTTGATGCTTACATATAAAATATCGCCAGTTTTAACAACATGTTCTATCTCGTGCACAGGTAAACGGCTGATGGTTTCGTCGTTGGTAATATCAGTCATATAAATCAGCTCCTTACTGCTACGGCAAGAGAACAGCAGAGTAACCAATGCGATGAATAGTAAATTAATAAATTTATTCATGTGTATATATTTTTGTTTATTGTCTTATAATCTGCGTATTAGCATTTTTTTCTCTTTTAATGTCACAACGAAATGGAATAGCCATTTATTCGCTTCGCGGATTTCCGCTTCGCTCCAATTCATTTTCAGTTTGTCTCGCCTTAGGCTTGAAGGCTATTTCATAATATAATGTGTTGTTGTTTTCAATGTATTTTTATTGTTCTGCATTCCAGATCAATAAAATTCCCTTGCTTTCATAAGTTTTGATCAAATCTTCCTCTTCAAGGATGACAAAGGTAATTGTTCTGTGGATATAATTCTCTGCTTTTGATACAAGTTCCTGTATATAATTAAAATCGAGCTTGTTTCCAATCAGGGCCAGGTCAATTGTTTTGGAATCTTTCCCAAGTGCAAAGCTTCCGGTTAGGTAAGCTGCTTTTAAATCGCCGATTTGTTTAATGACATGTTCAATGATCTGGTCGATACCAATAAATTTTTTAAGAATATTGTGAATGTCGGAAAAAAGCGGATGGTCGGTATTGGCAGAAAATATTTTTTTGTTCCCTTCTGATGAAGATTTTAACAAACCTGCCTTTTCAAGTTTGTTGAGTTCAATACGGATTGAGTTCGATGATTCATCGAATTCAGATTCAAGGTTCCTCAGGTAGCCCTTATTCTTACTGTTTAGAAAGAATTTTAGCAGTATTTTAATTCTTGTTTTGGAGGTAATCAGGCTATCGAGCATCGTGTGTTTTATTAGGTTTTTTCACAGCTTCGCCTCCTCAGTCACAATAAGCTTGAACTAAGCTGCGTCCTAAGTATTGAGGCGGAGAGCCGGTTGCCAAAGAATATTGACATCAACTTGAGTACAAAAATAACTCAATTGATTGAAACTATCTTTGTGTTTATTCAAAAATTAATTGAATATTGAGTGAATAAACCCGTTTTTTGCATCAAATGTTTAGATTTTGTAATGAAATGATTGAAAAAAATTAATCTGTATTTGATACAAAGTATTGGTTGATTTTATTAATGTGCTGGCAGTAAAAAGTTTATGGTTTTAAGTTTCGTGAGGTTAATTTTTGTCACTTCTAATGAAATGTTCGCAAGATTTGAGTTTGTGACGCTGGCCTTCTTCCGCTCATGATTTAACAGCAAATGATCGGCGGCTTTTTGATGTTCTTAGTAATAAATGTATGAATATCCTTTCCCTTGTCTAAAGCTAAATGAAGCGCAAGCGGCTTGGGCCGGTGAGCCGCCAAAGGTAGTTTTTCGTGCGAAGCGGGCTTGCCTTGACCTTTTTGTTTTTTTTGTATCAAGACCATTGGTGTCCGGTTAAAATTTGTCCATCTGCCTAAAACGCTTATTGGGTTTAACCTCTACGAGGTAAAAGGCACTTAGGGCTTGTTTTTACTACAATACTGAATCTCCTATGGAGAATTTTCCGCGTAGCGGATAAACTTTTTGATTTACCGGACAACAATGTATCAAGACATAAAAGTAATTAGAGTTTTGGAGCAAAGCCCCCTATGGGATATTCAATTATAAATGAAAACCTGTTTAATGTCTAATGTTCAATAAACAAGTGACGACCTCGGTAGACAGAAAAACGAGAACAAACCGAGTTTACCAGAGTAATGCAGTTGGGCATTAAGACAAAAAGATAGTTTTGGGTAAAGTTTTAACGCTTATATTAATTGGAGTATTACAGTACTTTATTAACAAAAAAGCAGCCAAGAAATAATCTTAACTGCTTGAAAATTACTGTAGCGAGAGCCGGGCATGATCCGGCGACCTCATGATTATGAATCATGCGCTCTAACCAGCTGAGCTACCTCGCCATAATATTTTGAACGGACAAAACGAATTTTCTGTGTTCATTTTTGCGGTTGCAAATATAGTACTTTATTCTTTCGATGGTATGAAGTGCAGAAAAAAAACAGGAAAATCTTCAAACGCTTTTTTATCCAGCCAATTACTTTCAAATTCCTGTTGGCGATTGTTCGTAGTACAATTTATTGACTATCGTTTTGAGCCAGCAATCCGATATTTGATCATTATATAGATAAGTAGGTAATAGTTCATTTAGTTTTGAATGATTTCCCTGTTTTTTAACCTTGTTTTTTGTATATAAATACATATATTGCAAAAAATCAAAAAGACCTATGGCTGGAAAAAAACAAATTCGGTTGGAATACATCATTAACTGTTCTCCTAAGGTATTGTTTAACAGGTTAAGTACCGCAGCTGGATTAACAGAGTGGTTTGCTGATGATGTTAGGGTAAAAGGTAATCTGTTTACGTTTATTTGGGGTAAAACAAATCAGAGTTCCGAAAAAATTATTCATCGGGAAAATAGGTTGGTTAGGTATCAATGGCTTGGTGACGAATTTGATAAAGAAGATTCGTTTTTCGAGTTTTTTATTAATCAGGATGATTTGACTAATGATACCTCTCTTACAATTATCGATTTTACCGAGGAAGACGAAGAGGAAGAAACAAAGAGTCTTTGGGATACCCAAATAGCAAAATTGAAGCATCTGCTAGGTTCCTAATAAAATTTGTGTGTCTGTATTTCTTCTGCAATTTCTTATTCTTTGATAGAAAATCACTTCCCCGTTACAGATCATTATTTCGTATATCCTGCTTTTATTTAAACTGAAGCATATCCGGTTCACATATTTCCCATTTTTTACACACTTTTTATATTCTCCTTACATTAAAATAATTTTGAAGTAGGGTTATAGCCTTTATAATTCTTCAAAATAACTTAGTTTTGTATTCGATTTTTTTTGAATACTAAGCAAACCATAAGAATGAAGCGACTTCATAAGTTTGTTATCAAAAGTTTTCTTGGTCCTTTTTTTATGACCTTTTTTATTTGTGTTTTTGTACTTCTGATGCAATTTGTATGGAAGTATATCGATGAATTTGTAGGTAAAGGTTTAGAGTGGACGATTGTTGTCGAATTGTTGTCGTATGCTGCATTTGGTTTACTACCACTAGCATTTCCTCTTGCTATGTTACTGGCCTCGATTATGACCTTTGGAAACCTGGGTGAGAATTACGAATTGGTGGCTATGAAGGCTTCAGGAATTTCTTTGTTCAGGATAATGCGCCCCTTATTGATTTTAGCTATTGGCATGACGTTGATCGCTTTTTATTTTTCAAATATTATTCTGCCGAAAACCAATTTGAAATTTTACTCGCTCATGTTTAGTGTGAGGCAGCAAAAACCAGAGATGGTTGTTAAAGAAGGAGTATTTAGTAACGACCTTGGAAATTACAGCATTAAAGTGGAACGAAAAGGGAAGACCAACAACATGTTGTATGATGTTATGATTTATGATCATTCAGAAGATCGCGGAAATGTGAACGTTTCGGTGGCCGATTCGGGGAAAATGGAAGTAACAAAAGATAAGAAGTTCATGACCGTTACTTTGTTTAACGGTCAAAGTTATACTGAAAGGCAGGAGAGAGGTTCAAGTGCCGATCGTCGGTTCCCGTTCGAACGACAATCCTTTCAGAAAGAAGTGATAAATATCAGTATGAAAGATTTCGAATTTAACCGGATTGATGAAAAACGTTATTCAGGGGTTTCGAAGATGATGAATTTATCTCAACTTGAGAAAGTTGGTGATTCAGCTTTTTATGATTATAAATTTCGGATATGGAGGTATTTGTCGATGTTTAATTATACCGCTGATGTAAATCGCCAAATAGCCTGGTTGTCAAATCCGGTTGATTCGCTTCGGAAAAATCCACATATTAAACCAGTCCGTGATGTTGATTTTGATAAAACGTTTACTTCATTAAGTCCTCTTGAAAAGCAAGAACTTTATCAGAAAGTAATAGGATATGTCCGGGCTAATTCACAATCAATTAGCGAACGGCTTGACGAAATGTATAGCCGGAAAAAAGGGATTAACAGCTATGCGATGGAATGGCACCGAAAGTTTACCCTTTCGTTTGCCTGTTTAATTTTCTTTTTTATTGGCGCTCCGCTTGGCGCTATTATTCGGAAAGGCGGACTTGGAATGCCTGTTGTCGTTTCTATTTTGCTTTTTATATCCTATTATATAATAATGATTATGGGCGAGAAGGTTGCCCGGGAAGATGCATGGACAATGGTTAGCGGAATGTGGTTGGCTTCAGCTGTATTTTTACCATTGGGCATCTGGCTTACCTACAAAGCTGCAACCGACTCAGGGGTCATGAATATGGAAAGTTATCAGGCCTTATTTAAGAAGGTCGCAACTTTAAGTTTTTTAAAAAGGAGTAAAACTGAATCATAACTAATGCGAATACTTCAATTGATGAATAAGGTGCCCTGGCCTCCGAAAGATGGTGGAGCAATTGCATGTTTAAACATGACAAAGGGTTTTTCGATGCTTGGGCACGAAGTTACTGTACTAAGTATGAACACCTCAAAACATCATATTCGCATTAAAGATATGTCAACAGACCTTCGGAGCAAAGCCGATTTTAGGTTTGTTGAGGTTCCAGCATCCATTAACTGGCTTGAGGCAGTGTTTAACCTTATGTTTTCCAGATTGCCATACAATGCACAGCGATTTATTTCAGATGATTTCAGTAATGAACTTGCTAAACTCTTGCACGAGAAAACTTTTGATGTTGTGCAACTCGAAGGTCTTTACCTGTGTCCGTATATTCCGGTTATACGAAAATATTCGGATGCTTTAATTGCTTACCGTGCGCACAATATTGAATATGAAATTTGGGAACGGACCGCTATTTTATCAGATGGACTTCGCTCAAAATACCTGAAAAACTTGTCGAACCGCATTAAACGTTTTGAAGAAAGCTATCTTAACTCGTACGACTTGCTTGTTCCAATTACCGATCGGGATGGAGCGATTCTTGATAAACTGGGAAATACAAAACCGAGGCATACTTCGCAAACAGGCATTGACTTTGCATCACTTGTACCTACAGCTAAAAAACTCGAATTCCCTTCTCTTTTCCATATAGGTGCTTTGGATTGGGCTCCTAATCAGGAGGGGTTAATTTGGTTTTTCGATCATTGCTGGGCTAAGATCCGTGAAAGATGCCCTGATGTGAAGTTCTACCTGGCAGGAAGAAATGCCCCGGATTGGTTTGAACGAAAAATAAAACGTTCGGGTGTTGAGTATTTGGGTGAGATTAATGATGCTTATGATTTTATTAATTCGAAAGCTATAATGGTTGTTCCACTTTTCTCGGGAAGTGGTATGCGGATTAAAATTATTGAAGGAATGTCGCTTGGCAAACCTATTGTAACAACTGAAATTGGCACAGAAGGTATCCCAACAACAAATGGTGAGAATATTATGATTGCCAATGATGCCGGCCAATTTGTTGAAGAGGTTGTTAATTTGGTTAACGATCGGGAATTGGCAGACCGTATTGGTAAAAATGCCATTGGTTTTATTCAGGAAAAGTTTGATAACTTATCTCAGGCAGAAGCGCTTATCGAATTCTATAAAAAACATTGATCGTTTTGGAAATAGCATTTTGGATATTGCTTTTGATCGTTTTTTTTACTTTCGCAGGATATGCCATTTTGCTTGTACTTATTTTGTTTGTTAAGAAGCTCTTTGTCTCTGAGAAGTTTGTCGGAAAATTACAAGATGCAGAATTACCTCAGGTTTGCATGTTTATGGCCGCTTATAATGAGAGCAACTATGTTGAAGCCAAAGTAGCCAATTTGCTTGAACTGGATTATCCAATTGACAAAATACAGTTTTTATGGATTACCGACGGTTCTGATGATGGAACTCCTGAATTACTTGAGAAGTATTCGCAAATGGAAGTTCATCACCTTTCGGAGCGGAGAGGCAAAATTCATGCTATGAATCGTGGAATGCAGCTTGTAAAAGCTCCGATCGTAATTTTTTCTGATAGTAATACATTTCTTTGTAAAGATGCGATCCGGGTTATTGTTAATACTTTTAATGATCCTGCTGTAGGTTGTATTGCCGGTGAAAAACGTATAGTAAACCAAAAAGCTGATGATGCGGCAGGCTCGGGCGAAAATATGTATTGGAAGATTGAATCGTGGATAAAACGATTGGATAGTGAGCTAAACTCGGCAGTTGGAGCTGTTGGTGAGTTGTTTGCCATCCGAACAGAACTATTTACTGAAGTTGAGAACGACACCATACTCGATGATTTTGTTATTTCACTTCGCATTGCCGAAAAAGGTTACCGTATAGCATATACACCAAATGCTTATGCTATAGAAACAGCATCAATAAATGTCTCTGAAGAGTTAAAACGGAAAGTTCGTATTGCGGCAGGAGGACTTCAAACCATTGGCAGGTTAAAAAGTTTGCTGAATCCATTCAGGTTCGGTTGGCTTTCGTTTCAGTACATTTCGCACAAAGTTTTGCGTTGGACAATTGCTCCGGTTGCTTTATTCGGTCTTTTATTTGTTAATTTTTTTATAATCATTAAATCAAACGGAGAACCTTCCGATTTTTATTCAATATTCTTTTACTTTCAGATTGTTATGTATCTTTTAGCCTTGCTGGGCTGGTTTTTTGAACAGAGCAGAATACGGTTTAAGTTATTGTTTATACCCTTCTATTTTGTAATGATGAATTATGCTTCCATCAAAGGAATGGTTCGTTTTCTCAAAGGCAAACAGTCGGTAAATTGGGAAAAATCGAAAAGGGCGTAACCTTCTTTTTGTATACGGGCTCAATTATTTTAGTTAGTTTTGGGGCATTATTCGAAAAAAGTTCTAACAATGAGCGATATTAAATTAAGTACTATTCCCGAAGCTGTTGAAGCTATTCGGAACGGCGAAATCATTATTGTTGTTGATGATGAAGATCGTGAAAATGAAGGCGATTTTATTGCCGCAGCCGAAAAAGTCTCTCCTGAAATGGTAAATTTCATGACTTTGTATGGCCGTGGTTTACTTTGTGCGCCGCTAACCGAGGAACGATGTGATGAGTTGGAACTTGATATGATGGTAGGGAAAAATACTTCGTCGCACGAAACACCATTTACAGTTTCTGTCGATTTGTTGGGGTACGGATGTACAACAGGAATTTCAACTAGCGACAGGGCCAAAACGTTGAATGCTTTGGCTAATCCCAATATTAAACCCGAAGAACTTGGTCGCCCGGGACATATTTTCCCGTTAAGAGCCAGGTCGCGTGGCGTTTTGCGTCGGGCTGGTCATACCGAAGCAGCTGTTGATTTAGCCCGAATGGCTGGTTTAACTCCCGCCGGAGTTCTTATCGAGATTATGAACGAAGATGGAACGATGTCGCGACTTCCAGAGTTGATGAAACTGGCCAAGCGTTTCAACCTGAAACTGGTTTCAATCAAAGACCTGATTAATTATAGAATTCAAAGTGAAAGCCTGATTGAAAGGGGAGAGGAAGTTTTTTTACCAACAAAACACGGAAAATTCCGAATTATTCCATTCCGTCAGCTATCAAATGGAAATGAACACATAGCCTTGGTCAAAGGTGAATGGACCCCAGATGAACCTGTTTTGGTAAGGGTTCATTCCTCTTGTATGACTGGTGATATTTTTGGATCGATGCGTTGTGAATGTGGCGAGCAACTCGATTATGCCCTGGATATGATTGAACGGGAAGGTAAAGGTGTTTTAGTTTATATGCAACAGGAAGGTCGTGGAATTGGACTTATGAATAAAATTGCAGCATATAAACTTCAGGATCAGGGATTGGATACTATTGATGCCAATTTACACTTAGGCTTCGATGCCGATGAGCGTGATTATGGTGTTGGTGCCCAGATACTTCGTAATCTTGGTGTCGCCAAAATGCGTTTACTGACAAACAATCCGGTTAAACGGGTTGGCCTGGAGGGATTTGGCCTTGAAGTTATTTCAACAGTCAATATTGAGATTGAACCCAACGAGTTTAATCAGTCTTATTTAAAAACTAAACGCGACCGGATGGGCCATTTCCTGAAAAAGTTTAAATATTAGACGATGGGAATGTTCGATAACCTTTTTGATTCAGGCTTTGGTCCTAAACTTGAGGAAGGAGTTGATTATTATATGAGCCCAGAAGGATACCGTGTTATGACTGAATTTTACCTGGTAAAACGAGGCTACTGTTGCTCTAATGGATGCCGTCATTGTCCATATTCGCCAAAAGCCACAAAAGGGAATACCAAATTAAGGCCCGAAATTGAAGAAAAGTACAGGAAATAAATAAAGTGTAACAAAAAAAGCCGGAAGTCATAGTAAAAATGATTCCGGCTTTTTTTACAATTGTTAAGGTTAACTGTAATTATGCAATCGTAGAAACAACACTGTTTTCAGCGCCGAAGCTGTTAGCTACAAAACCATCAGCTTGTGCTTCATTTTTCCAGATATTGCCATCAATTAAATAGCGAAACTGATATTCTTTTCCTGTTTCAAGTTCAAGTGTGGCAGTGAAATCGTTTGATTTTAAAGCAGTCATTGGTTCAAGAGATTCATCCCAATTATTAAAGTCGCCCAACAACTGAACTTTTGTTGCACCCTCTGCATCGGCTGCTTCCAAACGGAAGGTTACCTTACATACGGGTTTTGATTTAAGAAATTGCTTTTTCAGGCTCATAGTAAAATGATTTTAGTTTTAAAGTCAATATTGACACGACAAAAATAAATTATTCATTTTAGTTGGAATTCTCTAACTTGTTGTATGCAAATTATTTAGCAATATTTTGACAATTAATTAACTTTGATAAATTGTAAGTATTTGTAATTCAGTTGCTTGTGATTAAGGCTCTTTTATTAATCAATAGTTAAGCGTTTCATTTTCAGATAGCTAAAATCAGCTTTTTTGACTGTCTGTTTTTAAAAATTGGGACTACTTAGTTAGTTTGTATACCTTATCTTTGCAGAAAAAAACAATGCATCCAAAACAAATTCGAATTGTATTTATGGGAACTCCCGACTTTGCAGTTGAGAGCTTAAAAGCTTTGGTTCAAAATAACTATAATGTTGTTGGTGTTATTACAGCTCCTGATAAACCAGCTGGACGCGGGCAGCAAATCAGCGAGTCGGCAGTAAAAAAATACGCTATGCAACAAAATTTACCAATACTCCAGCCCGAGAAATTAAAAGATGCTGGTTTTATTGCTGAGCTGGAAAGTTTAAAGGCTGACCTGCAAATAGTTGTTGCCTTTCGGATGTTGCCCGAGATTGTTTGGCGTATGCCACATCTTGGAACTTTCAACCTGCATGGCTCGTTATTACCTCAATATAGGGGAGCTGCCCCATTAAACTGGGCAATTATTAATGGCGAAAAAGAAACTGGTGTAACCACATTCCTCCTTTCACATGAAATTGATACAGGTAAAATTATGTTACAGGAGAAAATTGAAATTGGCGATAATGATACAGTTGGTATAATTCACGATCGTTTAATGGAGATTGGGGCGAAGCTTGTTTTGAAAACTGTTGATTCACTGGCTGCTGGTAGTGTGGTTGCTGTTGAACAGGATCATTTGATTCAGGAGAACGGGAGCATTAAACATGCCCCTAAGATATTTAAAGATGATTGTCGTATCGATTGGTCGAAAGATATTGAAACCGTTAGAAACCTGATCCGTGGTTTATCGCCTTATCCGGGTGCGTGGACAGAATTGGCCCACAAAGAGAAGAATGAGATGCTTACAGTCAAAATATTTGCAGCCTCGCGTGATTATAGTTTGACATCTGCGCCGGGGAGTATGCTTACCGATGGAAAGAAATACCTGAAAATTGCCTGCCCTGATGGTTGGCTTTCAGTTACCGATGTTCAACTTTCAGGTAAGAAAAGGATGAAGATTGACGAATTGCTTCGTGGTTTTCATGACCTGGATAATTGGATAGTAAAGATGTGAGGAAAAAACGAAGCTAGAAGTCAGAAGATTGGAAATAATACTTGCTCTCTTCTTCTGACTTCCTGCTTTAAACTTATTTTTTGCTTTTGAAATTCACAATCAGAAAATACACAATAAAACCACACGAAATAGATACTAATTCAATTCCAAATGGAAGGAAGCTATCCATAAAATTGTGCATCGATTCCCAATTGTTGTAGCTTGGGCTGATTTGATCGATAATAATAAATCCGAGTCCGGCAAAGAAGGCTACCAATCCCCATTTTAGCGAAGGATATTTGTTTGCTTCCTGGTTTTCTGGTGATCCTGTAGCAACTTTTTGGTCTAGTATTCCGGCATTATCAAAGTGACCAGCTTTGATGATTTTCCGCTTCAGTAAAAAATCTGTAAAATTTTTCACGATCAGAAAAATCATGTAAAAAATTACGGCTGCCATTAAAACGTCTCTCATAATTTCTGTTTTTGTGTTTGCTAGAGTTGACAGCATATCAATTGGAAATGTTGCAGCCAGGGATTAATTTTTTCGTAGAAAATAATCGAACTTTATGCAACATTTTTGACTGAGATACTGTCAAACCACGTGTATGAACGATGCAGAATTAATAAGTCAGGTTTTAAAAGGGAATACGAATGCTTTTACGTTTTTGGTAAATCGCTACCAAAAATTGGTTGTTCATATTACCGGACGATTAATTCAACGTCAGGATGAATTGGAAGATGTATGTCAGGAAGTGTTTCTGAAAGTTTATCAGAACCTGGGGAAATACCGTAGCGAATGTAAATTATCGACATGGATAGCCACAATCGCATACAATACTAGTATTAACTACCTGAGAAAGTTCAAAAAAGGAGATACAATAAGCTCAGATGAATTACCTTTTGCATCTAATATTTCAGATAACAATAAGGCAATTGATTTTGAACGCACAGATTTACATCAGTATGTAAGGATTCAAATTGACTTGCTTCCGGTTCAGTATCGTACCGTTTTAACATTATTTCATCTCGAAGAGTTTTCGTATCAGGAGATTGAACAAATTACAGGTATGCCCGAAGGTACAGTGAAAAGTTATCTTTTTAGGGCGAAAGCGCTTTTAAAAGAAAAACTTAAATTTGTGGTTGACGAGGGTAGCCTAAAAAAGGTAAAGGAGATTACGCATGAATGAAGAATATCTTGATCAGGTTTTGGAAAAATCGCTGAGTTCAGACCCTGGATTTATATTGCCAGCTGATTTTGCGAGCAAAGTAACTCAAACGATTGTCCGTCGCGAACAATGGAAGGTTGACTTTCGTGAATATCTTTTATATAGTGGAGTGACTTTAGGCTTGATAGCTTTGGTAAGTGGGTTCTATTTTTTCATCGATCAAAATAATGTAACCCAGGCCGTCAGTTTTCTGAAAGAGCACTGGATTTCTGTTGCTATAATTTTACTATTACTGAATTTTATATTTTTTACCGACAAAGTCTTACTCCGTTTGCTTTTTATTCGCTGGAACGAACCTGAAAAGATAGTATTCCGTAATCGGTCTCAGCATACAGAATTATTGCAGAATAATTCGTAAAGTACAATGTTTCGCAACTGGCAACTAGCTTCTCCTTGGTCGTTTGCTATGCAAGTATATTACCTGGCCAGCAGCAGGCTCGTCGCCAAATTTCATTCTGTTCCGTTTAAGCAAAGGCCTAAGTTGGATTCCATATAATTGAGAAATATAGTGCATGGTGTCGCCATTCTCAGTAACATGCCGGGTGTGTTGTTTATTTGCTTTACGATATTTTTTCTGAATATAAAGAATTTCGCCGGGCCTTGGTTGTCGTCCTTTCCCAAAATCGTTGTAAGTATATAGTTCCCAGTCTTTTAATTTGTATAGTTTGGATAAGCTTTCATAAGTATCGCCTTGTGCAACAACAATTGTATGTAGGCCATTTCTCATCTCAATGCGGCGCACTGCCTTCTGAATATCCGTATTCATTGGCTTTTTCTCATGGCGGGTTTTGTCGGGTTCGTTTATTAATACAGCAATCTGGCGGTTATCTCCATATTCGTCATAAACAAATAGCTTAAAATCTTCAATGATTTTTATAAGCCGTTCAGCATAAGTTGGATCAGTGGCATAACCAGCTTGCTTAAGTCCTTTGGCCCAGCCGATATAGTCTTTGGGATCGAGTTTAAACAAAAAGCTATAGCGGGTGCCATTCATCAGGAAATTGCTATGATCGATGTATGATTCTTCGGCATGAGCGTATTTTCTAAAACATTCGTGTTTGGCATCATCGTCATGGTATATTTTTTTACCTCTCCAATCACTTTTACATTTTATTCCAAAATGGTTGTTGCCATCGGTAGCTAAGATACTTTTACCATTTTGCGATTCCCAACAGCCCTGCGCTAAAGTAATACTTGCCGGAATCCCGCTTCTTTCCATTTCAGCTATCGCAAGAAGATAATATTTCTTAATATATTCGGCTCTTTCCGCTTGGTTAGGTTGAGCAAATCCTGAAATGAAAAACAAAACGAAAATAAAAGGTAAAATTAGTCTGATCATGATTATTGCTTAGTATCTTTTACAAAAATAGAAAAATGTTATAAGTTGTTCCCATTGTTAAATAATAAGTATTAACGTACATTTGAACCAAACTGTTTACACATGAAAACGACGGAAATAAAAATATTAGTACGCGAGTTCAATAGTATTGAAGAACTTTCGTCTGATGAACAACGTTTACTTCTGGAAGCCAGGAGAATAACACAACAGGCATATGCTCCGTATTCCGGTTTTCATGTGGGGGCTGCTGTTTTACTCGACAACGGGCAGATTGTAACTGGAAATAACCAGGAAAATTCAGCATATCCATCTGGCTTGTGTGCCGAGCGGGTTACTTTGTTTTATGCCAATGCTAACTTCCCTGAATCGGCTGTAAAAATAATTGCTATTTCGGCAGCAAAAAATGGTGTATTGGTAAACGAACCCGTGAAGCCTTGTGGCGCTTGCAGGCAAGCGCTGGCTGAATCGGAAGTTAGGTTTGGAAAACCTATTCGGATTATATTGGATGGGCAGGATTCGATTTTGATTTTAGATGGGATCGAAAGCCTCTTGCCCTTAAGTTTTTCAAAGAAAGCGCTTTGATCGAAATTTATATTGTTAGAAATGAGAAAGTTCAGAATTGGATTGATGATCTGTTGCTTGATAATTATTGTCGTTGAAATTATTTTCTTTCTATTTACAGATTTAACCAAAGCCCAACGAATAGGTTCAGTTGCAACTACATTTGGTTTGATTTTGACAATTGTTTCTTTGGTCATCGGAGCCAGAAATGAAGGGAAACAAAAAACCACAGACTCAACACTGTGAATCTGTGGCATTCTGTGAACCCTGTGTTTTTTAATTACAACAGCTTTACTGGATTTCGATCTGACGTGACCAATTTTCTTTGTATTCGGTCTTTTTAGGAAGTTCAATGGTTAATACTCCATTTTTGTGAGTAGCCTTGATGTTGGCAACATCAACTTCCTTAGGCAGGGCAAATAAACGCTGGAAAGACGAATACTTGAATTCTGAACGTACGACTTTCCCTTTCTCTTTTTCCTCTTTTTGGTCTTTCTTTTCAGAATAAATTACCAAATGATCATTCTTCAGATCAATTTTGAAATCTTCTTTTTCGAGGCCAGGAGCTGCAACTTCAATCTCAAACTTCTCGTTATTTTCGAAGATATTTACAGCCGGAGTCG
This sequence comes from uncultured Prolixibacteraceae bacterium, assembly GCA_937915865.1. GTDB lineage: Bacteria > Bacteroidota > Bacteroidia > Bacteroidales > Prolixibacteraceae > Aquipluma. The sequence continues at coordinate 46,291 of CALGIG010000110.1, read as the reverse complement.
ATTTCCAGGCTCCTTCTTCAACGAAATTTGGTAACAAATTCGAGTTAAAAAACTCATCGAATAAATCTGGCAGGTTTCTGCTTCTAAATACTGGTAACATAGTTTAATCCTCCATTACTTTAAATTATACTTTTTGTTTTTTGTTTTCGGAAGTGTTTATTTCAAATCAGATACCAATGGCTATACTTTTGATATTGAATGTCATAAAGGCATTTTGTGTGTCAATTTTTCCTGAATTCGTAAAGGTAAAATGACAATTTTTCAGAAAGTTTAAACCTCGAAGGTTTTTAAAACCTTCGAGGTTTTACGATAAAAAACTCTACCTTTACCACGATATTTTACGCAATGGGGTGCCTTCCCGGGTTAAACCGGGGTAATTACAGGCTGAGATCATACCCACCGAACCTGATACGGATAATGCCGGCGAAGGGATGGCGAAAGTGGATACTTGCCTCATTGGTTATTCATTAACCATTAAAAGACAAAAATGAAACGGATTTTTTTGACATTGCTTTTGCAATGTGTCGTGTTTTGGGGATTTGCCCAATTTACACTCACTGGTACTGTGAAAAGTGAAAACGGTGAACGTTTAGCCGGAGCCAATCTGGCTATATTAAATGGTTTCAATGGTACAATTACCGATGTAAATGGACGTTACCAGTTTAAGAACCTGAAGGTTGGAAGTTATCACATCGTTATTTCGTTTATCGGTTACGAAAAACTGGAGAAAGATGTGAAACTCACTTCGAACCAAACGCTTGATGTTGTTTTGAAACAAGACAATATTCTGGCGGAAGAAGTACTTGTTTCTGCAACCAGGGCAAAGGCTAAAACGCCTGTTGCTTATACTACGGTTGAAAAAGCTGAAATTAAAAACAATAACATGGGACAGGATATTCCGTATTTGCTTGGACTAACTCCCTCGTTCGTTTCAACTTCCGACGCCGGAACAGGTGTTGGTTATACCAACTTTAGGATTCGTGGAACTGATCTGAACCGCATTAATGTCACTGTAAACGGAATTCCGATGAATGACGCCGAATCGCATGGAACATGGTGGGTCGATATTCCAGACATGGCATCGTCAACCGATAACATACAGGTTCAACGCGGAGTGGGAACTTCAACCAACGGCGCCGCTGCTTTTGGTGCGACAATTAATTTGCAAACCACTACCATTAACAAGGATGCTTATGCTGATTATAGTAGTTCTGCCGGATCATTTGGAACTTTAAAAAATTCGGTGGGTGTTGGCACAGGCCTGCTGAAAGGTAAATTCACGTTTGATGTCAGGCTCTCTCGTGTCAGCTCCGACGGTTTTATCGATCGCGCTTCGTCCGACCTGAAATCATATTTTCTTTCAGGAGGATATTTTACAAAAAACAGCATTTTGAAGGTAAATGTATTTTCGGGCTTTGAAGAAACTTACCAGGCATGGAATGGTGTACCATCTGTTCGCCTGAATAATGATTTGACTGGGATGCAACGTTATGCAGATCATGACTTATATACGCAAAAACAAGTTGACGAAATGATTGCATCGAATAGCCGCACATATAATTTATATACCTACAAAAATCAGGTCGATCATTATCAACAGGATCATTACCAACTGTTGTTTTCGCATAAGTTATCCGAAATCTTCAATGTTAATGTTAACTTGTTTTATACACCTGGAAAAGGTTATTATGAGGAATACAAGGAAAACCAAAAATTGGAAAATTACTTGATAACTATGCCTGTAATTGGTGGCGAAACGATTAAACGGTCGGATTTAATTCGGAGGAAATGGCTCGATAACGATTTTTATGGATTGACTTTTGCTATTCAACGCAACCTTGAAGGTAGCGAATTTACATTGGGTGGAGGTTACAATGTTTACGATGGCGATCATTTTGGCCGGGTGATTTGGGCCCGTAATGCTGGCAATTCTGAAATGGATCATGAGTGGTACCGTGGAAATGGGTTGAAAAAGGATTTTAATGTATATGCTAAATACAATTACGATTTAGAAGAAAACCTGAACCTTTTTGCTGACTTTCAATACCGTAAAATCGACTATTCGATTGATGGAATTGATGATGATCTGCGTGATTTAACTCAGGAACACCACTTCGAATTTTTCAACCCTAAAGTTGGGCTGATTTATAAAATAGCTGATAACAAACAACTGTATGCTAATTTTGCCCGGGCCTACCGCGAGCCCAATCGTGATAATTATGTCGATGCTGATCCTCATGGGAAACAGCCTGTCGAGGAAATTTTAAATGATTTTGAATTGGGTTATAAATATCAATCATCGCGGTTGTCATTTGGTGCAAATGCCTATTTCATGTATTACCAAAATCAGCTGATTTTAACTGGCGAGATTAACGATGTGGGTGCACCAATCATGGTAAATGTTGATAAAAGTTACCGGGCTGGATTGGAATTGATGGCTGGCTATAAGTTTTCGGATAAACTGAAATGGGATTTAAACATGACCTTAAGCCAGAATAAAATAAAAGATTTTACAGAATATGTTGACGACTGGGATAATGGAGGACAAGTTGCCAGTAAGTTGGGAACAACCGATCTGGCTTTTTCGCCCGATTTGATTACCAACAGCCAGTTGAGTTGGTTCGCGGCTAAAGGTTTGAACATTAGTTTGCAATCTTATTCGGTTAGTAAGCAATTTGTCGACAATTCGTCGAGCAACGACCGGAAACTGGACGGTTATTTCCTGAATAACCTGAAGTTTACCTACAACGTAGCTCAAAAGTTTGCCAAAGAACTCAATCTGCATTTGATGATAAACAACTTGTTCGATGTAAAATACGAGAGCAATGCCTGGGTATATTCTTACATCTACGAGGGTGCACGTTTTAAGATGGACGGCTATTTTCCTCAGGCCGGAATCAATTTCATGGTGGGATTGAATGTGAAATTTTAATTTTCCGAAGCTATTGTATTGTCTGTTCGTTAAAGCGGAACGGCAAAGGATATGCGCTATTCTTTGCCGTCTGGCTTTAGCCGACGGACTTCATGTTTGTATCGTTTGCCAATATTTACAACTCGTTGCAATTGCTCAAGAGTGGATATGGTTAGTTTAAATGTCCTTTTTCCTGTATTCGGGTTGTGGTTCCGATGCTTTGTTATACGAAACGCTAAACAGAATCTCGTGGCAAGAGTTAATGTTTTTATGAAACGATTCAGGAAGTCGGGCCCAGTCAAACAGTTCAACGAGAATCGGGATATTGCTTTCGCGAATTTTTTCTTTCAAGTCCATCAACACATCCACCGGAAGTTTTTTTTGGTCGTGAGTAACAATTACCAAATCCAGGTCGCTGCCATCATGCGCGGTTCCTTTTACCCGGCTTCCATAAGCCCAGACCTCGATTGGGATAGAAACTTCAGAGAATATATCCAGCAATATTTGTTTGTATTTAGTTTTCAGAAGCATGGTTTTGTTGTTTAATCATTTCGGCAAGTTCAACCGAATCGGCAATAAACGCCGGAAGTAAAGCCAATGTTTCTTCAGCAAAATTAACGCCATAATCGTGGGCCGTATTGTTTCGGTTGTCGCGGTATTCAAGCCATCGTTGACAAGCTTCGTCGGTAATGAGGCTCCGCAAAACAGCATGTCTAAACAGATCCTTGAAATACAGCTTATCTACTTCTTTCGACGAATGAAAATATGGGTTAAGCACTTTGCGCAGCAATTTCCCGCTCTGTTCCAAAATAATCTCGAATTCTTTGATACATGCCGACCTGTATATTTCGTATCCTATCGTATCTAAATTCTCTTTGCTCAGCAATGTGTAGGCATTTTGCAAAGTTTTGATACAACGTTCGTAATATTCGGTATCTACAATCATAGTTAACGTCCAGTTTTTAAAAGCTTCGCTCATATTTCATCAGTCAAATATACTGTCTTTTGCAGTTAGTTTTTTTCGATTTTTTTCGTCTCGCGTAAAATTACAGAGCCACTACCAGCTTCTTCTGTGTGGTTTAATAATTAAAGTCTTTCGGTTCTCCGTTTTTAACTCTTCCCTCCAGTATCTTTTTCCGGTAGAATTGAATAATATGGTCATTGGCATATTCTTTTGCGATTTCGTCCGGCGATTTATCTCTCGCGAATCCCAGGTCTTTCATCATCAGGTATTGGTCAAAAGCAAAGTCGAGCGCTTCCACAATTTTCGTGTTTCGGTACTCTTTCGCTGCCGCTAAAAGTGCTCTGTCCCAGGTGAGGCTGCTTTTCAGATAAATTGGTCTGTCGGCAGTCAGTAAATATTCAATGGTCTGTTCCAGGTCATCAAAATTTGGACTCCGCTCATTTTTTTCGTCGTAATATTTGTGGTATTTGAAAAGAGCGCTGAAATATTTATCTTTTTCGAAATGCTCTGCGAAAGCGAAGATATCTTTTCCCCAACAAAAAAGAAAAGGTGGTGGTATTGTTGAATTTGTTTGGTGATTAGCTGTATCTACAGGCTTTCGCGAAATGTCGAGATAGAAGTCTTCTGCTGTTCCTTTGTTGTTGGGCAGAAGCAGAAGCATACGGGTGCCCATTCGAGTATCATAAAAGTCGTACCAATCGGGCATATCTTCCATATCGCCATGCTCATTATTTTTGGTTAGCGAATCGTAATCTTGCCACGAAATGTAGCGTTCATCAACTTCATCGTCTTCATCAAAGCGCAACAAATACTCTTTCATCAGCTCAAGCTCATGGCTTGTGATAGCTGGAATAAAGGGGCAAACCATGATATGTTTAGCCCAAAATTCAAAATCGTACGCAATATCAATTCCTTCAATATTAAGCTGTCCGGTCCGCCAACGAAGTTGCATATTGAACAATTTTTTCTGAAGGATCAGTTGAAGCATTTCTTCAGCTTTTGTCTGATAATTCAGCTCTGAAACTTCTTTTTCGTGGTATTTGTTTGAATAAAATTCGTAACACTGTATCAGATGTATTTTTCTGGAAGCATAGGCTTTTATAAAGTCTTCGATGCTGTCGTCGCGGTAGTTTTTGAAATATTCCCTGGCTGTTTCCGAGTTTTTCAACTCTTCATAAAATTCTTGTTCGAGTTGCTTAAAATACTGTTGTCGTTCATCGGCATTGGTGGGTAGCAATGCTTTGTTGTATTTAAAATTATCGAAATTCAACATGGCTTGGAATTTTAAGGGTTTGAAATGGGTTGGATTTATTTATTAGTGCCGCACGATTGCTCGCTGCGTCATTACCTAACAACTATTTGTTTCCGCGAGATACAATTGCGCGGTAGCTCATTTCAGCATTTTGCGGTTTCCCACGTTTATGAGTACCTGCATTTGCTGTATGGCAATTTTATTTAGCCGGATCAATCGTTCGGTCTGCGGTAATCCTTCGTTGATAAGTACAGCATTTATATTTTCCATGTTCGACAGGCAGATCCGCTCGTTGATGGTTGAATAATCGCGAATATTCCCTTTCATCTCAGGGTTTGCTTCTCGCCATTGTTTGGCGGTAATGCCGTAAAGCGCCACGTTCAGCACATCGGCTTCGCTGGCATAAACCTCCGATGTTTGTTCTTTGGTTAGTTTGGCGGGTATTAAATGTTGTTTGATGGCGTCGGTGTGTATGTGGTAGTTAATTTTTGCCAGTTCGCGTTTGGCTGTCCAACCAAGCTGTTTTTGCTCCTCTTCTTTCAGTCGCTGGAATTCTTTTACCAAATACAATTCAAACTCTACTGATACCCAACTGGCAAACTTAAAAGCAATATCCCTTTGTGCGTAGGTTCCGCCGCCTGCGCCATTTTTCGTTATTATACCAATTGCTCCGGTAAGTTCAACCCATCGGGACGGACTCATTGTAAATGCATTACTTCCAGCTTCCCTCAAAAAGGGGTCGAAATCGACCCCTTTAAAAGAAGGATTGTTTAAGAGCTCCCAAAGTCCTAAATACTCCAACGTGTTTTTGAGCCGCATCCAGTTTTTTACCACGTCTTTCGGTTCATTAGGGTTTTTTTGCCTGGCAATGTCGGTAATACTTATATAATCTGTATCGTTCGTTTTTAACGTACGAACCGATACTTCTTTTACTGTTATCTGAGTTGCTTTTGTCATGATCCAATTTTATTTATGATTTCCAAGTTCTTATCACGCGATGCAATCGCCCCACAGCAACTGAGCTCCCCCTTGTTTGTAATGAGGGGAAAGTTGTTTTGAGTTTTTAACTCGTTTTTTAGATGCCAATTTGAAAACACCGCGTCACAGACGCTTAACCAACAACCCCTCGTTACCGCTGCGCTAAACGAGGGGCAGCGGTTTTTTTTTATTATATATCAAGTAAATTACTAATTAATTTTTGTCTAATTCCCTGATATATTGTCTCCAAATTATGAACCGTCGCAAAAGTCTTAATTGTTAATCCTCTCAGTTTTGGATTGTCGAATAAACTATCAGCATCAGAGGTCAATACAATCAAAGACTTATCCTTAGATGAAAATCCTGTCAAGTAACTTTCGATTTGTGTAATTGGCTGAGGGAAAAGTAATTCTTGTTCAAAAGCATTCTTGTCTACTTTTTTTAATTCTTCAAGCATTTGTTGAGAAGTAAGACTATAAAAAGAATATGGATTTACTTGAACATCATTTGGTGTCATAACCACTTTTTGCATCCTATACGATAATTCATTTTTGACATCCATTTTTCCTGTTTTGTCATACCAGCCGGATAGTTCACCTTCACAGAATGCCTGTAGCTTTTTAATACCGTATTTTTTAGATAGTTTTAATGATGCCGCAATTTGTTCTGATAGTGGAAGAATCTTTGACGTTGATTTCAGCATAATTTCTGAAACTTCATCGTTGATGCTAGAATTGTCAGAAAGGGAGGGTAGGCTCTCTAACCATTTGTTTACTAGAATTACTTCTCTTCCCGTTGCTTCTGAATTGGAAGAACCCCTTCTAAAGTATACTTTTCCAGGCTCAAGTCCTTTCATATTTATTGTTGGGAAAATTGGTTCTTCATATTTTCTCAACGGAATTTCGAAAATTCCGAAAATCTTATCTTTATACTTAATTGTCGAGTAGCTAAAATATGGAATTGGTGTAACCTTATTTTTTATTTTCTCTTGAAAAACAGCGTCATCAACAAATTGGTCAATCCCATTAAGTTCTTTTTCTCCATCTTTTGACAAACCTACTCCTAATATGATATATGCTGTTTCAGTTCTAATTGTATTGCAAAAACTGATGATGTCTTTTACAAACTTAGCAGTATTAATTTCGTTGGCATTTTTTAAAAAATCATATTGTTCTCTTTTAAAGTCTAAAATGTCAGACTCGGGATTTGATAAAACATTTTCAAAATCGTCGTTTGTCATAGTATAGTTTTTAAAAATTGGCTATAACTCTTTTATAATTCTGATAAAATCAGACTTAGTCACCCAATTGGGGATGTTTCGGTCTGATTCGTGTCAGACAATCTATTTTCATTTTTTTTGATAAATATATAAAAAAAGTAAACCAATAAATTGAAAAAAGGAGACGTAATTTTTTGTCGATCAGTAGCTTTTGTCGCCCTTTTTTACCCCCCGACAGGGTTCCAAACCCTGTCGGGGGTGGATTCAAAACCAGGCGGGTGTATAGCGGTTGCAACCTCCGCCTCTTCTTTCAAACGAACTAAAAAGTGAAAGTGGTTCGGCATCAGCACCCAGGCATAAGTATTGGCTACCGGAGAAATGTACTTGTCGTACAAACTCAGGAAATACTCGTAATTGTCAGGTTCGGTAAACAAATTACAACTATCGATCCCCCGGTTATAGATGTGGTAAAAGTTTCCGGGGATTAATGGTTCAATTCGCTGCATAATAGTTTATAATCAGTGCGTTTTTACCCCTGACAGGGTTTTAAAAACCTGTCAGGGGTGGAGTAACCGCGCCAACAATTTTTGTATTTCACTTTTGGCCGTCTTTTTGGCTTCAACAAATTTCTATTTGCTTATTGGGCGCTTTTCTAGGCGAATACAAATTTGCTTGCACATAGAAATTTGTCTGTGATGAGATTACAAATTTGTTTGTGCCTATTGTCCGTTTTTTATGCAAATACATTTTTTGCGATTCCCGAAAATCTTTCTAATAGGTGTTTACAAATTTGTTGGACGCTTTTAGACGGTTTTTTAGGCATTCACAAAAATTATTAGGCCGGATTGGCCGGTTCAACAGCCGCATCACTTTTCGTAGGCGTGAATATCTGCGGAAACAACCGGTTTGCAAACGTTTTCCCGAATTTGGCGCTTGCTGCGTAAATATTTTGCTCGTATTGACGAGTTAAATTCACTTTGGCAATTGCTTCGAGGGCTTCGGCCATTTTTTCGGCGGTAATGGCGGCCTTTAAATCGGCAATCGCTGTTTTGCAATTGGCAACGGCTACCTGAAGTGCGCCAATGTGTTCGGCAAGTGGGTGACCTCCACCCAAACTTTGGATACTAAGAATCAGTTTTTCAACCAGCATCGGCTCAGTTTCAACGGGCGCATAAATAAAAGGTGAAGTTCCTTCAGGAAACAACAGGGTAGTTACAGGAATCCCGGGATGGTCGCGGTCGTATTTTTTGCTGGCTTCGTGCAAATCGCGTACCTTGTCGTCGAGTGATACATCGGCAAACGCCAGTAAATCGCGTTTATGTTCTGTTTCTTCGGTAGCATTCATGGTGTCAGTTGCCTTTGCTGCCAGTTCGTTGTAGAAAGGCTCGATAACTATTACCAGTTCTTCTGCTCCTTTAATTTGGCGGGCAAGTCGAATGTGTCGTTTCACAATGCTCAGATGCACATTAGTCGAGTGTCGTTCGTAAAGTTGTTGTGCCATTTGGGTTTGTTTTAAAGATTAAAAATTAAATTTTCACTAATTTACAGAAATTAATCAAAAAAAGCAGTCGAATTCCCGATTATTTAACGTTTGGTTTGACCGATAACGATATGCCTGTAAAATAACTCAATATCAGTGTTTATAGTGGGTTTGTGTAGTTAATTGATCAATGATTTAGACGGAATAAAAATAACTTGGGCGGACTTTGTTATTTTATAGTTTGCCGCCCTTTTTACACCTAACTGGTTTTCGAAACCTGTTAGGTGTTTTGCTAATTTTTGTATTCTCGGTTTAGTCGTCTTTTGGGGCGAATAGGGGATAGCACGATTGTGTTACATGGTATTTTGTAATGTTTTTTACTACGCGATGCAATTGTGCGGTAGCAAAGTTGATTAGGAGAAAGGATACTGTGACTGACAGCTATCTGCTTTTATTTGTCCATCTCGCTCAGGATTTTTTCCACTTCTGCTTCTGTTTTATGCAGTTTTTCCTTACAAATAACTATTAGAGCCGAAACACGGCTTACTTGTTCTGCCAGTTCGTCAACATCTAATTCTTCATTTTCAATTTTTTCAAGTATTTCTTCAATCTCGCCGATTGCTTCTTTGTACGTTACTTTTTTTGTTGCCATAGATATTTTTTTAGGAGCCTCCCCAAACCCCTCCCAAGGAGGGGAGAAGGAATCGCCAGTTGTTATTTTTCTTTATTTTCTGTTTGTTATAGACTATTGAATATTTGTTAAAGTCTGGTTTTTAAGCCCCCTCTTTCGGAGGGGTTGGGGGGAGGCTCTTTTTTTCTACCGTGCTTTCTATGGTCCCATCGTTCAATCTGGTTTCCAGCCGGTCGCCAGCTTTCACCTGGTCTGTTGATTTCACAATCTTTCCATTCAGCAAAGTGAGCGAATAGCCACGCTTCAAAATGTTTTGCGGATCGACCAATCGCAGTTTTTCACTAATCAGGGTTAGGTTTTTCTTTTCGTTTCTTATAATTCCGTTTGTTCTTATTTTTAATATTTGCTGAAATTGGGTCAATCGGTTTTCTGTTTTTAAAATTTGTCTTCGGAATGTGTAGCCCAAGCTTTTTGCCTCTTGCTCCAGCACATGATTTTGCACGGTGATGTATCGTGTTGTTAAATTTTTAGTATCAACCGTTAGTTTCTTAAGTTCTGTTTGCTGGCTTTTCAGGAAACTTTCGGTTTGGTTTTTTAGTTGAATCCCGGCAATTTCCAAACGGTTATTTTGTTTGGCCACAAACTGGTTAACCAACAAATTAAGCTGATCGGCGGCATCCATAAGCCGGTCCTTGTGAGCTTCCAATTGCTCGTTCACCAGTTCCACGAAATGAGTTTCAAGCTCGTTTATCTGTTGAGCAAACTGTAGGGCCCCCGAAATCAGGAATTCGGCAACGGCAGTTGGTGTTTTCATGCGGGTATGGGCAACCATGTCGAGCACCGAGTCGTCCTTGTCGTGTCCAATACCGGTAATAATAGGCAATGGAAATTGCGCCGCATGAAATGCCAGATCGTAGTTGTCGAAACAAGCCAGGTCAATTTGTGCGCCACCGCCGCGAATAATAACCACGGCATCGAACAGGTTTTCGTATTCGTAAATGAAATCGAGAGCATTCATTATGCTTTTGGGTGCATCGGTCCCCTGCATAACAGCAGGAATCAGTTTGGTGTAGAAAACAAATTTGTGCTGATTTTTATGCAGCTGATCTAGAAAATCCTGCAATCCGGCGGCAGTGGGAGAGGAGATTATGGCGATTCGCTGCGGGACCATCGGTAATTCAAGTTCCTTGTTCATTTCAAATACGCCATCTTCCTGAAGCTTTCGGATGATCTCCTGCCGTTGGCGGGCCATGTCGCCCAGGGTATAAACCGGGTCAATATCGCGGATATTCAGGCTAAACCCAAAAACTTCGTGGTATTCAACTTTGGCTTGCACCAATATTTTTATCCCTTCTGAAAAAGTTTGTCCGGTGGTTGTTTCAAAGTAAGGTTTCAGCATCCGGAATGTGTACGACCAGATAGTGGCACGGCATCGGGCAATAACGTTATCGGTACTGGCTTCTGTTTCAACCAGGTCGAGGTAGCAGTGCCCACTTCGGTTTATAGTCATCTCACTTATTTCTGCCTTTACCCAAACAGGTAAAGCAAACGTACCGTCCAAAACATTTTTGATCTGGCGTTGTAAATCGAATAGTGAAAATTGCTGTTCGTCCATTTTTTAAGTTTCAGGTTTCGAGATACGGGTTTCGGAGTGTTTCCCGTAACTTGCAATATTTATTTTTTACCTGGCGTTTGTTTTTATTAATTTTAAATGTTGTTCATCTTCGCCGAAACGAATTCGCATGATCAAAATGCCTTGAGGCAAGGTAGAAAGATTATTCAGAATTACACTTTCAGTTGAGGCGAAAGTTTTTTCCCATACACACATTCCGTTAATGGTATAAATAGAAATGAATAAGATATTGTTTGTAGAAATACCATTGTTTTTCAGAATAAAGTAATCTGAAAAAGGATTGGGATAGACTATCCATCCCGGTTCTGCCGAAATTGAGGCAGTACTTAAGTATTGGTTGGCTATTCCAAAATCAGGAATGCCATAACCCAACAACGAATCGGGTTTGCTGTACTGGCTGGCCGCTTCTTCTATGGCTAATTTGATTTGTTTGACTGTGCAATATGGATTTGCCTGAAGCAAACATGCTCCCATTCCGGCCAAAACCGGCGAGGAAAAAGAAGTTCCGCTTGCAGCTCCAAGGATAAGATTACTTGTAACAAGGCAGGTTGAAACACCCATTGCTACTATATTGGGTTTTGTTGCTCCACCATAAGCAGGGCCATACGAACTGAAACTTGCCCTCAATCCGTTTTTATCAATTGCACCAACAGCAATTACATTTTCACCATCAGCCGGAGCAATTATCTTCTTCCAGGTATTGGTACCCTCGTTTCCGGCGCTGGCAAATACCAGTATCCCTTTTTGAAAAGCCATATTCGCCGCTTTGGTCACGCGGGTCGTTTTCCCGTTCAAATCGGAATATGAATGGTTCATTTTTGCGTCGTTAAATTGGCTGTATCCCAGCGATGAATTAATAAGGTCCACTCCAAGGCTATCAGAATATTCGGCGGCTGCAACCCAATTGTCTTCTTCAATTAAATATTCCGACGAAACATCTTCCGTTCTAAATAAATAATACGAAGCATCAGGGGCAGTTCCGATCAAGTTTCCGGGGACATTGCCGGCCATGCACGACAAAACGCTCATCCCGTGGTAATTTTGATTGTAAATATTTGATTTAGGATCGACAAAATCACGAATTCCCAAAATTCGGTTTGAGTTTCGTAAACTATCGAATGCTGTAATTGTATTGGCATTGTAAAAACCTGCATCTAAAACTGCTATCTGGATACCTTTTCCCCGAAACCCTAGCTGGTGTAAATATTGACCATTTAGCTGCGTGAGCTGCGTCAGTGCATTGCCATATTGGGTAGAGTCGTAGGTATTTGATTTTTCTGAAGAAAACTTATCGATGACCGACTTTGTGAGTAAGCCTGGTTTTGTGAGTTGAACCTGGGAGATGAATGAAATTTCTGCTATTTGTTTAATCAGAATTGTGTCAGAAGTCCTCACTGTAGCTCCATTCAACCATTTTGATGTGTGTACAATTTCGAGTCCTCTTTTTTTTAATGAATCCAGGTATATTTTTGATACTGGTAAATCGTTTTCGTCAATATTGATGTGTTGTCTCTGTCGTCGTTGTATTGCTCGGTCTGAAAGAAAAGCTTCTGGTTTATCAATCGAGAAAATGGTTCCACTTTTATCTTTAAATTGCACCCAATAAGTATTTTTGGTTACTGTTTGTGCAATTAAAAATGGAGCAACCAACAAGCTTAGTAATATAAAAACGATTTTGAGCTTCATTGACCACGATTTTGCATTAAAATCATATATTCTTCGGGGTTTTGCATAAACTTTTCAGGATCGGGGATATTATGCGGGTTATAAAAAACAGATTGCGCTTTGTCTATACTATCCTGAACTTCAGTGTTTAAAAGGTTACCAAGATTGTATGTCAAAGTAAAAAGATGTTTCCCGTTTTTGTCGAAATATCTCCAGTCTTTATCTTTGACATCGTTAGTGTAATTTGCCTCTAATTCAATTGAACCTCCTGAAAACCAAGTTCTGAAAACACCATTGCGTTTGCCTTCGGTATAATAACATTCCAGAAAAATTTTACCATCCTGAAAATATGATTTGTATAGGCCATTCATCAGGTTGTTTTCCCAGTTAGATTCTTCAAGTATCTCACCTGTTTTGTAATAACGTTTTGCAATTCCTTGTTTCTGCCCATTCAGGTAAATCTCTGTTGAGATGATTTTCCCATCAATCATATATTTCCATTCTCCTGTTTTTTTCTGTCCATCATACATCCCCTGGGCAATTAGTTTGCCTTTTTCATCAAAAAGATGAGCTTCCGACTCGTTGCTCCCTTCTTTAAAATTCAATATAGCTTTTAATTGGCCATTTGAATGAAAACGTTTCATCTCGCCAACAGGTTTATCGTCTTTGAATGTTGCCTGGTAAACCAGCTTACCTTCAACATCTTTTTTTATCCAAACGCCCTGTTTTCGTCCTTGCGTATCTGTCTGGTTTATTTTGTTCTGGGCTACTACTCCTGCCGTAATAAAGAAAAATGCTATGACAAAAAGTTTGTACATATTTTATATTTTTAACCGCAACTAAATTACTTATTTATTTGTCGGGGAAGTTATTTTTGTCTTTTTCTGATTTAGAAAATATAACGGATAACCATGGATAAAATTGATTCGATTCAGATAATTCGCACAACAAGCGAAAATTCCGATTTTGTAAGTTTAATTACGGCACTCGACGCAGATTTGTATCAGCGTAACGGCGAAGCCCAATTGAAATACCGTCCTTACAACAAGGTTGACATGATAAAAAATGTTGTAGTAATTTATGTGGAAGGTAAACCAGTGGGTTGCGGTGCTTTTAAAAAATTTGATGAGGAATCGGTTGAAGTCAAACGAATGTTTGTGTATCCCGAAATGCGGGGAAGGAGACTGGCTGCCAGAATTCTTCAGGAACTGGAAAATTGGGCCGTTGAGGTAGGCTACAATAAGGCTGTTCTGGAAACTGGGCACAAACAAACCGAAGCTATTCGTCTTTATACAGTTGCGGGTTACTCGCTAATCGACAATTACGGGCAATACATTGGAATGGACGAAAGCATTTGCTACCAGAAAGAGTTGAGAAAAATTTTGTGAAACGAAAAGCCCTGCCAGAAATCAATTATTATCGGGATCAGCTTAATCGATTTAGAGTATTTAAATAATTTTGCTGATATCTATTCTTTTTAGTTTACGCTAACTTTCAATACTATCGGCTTAGGACGATCAAAAATGTAGTTAAGTAAAAGTAAGAAAGACCTATGTGTGATTAATTCCATCTCACTTCGTGATCAATCGTTCTAATGGAACTACAATATTGAACTCATATTCAAACATAGGAAGAAGATAATGATTCTTCAACAAAAAGCCAATGAGAATGAATTCATTGAAACATTCTCATTGGCTTTTAATTTATATTTCTTCAGATTAAGCACCAATCTTGATAAACCGATCTTTCGGGGTCATTGAAATTCCGCAACGTTCAGGAGCTGCATTTTCATAGGTATTTCCGCAGGTTCCGCAAACATAGTAAACCGAAGGAAGCGACGTTTCCTGTTTATCCAGCAATGCTTTCAATGCTTTTTCGTACAGCACTTTATGTTTTTTCTCAACCTGAAATGCATAATTAAACGAAACCATAGCCAGGTTCACATTTTCTGTTTGGGCATCGGTAATAAAACTGGGATACATGGTTGCAACTTCGTACGATTCGCCGGCAATGGCATCTTTCAGGTTTTCAGCAGTTGTTTTTACATCGAATTTCGGATTTACTGTCGGAATATTTGCATTAAGTTGCTGTAAAACAGCCTTGTGATTTCCGGCATGAATACTTTCGGCTTTTGAAGCTGCCTCGAACAGCGCAGCCACTTTCTGGTTGCCCTCTTCACGTGCTTTCTTGGCGAATGCGGTATATTTTGCACTGGCAGTTGACTCGCCGGTAAACGCGGCCTGAAGATCTTTTACTGTTTTATCGCTGGCTGCATGAAGCGTTGCGTATCCAAAAACAAAGAATAAAACCAGCACTAAACTTTTTGAGAAATTTGTTTTCATCATTTTCATTTTTAAAAATTTGACATGAATTGTTTTTAATTTATATGTCAAAGTTAGAGGTGCCAATCTGAGGCAAGACTAAAGAGAATCTTAAAATTGGCTTAAGATTTTTTTTCTGAAGGAAAGACCACTTCAACCAAAGTTCCGGATCCCGGTTCGCTCGAAATGTTGATTTTTAAATGAAGAATATCGGCAAAACGCTTAACGATGGCCATGCCCAGACCATTTCCTTTTACTGCAAAGTTGCGCGATTCGTCGGCACGGTAAAACCGCTCAAAAATCTGAGAAATCTGCTGCGGAGTCATTCCAATGCCCTGATCTCTAATCAACAACAAAGGTTCCAACTGATCATTCCTGAAACTGATTTCAACTTCACCGCCCGGATTGGAAAATTTGATAGCGTTTGTTGCCAGGTTTTCCAGAATTTGTTCCAGCATAAACCGGTCTGAAAAAACTTCGACTTCAGCAGGAATATTGATTTTCAGCGATACCTGATTTTCGTCGAGTCTCTCGCTCAACCTAACAGCCAGCGCATGGACCATTTCTTCGATTTGAATCATCTGGAGATTTACAGGAATGGTACCGGCCTCGTACCGGGCCAAAAGCAAAAGATGTTCAACCAGAACAGTCATGCGGTTTACCTCCGACAATCCATAGTGAATTTTTTCGATGTATTGTTCCGGCTCGCGCTGCTTCCGGAGCAAAACTTCCAGCGTTCCTTTCAAAGCCGAAAGCGGAGTTCGCAATTCGTGCGACGCATCGGCCGTGAATTGTTTCTCGCGCAGAACCGCGTCTTCAAGCCGGTCGAGCAAGCTGTTGATGGTGTTGACCAAGGTATAAAGTTCGTCTTTGTATTTGGGTAATTGAATTCGCTGGTTCAGATTTTCGCGGGTAATTTTCTGGGCCGCATGAGTAAGCTGATAAACCGGATCGATGCTTTTCCGGGCAATAAAAACAACAATGAAATATAAAACAAGCAGTGCCAGTGGAAACGCAAACATCAGGACCATCCGCAGATTTTTAAGCACCAGAAGCGAGTCGTCAAGCGGAATGGCTACCGAGAGAAATCCTATGATCCTTCCATCAATTGTGATTGGCGTTTGCACCTGACGAACGGAAGATTTGTCTAGATGGGTATCAAAATAGGTTTCGATTTTATATTTAGGAAAGGTAGCCAGCTTCTCCTTCACCAGGTTGGGCGATTGCTTCAGTATCGCGCCTGTTGTGTCAGTTATCTGCACAAACGTTGGGTTCACTTCAATCTGGGCATGTTCGCCTTCGTCCCATTCTTTTAAATTGGCAATGATGATGCGGTCGTTAAAAGTCACAATCCCGTTTTGCAATTCCGACGATTCGGCCTTCAAATCTTCGTCGAGATACCTATACACAGAACTCGAAACAACAAAGTAAATGGCAATGAAAACCACGACAATCAGCATAGCTGTCGCCGAAAGAAAATAGAGCGCTATCCGATTGCTGAAACTGGTTCGTATCATTCGTCTTTGATAATGTAACCAACTCCCCTGATCGTAGTTATCAGGTTCGTGTCGGCATTGCCATCAATCTTTTTACGGAGCGCATTAATGTAAACGTCGATTACAGATGTGTTGTAGTCGAAATGAATGTCCCACACGTGCTCGATGATGCGGCTTCGGGTGCAAACCTTCCCTTTGTTGCGCAACAAAAATTCAAGAAGGGCAAATTCTTTTTGTGTCAACGAAACATCCTGATTATCGACAAAAACCTGGTGTGTATTCAAATCCATCACCAAGTTTCGATGAACAATTTTTGAACTTTCAGATTGCTTTCCACGAAGTTGCACTCTCACTCTCGCCAGTAATTCTTCGAACGAAAATGGCTTTTTGATGAAATCGTTTGCGCCCATTTCGAGCGCAAAAACGGTATCCTGAACGGTGTCCCGGGCTGTGAGAAATATTACCGGAACATGCGAACCGATTTTCCGAAGTTGACGAACAACCTCTATTCCGCTCATTCCGGGCAGCATCCAGTCAAGCAAAATCAGGTCGTATTCGCCGTCGTTCACCGTGGCCAATTCCAATCCGGAAGGACCATCGTTTGCCACATCAACAGCAAACGACTCTTCCTGAAGCCCGTCTTTCAGGAAAAGAGCAATTCCCGGTTCATCTTCGATAATTAAGATTCTCATAAATAATAATTTACCTCAAATTAATCGTCATCTTTTTCTGTTGAACTTGTACCAAACCCAAGATCGAGCTGAACACCGGCCGCATGTTTGTAAACCAATTCGCCACCGTAATATCCGGTACGTGCGATTGCCATCACAGCCAGCAAACCCAAAGCTAGTGAAACCATTTTTAAAACTCCGCTGTATTTCTTCAAAAGAAACAAGGCAATGCGAAAAACAACTGCAATACCCACTACCCAGATAGCCAAAGTTGCAGCTTCTTCATGGTTTTCAAGGGCTTGTTTTAGGACACCTTCCTCAACAATTCCATCTCCGGCCTGCTCTCCGCTCATAAAGGCGGCAATTACGCCAAGCGCACCCAGGGTAAACAGGTAAAATCCGGTTTGCGTAAAAAAATCACGTTTCGTCAGTAATCCAACAATATCAGAAAGAAATCCCACAATCAGCAATGCGATTGGGAAGTGAACGATCATCGGGTGTAAATGCGTTAGATCCATGATTTGTAGTTTTTAATGTTTGTAATTCTGATACAAAAAAACCGCTATTGTGCTTAAAGCATTCTATGGGTTTTCTTAAGATTTGCTTAAAATCGCATATCCTGATGATTTCAAGTACCTTTCAAATTATTTTTGGCAAATCAATTATCGCTTTGCGCTAATCAGCAATCTTGATACAAGTTGTTGATAGTGAAAGATAAATATAGCATTTATTAGAAATGTAAATCAGATATTATCACCTTATGAAAGCACGATCGCTTAAGAAGTTCATCTATTTATCCATTGGTGCAGCTCTTGTAACCATCTTTTTAAAGTTCCTTGCCTGGTATCTTACTGATTCTGTGGGTTTACTTTCAGATGCTCTCGAATCATGCGTCAATTTAGTTGCTGCCATCATAGCACTGATTATGCTCACTATAGCAGAAACTCCGGCAGATGAAAAGCATCCTTTTGGTCATACCAAAGCAGAATATTTTTCCAGTGCTATTGAAGGTGGGATGATCGTAGTTGCAGCCTTCAGCATTATCTGGTCGGCAATCCCGCGGATTATACATCCGCAACCGCTCGAAAATGTTGAAGTCGGTTTACTTATTTCCGTTGGTGCATCGTTGATAAACTTAGTCGTGGCTCTTGTGCTGATAAAAGCAGGAAAAAAGAATAACTCAATAACCCTTGATGCCGATGGAAAGCATTTGATGACTGATGTTTACACTTCAGGGGGAGTTCTGTTAGGTATCCTGTTGGTAAAGCTCTCCGGATGGCAAATCCTGGATGGCATTGTCGCCGTCGCCGTTGCATTGAATATCCTTTGGGCTGGCTATCAATTAATACATCGTTCAGCGACCGGATTGCTTGATGCGAGTATCCCGGATGATGAATTGGCAAAAATATCGGATTTACTGAATTCATTAAAATCGCAAAACATTGAACATCACTCTCTTTTAACCCGGCAGGCTGGTCAGCGTAAGTTCGTAGCTTTTCATTTGCTATTGCCTGGGCATTGGACGATTCAGGATGGTCACGATAAAGCAGAAAAAATCGAACGAGAAATACGCCAACTTTTTGATACCCCAATTACGGTTTTTACACATTTAGAACCCATCGAAGATCCTGTTTCTATGCACGATATAGGCATAGATCGTCATGAGACAAACCCATAAATAAACGGCACTTGGCATACAGTCATTTCATCCAAAGTGGGGTGAAAACACTTAACAAAGAACGGATATACGAACCATGTAATCTTATCTATTACAAAATCAGCACTATATAATAAAAGTTCTCTTGGAAAACATGATCCCAAGAGCTTTTATTCCTCAATTCGATCCATCTCCAAACAACAGACAGCTAAGCCTTTCATTAAATTTTGAAAACTAAAAACGGGAGTTGGTCAATTCATATCCTTCAAATATGTTTTCAGACTTTCATCGAGGTGTTTTGTCTGTTCAACGATTAAAATTTGAGCAAATTTCTATTGTGTTGACCTTTGATGTATAACAATAAAATTAATGGTTATGAAAACACAGAAGTTCGGAACGGTTCTATGTCTTGTCCTGGTTATTTTTTATGGTATTGTGCCAGTTTCTTGTACAAGCTCGTCGCTTGAGGATGCAAACAAGTCTTACGACAATTTGAAAATGGATGAAGCGTTATATTCATTCAAAGAGTTAGTTATTAATAAAGAGGTTTTGCAGAAGGATAAAGCCGACATTTATTTAAAGATGGCTAAAATATTCTACAAAGGATATAATCAAACAGATTCTGCGATCTTTTATGCTAAAAAAGGCTTGTCAATTGCCGATAAGGTTCAAAAAACAGAATTGTTCAAACAATTGGCCAATTATTACTTAGCATCGCATGAGTTTGACAAAGCGTTGAAATCTGTTTCACCTCTTCTCCGTTCTTCCCAAAATGAGAGAGATTCGATGGATATATTGAATATGATGCTAACGATTAAAATTGCCGATATTGAAAAAGATGTCGCCAATGGCTCTATTCAAATGAATAAGCTCGATAGCGCACTTAAATTATCTAACCAGATTTACATGGTTCAGCCGGAGTTGCCCACCAACAACGAAAAACGGCTTGAGTTATATCTTCTGAAAGGATTATATGCAGATGCTCTATCAGCACTTGAAGATTACTTTTTCATCAACGATGATCAGTTGATTACCGATTTTTATAAGGAAAACCTTAACAAATTCAAGTCACTGATCAACAATATTTCATCAAACAACCTGACTTCTGAAAACAAAATCAGAACGATCCAACTGTTGGGTGAATTTCGGTTCTATCATACTGCATTGGTATTATGTAAATATTATAATGTTGAAAATATCCCCGAAACCGAATTGATCGTAGCTTACGTAAATTTCAAAAAAGCTTTTGAAAAAGCAGTAAATACCCACTATTCAGGAATTTTAATTGGTCACGAAAACGACGCACAATTTATGCAACAATTAGACTCGTGTGGCAAGTACCTTTGGTCAAAAATCAGGGTATGTAAGGGGAAACCCTATGATTATAAAATGCTTGTTGATGTTGCAGGCCGCATCTTCGGTATGAATTTATTTTGTAAGGAAAAAGGTTCTTATCATGTTTATGTTCTAGGTGAAGCAATTTACTATGCCAATAGTAATGTTGAGCAATATGGATATCAGGCTCCTTATAATTATTATCTGGTCGATCATATTGTTGGTACCAATGTACGTGGTTACTACTACGATTATTTTGAATGGGGTGGGTGGTCTGAGAATGACCTGGCTATGGAGAACAGAAAAATAATACTTGAAGGGGCAATCAGTAATTGGAATAAAATAGCTCGTAAAACATCTGATCAAATTGATTCAATCATTCGCAGGTTAACCATTCACGATGATTCCTTACTGATTAATACAGAGCTTGCTAATTTACCAGGCTTGCGTACCCGACTTGAGCTCAAAGCATTGTGCTATGTGAGGGATTCAATTCAGAAGTCAGGATACAATGGTACTGAATTGCGTAAAAAGGTTATCAGCCAGATCCGGGTCAACGATTTTTTGTCAAGCACTCTGGCTCACGAAGGAAGGCACATTATTGATACGAAAAATGGATTTGCAGGAAGTGACCATGTTGAAACTGAATTTACTGCGAACCTTTCATCCATTGTCTTTGCGCCTGTTCCCGAAATGTCGCTTTCACGAGTTTTTATTTACGATCCGGAATCAAAAGACCCAACCGGTCACAGGAAAGCCGATTCGCGTATAGTTCAAGGCTTTCTAAAATGGATGAAGGAACATCAGTCAGAGATTCAGGGGTTTGATGCTTCGCGTCCGGTATTGAGTCAGGCCGACAAGCTCAATAATGCTCAGATTATTGCGATTTGTCGGGGAATGGATCCATTGGCCCAGAAATAAGCTGTAGCATATTTCGATTCAAAAAGATCAATAAGTTACAGAACTATTTATTGTTGTATATTATATTTGTGATACCCTGACCGAAATCTAAATCCGATGACAAAAGTTCAAACAGCAAAGCATAAATACAATGAAATTAATCTATCGTTCCACATTTTTATCCTTGTATTGGCTATTGTTATTGATCTGCCTAATTCAATCAACTTTTTAAAGACACCCGCCGATGTAGCTAATTACGCCGTATCTCGGGTGTTCCTTTTGGTTGTTTTTTATGCCTGCCATTTTGGTTTGGTACCACATTTCCTTGCAAAAAAAAAGATCTTGTCATTTGTTGTTTTGCTAATCGTGCTTGTGAACCTGGTTACTTTGATTGGTTATTTCACACTTCAACTGGTGCATGCAATCATTACCGGAACCTCTTTTCAATTGATTTATTCCTGGAAGATGCATTTTTCAGGAATGTTTGGTATGATCATGGCTGCAATCTTTGGCACAGTATTGCGGACTGTTACAGGTTGGTATGAAGAAATGCAAAAGAAAAGCATGATCGAACAAGAAAAATTACGGAGCGAGCTGTTGCTGTTAAAAGCACAGGTGAACCCACATTTTTTATTTAACACACTCAATACCATCGATTTTTTAATTTATTCCGACCCCAATAAGGCATCCGAATCACTGATTAAATTATCGACATTGCTGCGTTATGTAATTTATGATACCGTAAACGACCTCGTTCCGCTTCAACAGGAGATTGAACAAATGGAAGCTTACATTGACCTTCAACGATTACGATATGATGCAAACGCTACAGTAAGCTATGAAAAAGCTGGCGATCCATCGGGCAAAATGGTAGCACCTATGCTTTTTATTCCTTTTATTGAAAATGCGTTTAAACATACCGATGAGGCCGGAATAAAAAAAGGAATGAACATTCGTTTTCAGATTAACGGGAATGAAATTGTTTTTTTCTGCAAAAACCACATATCCTCAAAGCAAAAGGACATTAATGGAGGAGGTTTTGGTCTGGAAAATCTCAGAAAACGCCTTGACATGCAATACCCCGAGCTTTATACATTATCCATTAACGAAGAAGAACAAGTTTACTCTGTTGAACTAAAATTAAACTTATAATGATCCTACGTTGTATCACCGTTGACGATGAACCATTCTCTCTGGCCAAAGTTAATGGGTTTATTGCCAAGGTATCCTACCTTTCGCTGGTATCCTCGTTTTCATCGGCAATAGAGGCACTAGCTTTTATGAAACAAAACCCTGTTGACCTGATTTTTCTTGATATTCAAATGGAAGATCTAACCGGGATACAATTGCTCGAAATCATGGATCCCAAACCTGCGGTAATCCTTACCACAGCCTACGATCAATATGCAATGAAAGGTTATGAGTTAAATGTGAGCGATTACTTGCTTAAACCCTATTCATTTGAACGTTTCCTGAAAGCTACTGAAAAAGTTCATCATCAGATGAAACAACATCAGCCAGAGATTGACAACGACGCATTTATATTCCTAAAAACCGAATATCGACTTGAAAAAGTGAATTTTGATGACATATTGTATATTGAAAGCAGGGGCGATTATGTTTATGTTGTATGCAGCCAAATAAAAATACTAACACTAATAACCCTTAAAAGTATAATCATGAAATTGCCTGTTGAGCAATTCATCAGGGTTCATAAGTCTTATGTTGTTTCCATCGATAAGATTAAAGCGATCGAACAAGGTCGTATTCATGTCCAGGGAACTAAAATTCCAATAGGCGACCTGTACCGCGAGATGGTTTGGAAAAGGCTGGCACTTTAAAAAATATTCGGTTAGGTATCAGATATGTCATTGATACTGTCATCAAAACCCACCTGAGGCAACTCATTTAATTGCGATATTGCCTACCACTGAATAATCACCAATATTCGATCACGAAAGAATATTTACCTATCTGCGTAAATTAATTCGAGTATAGAAAAAATTTCACAGCACACAAGAAATATGATTTTCGGAAAATCCGTGTTCTTGAACGGGGTATTACCGCAAAGATTATGCAAATAATATAACACTATTGCATACACTCTTTTTCATTTATGTTTATATGGAAGGGGGTACGATCTGGACACTAAACAGTATCATTTTGTGTCTCTTTTTGACTTTTTATGGCAGACAAAATCCCGGGCATATGTGCTTTTTCGAAATAGTTAAAGGATATTTATACGCAGGCGATCTAATTTATATGGGCGAATTGTTCGCATATTACCAATCAACAGATCCGAAGTGTATATGAATTCAATAAAAAAATTGTTGCCTTTACCGATAAAGAAAATCATGTCGGCGCATCACGATTTAAATGTTCCTGTGTCGATTATTAAAGATATGGACAAAGCCTTTACCGATTTGTACAAAAAAGGAAAACTAAAACACGGAAGCGGGACTTTTTCGTATTAAAATTTTGGAATCAACCTTTAAGATAAAACAACAAAAAAATGAAGTTTGAACTGATCTACATTTCAAGTTGATTATCAATATTTTACAAAGAGTATATTTCAATTGGTCTAAATACAGTATCGACTGACATTCAAATAATTACAACCAAACTATAAAAGATACTTATTAAAAAGGTGAATATCCTCGTTATACAAATTCTCATAGACTATGAATATAATATTACAACTTTGATAGATCATGAAGTCTCAAAATATACTCCATGATTTAGCTCTAGGTTTAATTTTTTACTGCAAAGTTTTATCCCTTTTTATCTTATACTTCAGGAGTAAAGAACTACGAGGTTCACTCAATGTTAAATCTAATCCTGCGAATAATTCACTTCCTGTTTTTACGAAAGTTTCTTTTGTATCGTAATTCTCAATTACATAGCTTTTCCCCGGTAAAAGCCCTGATAATTTCACAGTTATATGATTATCTCTTGAATCTTCCCGTCGAAAAGCAACAATAAACCCGCTGCTATCAGACGGACGATTTAACTGATATGCCAGCCAGATTCTGCTCGAAGTCATATCTTCAACCGCAGTTAAAGGATAATAGTCTTCATAAAAATAAGGACGAACTTCGTTAAATTCTTTCTGACAATTTTGCATTTCAGTAAAAGATGATTCACCCTCTGTTATTTTCCAATTATAAACAACCGAAGTTCCAAGACTTGAACGAAATGTAAAACGGTCATTTTTCTCAACCCCAGTACCAGTAAGGGGAAGATAAAAATTCAGTCCGTATGTATGGCATTGGTACCCCACGGGTTCACCATAACAATAGTCGGTTCGCCACATTGGAGCACTCCTCTTTATCGATTCAAAGTCAATACGTCTGCCGCCACTGGCACAATTGTCGATAATCGTTTCAGGAAATCTTTTTAACAAATAGTCCCAAAAAGCATACAGCCCTTCTATATGGCGTATCTCGTGAATTCCCATCCGTCCCGGCTCGTCATTTTCGCGCCAGAAATTATCCACATTCATGTTGAAATCCTGTCGATAATAATCGATTCCATTTTCTTCCATCATATCGCCAATGAATTGGCACAACCAATCCCTTGCTTCCTTATTGCCCAAGTCGAAAAGATAGGCATCTGTACCTTTAGCATCCAACATCCACTTCCGGTACTTTATCCCCCAATTTGATTCTTTAATAACACGTTCAGGCTCGAACCAAACCATAAATTTAGCACCTGCATCATGTACCGCATCCGAAATAGGTTTCAGGCCTTCAGGGAAACGCTCTCTGTCAACTTCCCAGTTTCCAACAGTATTGGCCCAGTTTTTATTGTGGGTAAAATCGGCAGCCTTAATGTACCATCCGGCATCGAGCCAAAAAACCTCTGGTACCAGACTAAACCGTTTATACCTGTTTATTATTGCCAAAGCATAATCTGTTGTCAGGCAGGTATATTCGTTGCAAGGGGATGGGTCGCCATAATTAAAACTAGTAGAAACAGGGTATTTTGTTGGGACCTTGTTAATTTTATGAGTCTGATAGTTTAAAACAAACTGACGAAATTTATTGTGCCCAGTCATTCGGTCTTCTCCATTCCAAAACAACAAGCAAATACTGGGAGTACGAATAGTTTCGTCTCCATGCAAATAAGTATCAAGCCATTTCATTCCTGAATTCAGCAACACACTGTTATTTCCTGTCTTTTTAAAATTGGCCATCCAGGTTCCCGACCAGCCAACAGCTACAATAGCCCCTTGTTTTGAAGGAGATTCTATATTAAAGAAAGGGAATGCAGTATCAGAAGATCGGCCGCTTTTGGGAGAGAAACTCATTGTTTCACCAGCAACCAATATTTTCTTCCGAGGATGAAAATCGGCTTTCGAAACATGAGTTCCGTCGGAATAATGAAGAATTATATCTCCTGATGTGGGATATTGAAAATCTAAATCAACAACTTTGACATCTTTTAATACCGGAGAATCTTTACCTGATGTATTTGTAAACCGTAGCACCCATTCTACCGAATTATAATCGGGATATCCTTGCACATCGCATACCAGCTTCAACCCAGTTTCCCTATCAATCCAGGTATACGAACAGGCAACTTTGGCTTCAGTATCTTTTATTTTTTCGAAAGAAAAATTCCATTTTCGGAGAAAGTCTCTCGATCGTTTTTCGCCATACACAAAGGAGAAAGGGGGATTTTTACCTTTCTTAAAATTCATTTCAATCCATTTGGTAATATTAACAGGCTCATGCGTGAATCTGGATACTACCTGCCCGTAACTATAGAACGGAAAAACGAGAAAGATCAGGATTATGATGTATGTCAAATATTTCGTCTTCATGATTTCAACTTCTATTTATAATGCAAAAGCAATGATCCTCTTGGCTGTTCTATATTCAGATCAAGTCCAGTCATCAGCTCTTTGCCTGTTTTGGAGCATATTACATCGTTATCAAAATTGCTAATTGTATATATTTTATCTGGGGTTAGTCCCGATAAATTCACAACAACCGATTTGTCGGGTGATTTTGGACGACGAAAAGCCATAATAATCCCACTATCATCGGCAGAGCAATGCATTTGGTAAGCCAACCATATGCCATCGCTGGTAAGATCTTGTGTCCCAGATAAAGGGTAATAATCTGCATAATAATAAGGCCGGATTTTGGCAAATTCTTTCAAGCAGTTTTGCATATCAGTGATTGACCAATTTTTACTGGTAATTTTCCAATTATATATTAAGGCACTACTGACACTTGACCGAAATGAATATTTATCGGTTTGTAATATCCCTGTGCCATGTAACGGAAGGAAAAAGTTCAACCCATAAGTATGACACTGGTACCCGTCAGGATCATCATAGTGATAATAATCGCTTCGCCAAAGCGGGGCACTGCGCGATATTGTTTCCAGATCGAGACGGCGACCACCACTGGCACAATTGTCAATCAGTAAATTTGGAAATTCTTTCAGCAGGTAATCCCAAAAAGCATACAAACCTTCAATATGTCTTATCTCCTTAATCCCGACACGTTCAGGTTCATCATTTGCTTTCCAGTAGACATCCGGCTCCATATTAAAATCCTGTCGATAATAATCGATTCCATTTTCACGTATCATCCGGGCAATATATTTACTCAGCCATATCCTGGCCTCATTGTTTCCTAAATCGAACAAAAGATAAGTATCCTTATTACTATTGGGAATATCGAGCATCCATTCCGGATGTTCTTCTGCCCACTGTGTTCCACGAATAACACGTTCGGGCTCGAACCAAACCATAAATTTTGAACCTACTTTATGCGCTTCGTCTGATATCGGTTTCAGTCCCTGCGGAAACCTTTCTTTGTCAACCGTCCAGTTGCCAACTGTATTTGCCCATGATTTTCCATGTTCATAATCAGATGCACCTGAGTACCAACCGGCATCGAGCCAGTAAACTTCAGGTATAAGTCCAAATTGCGTATACCTGCGTATCATTGCTATCGCATAATCTGCTGTCAGACATGAATATTCTGTACATGGAGCTGGATCGCGGTAATTGAACCCGCTTGAAAGAGGATACTCCGCAAACTTTCCGTTTATTTTCCGACTTTGATGTGCCAATACAAAACGACGGAATTTATTATGACCCGCCATACGGTCTCTATCCTTCCAAAAAAGCAGAGCTATACTTGGCGTACGTATTGATTCGCCTGCTTTCAGATAGCTCTCAAAGTATTTCATTCCTGATTTTACCGAAATTGTATAATCATTTTTCTTCACAAAATCAGCAATCCAGTTTCCTGACCAGCCAATTGCAAATACAATACCCTGTTCTGCAGGCGATTCAATATTAAAAAAAGGGAAAGCCTCTTCGGAAGAGCGTCCTCCTTTCGGTGCAATCTGGTAATTCTCGCCAATATTCATTATCTGGGTCCACGGATGAAAGTCTCGTTTGGATATATGGTTTCCCTCAACAGAATGTATTTTGAATTCACCCGCAAAACCATATTGTAGATCAATATCAATTGCTTTTACTTCTTTGAGCGTTTTTGAATTTTTAAAACCAGTATTTGTAAAATGAAGTACCCATTTCACCGCATCAAAGTCGGAGTATCCATCCACATCACATTCAACTTTCAGGCCGGATTGTTCGCTTTGATAAGTAAAGCGATATTTGAAAACATTAGGGTTATCATTCTCTAATTCTTCGGAAGTATAGCTCCATGTACGTATAAAGTCATCTGAATTTTTCCCTCCAAATACAAATGAAAAAGGAGGCGTCTTCCCTTTTGCGAAGTTATCTTTAATCCACTGTCTAATTTTAAAAGGTTCTGCTGTTAATCCGGCTTTGGACGAGGCTTTTGCAACAATTGTAGTTAAAGATATTAATATCAATAGGCAAAGTAACCTTAAACAGCGCAGTACACTATTCATATATCCTGTTTATTTCTTTGATTTTAAAACAATTATACTTCAACTCTCTTAACTCACATTATCATCCATATCATATATAACCAAACAAAAGCAATAACACCTATCGCTACAACCTGGGTTCCGAAAGTATCTGATATGATGCCAAGAACAGGAGTCAAAATAGGCCACCCAGAAACACACATTAACAAAAGTGCTGAAAATTTCATTTATATTATCTGGGATCCATTTAGAGAAAATGAATTTCTATTTCTGTTGGCACAGAACCACAGAGTTCGGTTTTAAATCAATGATAATCTTATTGTTATCCACAGCTATATGCTCTTGTGACATAATCATCTTATCATCTGTTGGGAGTGCATTTCCTTCATATCTATAGATATCAAAACTTCCTTCACCTATCGGATTATTTACTGCTATGGATTTTAAAGAACCCATTGCATTGGCAAAAATATATGTCCATTTACCGCTATTGTCCTTAAATGCAGAACCAACGGAAAAATTATCGTTCAGGTTTATCGGATAGATTTCTGAGCCCGGTTTGACAAATCGTGTCAACAAAGAATATGAATAATATTGAGGTCGCACTTCATAATCCTTTTTTATTCGATTATAAGTTGAATCTGTTTTATAGGCTCCCTTTACGTATTTCCAAAGCCCAAGCTGCTGCATTTGGATATAATCTGCATCCTTATTATAATATTGGTCAATGAGGCTCCAATAACTAACGCCTGCGGCTCCGGCATTTAAAAAGTTTAGTACCAAACGAGTCATCAAAACACCTCTGTTATATAGATCAATATCTTTTTGACGTGTAGCCCCAACACACTGGTTTGAACCAAATTCGCCAACCAAATGCTTTTTACCAGCCCTAGCCGCTATATCCACATTCTTCTTTTCCCAATTAAAAATAGAATCGTTTGGCGTATCATAGCCGAAAATATAAGTATGTGAGTTAAAAATGTCTGCGACTTCAGATAGATTTTCGGCACAGTCTTTCAGATAAAATGTTCGTACATCGGTATTATCCGAAAGGTTAAATCTCACCTTTCCTCTTATGCCAGCTTCTTTAAATCTGGCATCCAATATCTTAGCCATTTTAATATATTCTGGGGCGGTGAGTAGAGGCCCGCCATCGGGCTCATTCATTGGGGTAATGTCTCTTACACATGTATACTTTCGGTCTTCGATGAGATACTTTATCAAAGTTGAGAAATTTTCGGCCCACTCGTCGTAATTTACCGGAGCAGTTATCCATACATTTTTCTTCTCCTGATTGGCCATAAAACAGGTTTTTAGCTGCGAATATTTTTTATCCAACAGTGACACTTGAACCGGACATCCCCATACAACGATACAAACATCGATATTCTGTTCTTGAGCCAAATCAAGTACTTTATACAAGGATTGCATCTCTGGTGACTCGAATGTGAACTTTTTTAGATCAGTACTGTGAGGATTATTATTATCGTTAACCGGTTCGTACCATTGGGGTAATACCATTATCCGAAATTTCTTCAGCCTCATGGCTTTTACTCTATCAACTACAAGTTGCCAGTCAGGTTCTTTAGAACCGTCATTGCGTGTCAGATTTTGAGAAAAAAAATGCGGATCAAATTCAACGCCAAGTGCCTCCAGTTTTGTCCCGGTCGGATTTCCGAGAAAAACATCTTTGTATTCTTTTTTTACTTTGCATGAAAGGATTACAGTCAACAGTAATAGATTAACAAAATAAAAGATTGTCTTATTCATCATAGGTTTATGGTTTTAGTTTATAAATCATAAAATGCGTTTATTCAGTACTTCTTTGGCTTGTAACAACTATAAAAAAAAGCGGCGGGCAGCACGAGAGAAATAAATTCTTTGTGCACTTTCCTTATTCGTTTGGGTTACTCCATTTTTTATTTTTGCCTGCACAATAATACAGTGTTTGGGTTGACATTTACTTCAAGTTTTCCCGACAAAATTGCCTTTGTTCCCTCTGGATCAATTAATTTGTCGCCTTCGGGTAATGATTTTTCCTCGTACTCATAGATATCAAAACTACCACTAACGCTCGGATTGTTGATTGCCAGCATTTTCCTGTTTTCGGTTGCATTTGCAAAAACGTAGGTCCATTTTCCGTCTTTATCTTTGAATGCAGAACCTATAGCAAATGCCTCTCCCAAATCTATAGGATAAATATCTGAACCGGGCTTGATATAACGAGTAAGCAAGGAATAGGCATAGTATTGAGGTCGTACTTCATAATCTTCTTTGATTTTACTGTAAACTGAAGCATCAGAAGAATATGCTCTTTTAACGTATTTCCACAATCCTAATTGCTGCATTTGGGAATATGATTCATTTCGACCGTAATACTGGTCGATCAAACTCCAGTAGCTAATACCCGATGCTCCGGCATGAAGACAATTTAGCACGATACGAGTCATAAGAATTCCTCGTTTATAATAATCTATATCTTTCTGACGACTAGAACCTACAGTTTCATTCGACCCAAATTCTCCGACAAAATGATTCTTTCCAGCGGCTTTGGCAAAAGCCACATTCTGACTTTCCCAATTAAATATCGCCGAGTTTGGTGTATTATAACCGAATTTGTATGTATGAGAATTAAAGAAATCTGCTTCCGCAGTTAGATCCTTAGCACATGAATTGAGATAATCAAGCGCCCCATCCGTGTTGTCGGAAAGATTAAATTGCACTTTGTTTCTGATACCATCTTTTCTGAATTTCGCATCCAGGATTTTAACCATTGGTGCATACTGGTCTTTCATTGAGGGATCACCCTGCCACATTGTTTGTCCATACCCTGCAGTCTTTGCATCTGGTTCATTAAAAGGAGTAATAGCCTTCAAGCAGGTATAACCTTTGTTTATTATCAGATATTTGATTAAGGTTGAAAAATTTTCGGCGAATTCTTCGTACTTATCTGTACCACATACCCAATTGGGATTTGGACGATCATCGCATAAAAAATGTTTTTGATGATAATAATCACCTGAGATCAAATCCATACTGATTGGACATCCCCATACAACCATAGTAACTTTGATATTGTTTTCCTGCGCAAGATCCAGCACTTTATATACCGACTTCATTTCTTCCGAATTGAAAGTGAATCTGCTGTAATCTGCATTATCCGGATCATTATCATCATTCACAGGCTCCCACCAGTGAGGTTGCATCATGACCCGGAATTGATGAATCTGCATTGCCTTCACCCTCCTGACAACAATCTCCCAATCGGAAGTTTTTGAACCATCGTTACGAGTCAGATTTTGCGAGAAAAAATGCGGATCAAATTCAACACCGATACCGTCTAATTTTACTCCGGTACTAGCGCCTATGGTTACCTCCTTGTAAATCTGAGAATTATTAGTTAACTCATCATTATCACAAGAAACAAAACAAAAAAGAATAGTAATCGGGATAATTATTTTACCAAAAAATCTTATTGTCATATATTCAGATTTTATAAATCATATTTTGCATATAATAATTTTTAAACATTATAGCGTCTCTAATATCAACCCATGAACAAAATTCCTTCATATTCACTTATTTAATGGCATAAATATTTGTCTTCTTCAGCAACGTTCGATATTCATCGAGTTTGAATGGTGGTTGCCCATATAAATAATGATTGAAATATTCTTTTCCATTTACGATATACCTGATAAGCATAATACCTTGGCCTTGCATTTCAGGCAAAGTAGTAATCAAGGTTCTTCCGTTGGCATTAACCCAAAAGTCGCCTTTGAAAATACTATTTCCTGAAGCCACCTCTGTAATTTCAACGTTACCTTTGTATGGTTGTCGGGTATCGTTAACGGCAACTAAAGGATGTTTCCCGTCTTTTACATCATTTATAAACACGCATACATTCTCTTGTACATTTTTCAGGAAATAATAAGCCAGCTTTTTTGAATTGTAATAATCCGTAACTGCATCAGAGAGTATCGGCCAGCCATCGCGTATATTCCACCATATAATACCTGATCGTTCAGGCTTACCACCTCTAAACATTTCAACAAAATATTTCATAGCTTCTGCCTGAACAAATTGGGAGGCCATAATAAAGTCGTCCAAATCATTAGGAACTGCTCCAAACAATGTTTTTATCTGATTTATCATCAAATCATTACGGCCTCCCTGCTTAGGTGTATTTGGATAAATTCTTACAGCTTTTGTCATCCACTCATCATTCCATTGTCCAACCTGACCATTGATCCAAGGATTTACTGATTCTTTGGTAAACATTTTCTCCAAACTAGCTCTGTTCGGGCAGCCATGATAACCAATTTCACTCACAAAACGAGCTTTAGCCTGCGTATAAAAATTATCTTTATAATATCCTCTTGGTCCCCATAAATGATTTTCCGGAAGTAAGTCTTCGTGGCTGCCTCTTTCATATACAGCCTGACTACAATATGGAGAACTCGGTAAAAAAGCTCTGGTAGGATCCATTTCATAAATAACCTGGGGCAATACTTTTCTGCTAATAATATCCTTGTTGGGGTTGATATTAAAGTTGACAAGAGACCAACGTAAAGCAATATCGTTTTCATTATTTCCCGACCAAAGTGCCAGAGACGGATGATTACGAAGCTTCATGACTACAGCTATAGCCTCTTGCTCTATTGCTTTCTCAAAATCATCCCTTTGAGGATAAAATGTACATCCCATGGCAAAATCCTGCCATACCATTATTCCATTTTCATCACATATATCGAAAAAGCGATGGTCTTCATACACATTCCCACCCCAACATCTTATCATATTACAGTTGGCATCAACCACCATTTGTATCGCATTATCAAGCAACGAAGCATCTCTACTATGCAGGGCGTCGAGAGGCACCCAATTGGTACCCCTTATAAATACATGTTCGCCATTCACTACAAAGCAGAAACGTCCTGGGTTATCCGGCAAATCATTTATTTCCGTTATATCCAACTGCACCGTACGTACGCCAATCCTACACGTGCTTGTTGAAAGGACATTACCTGTTTCTGATACCAATTTGACTTCAGCATCATACAAGGCTGGCTCACCATATCCTCGTGGCCACCAAAAATCCACATTATTCAAATCGATTATGTAGCGGAAGGCATGCGAGGTTATTAATACATTGCCCTCATGTACTATTTTACCTTCACGTTTTAGTGTAATCTTCGCATTTGTTTTATCTAGTTTTTCGAATGGAATTGCCATTTGCACATCGACAAAAAGCTGTGCAGTTTTATTCTCCAGATTAATTTTTGAAGTCATCCAGTGAGTGTTAACAATGTGTGCATTGTTAATTACTCTTAGTTCCACATCGCGCCATAACCCGGCACTAACTAAACGCGGCATTATATCCCAACCGTACATGTGTGGAGCTTTGCGAATATAAGTAGATTCGTTCGCGGCAAAATTCCCTACACTAAAAGTACCCAGTAAGTATTTCTGGGCTTCCATTACTGCTGAACGAATAATTACCTGCAAAGTATTTTCTGAGCCCTTTAGCAGCAGATTCGTCACATCGAAAGTATATTCTATCAACATATTACTAACGGAACCCAGATGCTTCCCGTTCAGCCATATTTCGGCTAAACAATCGATACCTCCTAAAAACAGCTTTACCTGTTCATCACTATTAACTTGCGGAGATTTAAACTTCTTAGTATAACACCACTGGTATCCTTCGTATTTACGTAAAGAATATACATTGTTTCCAACCATAGGATCTGCTATTATCCCCGCTTTTAACATATCTAGTTCAACATTTCCCGGAACAGTAGCTTCTATCTGCTGTGCATTTAAATTCGCCAAGCCTTTCGGACTAGTTACCGGAATTGTAGGTTGAGGAAAAAATTCCAGAGTCCAACTCCCATTTAATGAAATATTAGAAGCAATATTTTCACTCGGGAACAATCCGAGCAGGAAAATCGCCCCAATCAATATAATATAATTACTCATCTAACCTATTCTTTAAATGTGAATTCATAATACCCGCCAACTATCTCAACTTTTTTGTCGGTATAAACAGTAGCTGTTGTGTTCGCAGGAATAGTTACAGAAAGTTTGATCATGTCACCCAGCCTAATCCATTCTGATTTGATCAATCCTTTAACCGATTTATATTCTCCTTTAACCCACGAAAGGTCTTCGATATAATCCGGTTTTATTATTATTTTCTCAAAGCCTCTGCGCTCGTTATCGTAATTTATCCCGGCCAGTGTGTTCACCATCCATGCGCTAATATCGCCTAGAAATACATGATTAACAGAAGCATCGCGAAATTCAGGAGATAAAACCCAGGTTTCGGCGAGTGTTGTGAACCCTTGTTGAATCCAGTTTCCCCACGATGGTGCCGTTTTCTGTGTCGCCATTTTGTAAGCGGTCTCAGCATATCCGTATTTCGACAGCATTCTTGGAACGTATTTGCTACCCAATACACCAAAATCTAAATGATAATTATTCCCAACAATGGCTTTATTAAGATTCTCTGCAAGCTTTGCTTCATATTCTCTGGGAACAATTTCTAATGCAAGGGCAATTGCCTGGGCGGTTTGAGAGCCATTGGCGTACAGGCAGGTTGACGCATTAAAATATTTTTTGTTTATAAACTCTCGCAAAGCCATCGCCTTTTTATTGTACGGACGGCTATCATTTCCAATAATTTTTGCAAAATGCGCCATCAATACATTGTCCCAATAGTAAAAGCAAGTTGTTGTATACTCTGTAGGAGTTTGCGTTTTATAATACACCCAATCGCCTATCCCATAGGTAACTGTTCCATCTTTATCTTCTCTGCTTTTCAGGTAATTTAGGTATTTTTCACATGTTGGGTACATTTTTTCAATGGTTCTTGTATCTCCATAATATCTTTCGAGTGCATCAGGGATAATAAATAAAGCAGCATCCCAAACTGGCCCGATCCAATCATCATATCCCCAACCCGAACTTGGAATTATGCCGGAAATATTACCTTCAGCCTTCTGATTATCAATAAAATCATTCATCCATTTTTCGTAGAATTTTATGCCATCAAAGTTTAGCAGGCCTAAGTCGATGGCAACATGGGCATCAGCAGTCCATCCGTTCTTTTCTCTTTGAGGACAATCTGTGGGAATACTATGTAAATTGCACAAGTACGACTGGTTGCTGGCTCTCCAGATTTTATTCAGCAACTCATTGGAACAGGTAAAACTTCCGACTCTTTCCAGATCGGTATGAATAAAAAGCGCTCTCAGGTCTTCTTTTTTCAGAGTTATTGGACGGTCTGATTTCACTTCTACATAACGGAACCCATGGTAAGTAAATTCCGGCGAAAATGACTCTTCCCCAACCCCTTTCAGGATGTATGTATCGGTTTGAAATTCAACGCCTGCTATTGGTTTATAATAAATATCAAGATTCCTCATTTCGAGGTGACCATTTTCTTTCAATAATTCTCCATGAGTAAGGGTTACTTTTGTTCCCCTGCTTCCCTTGATTTTCAGATCGCATACACCGGTCAGATTTATTCCAAAATCAAAAACAAAAACAGTATCACCGAATGATTGCATCGAAACAGCCGGATATTCTTTGGTCACCCTTATCGGTTGAGTTGTTTGTGCAACCAATTTTGGCGATGGGGCTTTTGCCTGTACCGCATTATTCCAATTTGTATCATCAAATCCGGGTTTATTCCAACCTAGGATTTCTTCACGTGCATCGTATGTTTCGCCGCTGTATATGTTATTATACACATGCGGACCAATAGCCGTTTTCCATGTATCATCAGAGGATACCAGCAATGTTGTTCCATCTTCATATGTCACGCGTATTTCCACGATCATTTTTGTGCGATCACGCCACCGGGCTTTCTCAAAATCCCAAGTTGCAACGGGCGCGATTTCATTATAAAAACCATTACCCAGTACCGTAGCAACAACATTCTCCCCTTTTCTAAGGAATTTTGTTACGTCATACGTTGTGTACAAATTCCTTTTATCGTAATGTGTATAACCTGGATCGAGCTTTATATCGTCAGGGACCTCTCCGTTTAGATAAAGTTTGTAGTATGCAGCTGCACTTATATACAGTTTTGCAGATACTATATTTTTATCTATAGTAAACGCTTTCCGAAACATGGGAGCCGGACCAAATTCTTTGTCGTTTGAATCTGTTATCCATTGAGCATTCCAGTCTGAATAATTCAATTTGGCCGTTTCAAAACTATCAATAGCCGAAACAATCTTCTTATTTGAATCATACCACGAAGAAACTCTCCAATAATATTTAGTATGAGACTTTAATTCTTCTCTGCCAATATAAATAGCATTACTTTTATTTTCTTCGACTTTGCCCGATGTCCAAAAAAACTTTTCTTCAGCCATAGCTTGTTTAGTTGTAGCCATATCGAGTTTGTATGCTTTTTGTTTGACATCACAATTGCCCGACTCATAAATCCAGGAAAAACGAGGATGTTGTTCGTCTATATTAATTGGCGACTTCAGATATTCACAACGCAAATCGGAGATCAACGTCTCTTTTTTCGTACATGAAATAAAAATCGAAAGGCAAATGATTATTTCTATATATTTTCTCATGTTGTTAGATTAATGCTAATCAATGCTCTGTACTAAGTTTCCATAAATCTGTTCGGAACGGACAAGTGGGTAAGCCAAAACTATTAAACAAATTAACATCAGGATTACTGGCCCAACAGTAGCGCACTGCAACAGGCTTCTTTATATCCTCAGAATATACGATTACTTTGTTTTTCCCTTCGAGTTTTGCATTTGCCCACACAAATTTATGATCAGCACCCGCAATTGTGAATCCTTCAATGTATCCATATTTACTGGTTGTAATCAAACCTGAAGCAATGTTATCGAATTCAATAATGATTATGTTACGGTTAATTCTTACCGACTTGTAAGTTGGCCCTGAATAAATTACATCACTCCTATTGTAGTCATTGTTCAAGGCTATATTTGCTAATCTTAAACCAACATCCTGTTTGTTCTTAGGATGGATATCATTTGCATCCCCAATGTCGGTAATAACTATTTGTCCGGTATGCACCACACCTAAAGTCAATGTTTGTGCTTCCCTTAGTTCTGCCCAACTATCAGCAACGGGAGGTTGTTCTGCTTTAGGCATATAACTTGCCAATTGCACCCAATAAAAAGGAAAATTGTAGCCCCATTTTTTTCTCCAGTCATTTATTAATGTAGGAAACAAAGTCCGATAATTATAGGCTTGCCCAGTATTATTCTCACCTTGATACCATATTACACCTTTGATTGCAAAATCCGTTAACGGATTTATCATTGCATTATATAACAGTCCGTAATGCAAGTTAGGTGCATTATCCATGGAATAATGTAGGTGCTGCGTATTTACGGTTGGTTTATATTGCCAATCTCCGACCAGAGAATATCGTCCATCTTTTGTCTCAATATAAAAATCTTCCTTTCTCCCAGTGAAACCTCCGCCACGAATAGCATCTGTAACTTTTATGACAATCGTATTGCTTCCCCTCTTTAGAACTCCTGAAGGAATATTATACACTCTGTCGTAACCAGCTCCTTCCGTTTCTCCGATCTTTATCCCATTTATCCACGTTATATCATTATCATCTATTTTACCTAAAGACAAAATACCCGTGTTGGCAGCATCTGAGTCTAACATATTAAACTCATATTTAAACCATACAACCCCATCAAAAGATGCCAGATCCGTTTTTGACCACTCTTGAGGCTGAGTCATTAGCTTCCACGATGTAAAATTATGCGAAGGCATATACCATTGTTCTTCCATTCCTATTTCGTTGGCAACAACACGATTAAATTCATTTCTATTCTCTTCGTTTCGTTTCAATACGAAATCAACTCCATATTTTTCCGTTTCATTATATTTCTCTTTGAAGCGATTTGGAAGATTCTTGAAAGTATCCATACTTATCCACGTCTCAATATCGGTTCCTCCCCATGAAGAGTTTATTATTCCAATAGGAATACCTGTTTCTTGATGAATCTTTCTTGCAAAAAAATAGCCAACTGCAGAAAAATTGGCAACAGTCTCCGAAGTACAAATATCCCATCTTCCATTCATATCAGTTATTGCTTTTGCCGACAAATTAGACTTGACATTGAAT
This sequence comes from uncultured Prolixibacteraceae bacterium, assembly GCA_937915865.1. Taxonomy (GTDB): domain Bacteria; phylum Bacteroidota; class Bacteroidia; order Bacteroidales; family Prolixibacteraceae; genus Aquipluma. The sequence goes on along the minus strand of CALGIG010000110.1, from coordinate 8,143 downwards.
AAACGGATATTAGGGTAGTTCGCATTACTTACTTCATTTTTATAGTTGTATACCTGTCCGCCAGAACCGTTAATGGTCATTGCCATGTTGGATTGCCCTGAACAAAGCCAGACCTCACCTATAAGTATATTATCAACATTAAGTGATTTATTTCCACTTTTGACAATAATGTGTTGCGGTATGGAAGTTGCTGCAGGAGTCCTCAGACCTAAAATCCAATGTCCATTTTTATTGGCTTTTGTTGCAATAGATACATTATTCCACGATGGAGTAACAGTTACTTCCGAATTAGGAGAGCTTTCACCCCAAATCCGAACATTTTGTAACTGTTGCAACACCATATTATCACTTATTAAAACAGGTAGCTTCAATGCTCCATCCTCTTTTGAATAAGGTTGTGCCTGAACGCTTACAGCAAACGTTAGTCCCAACAACAATGAAAAAACAAGCATTTTCATACGGAATCTATTTCGAGACACTAAAAATTATTTTTAGTCTATCTTGAATTATCGAGTATAACTCATCAAATAAACGAACCAGTGTTCGCTAGATATATTAAATATCTCACTACTTAGAGACCAATCTTTACTATTGACCTCCAAATTATTTATAATTAGCGAACACTGATTCTTCAAATGATTAGTACCCAGGATTCTCTACCAAGTTAGGGTTAGCAGCGATACGCCCTTGTCCAATCGGGAAATAGTAATTTTTTTCAGGGAAAGTAGGTTTCTTGGCCCTACCATCTATATCATCGATAAAGTCCAGACGATACTTTCCCGAGGCGGCGTCATAAACATAACGCAAACCTGTATACGTACGTGTCAGCGATTTAACGGCTGTTCTCCAACGTCTTAAATCCCAGTAGCGGTGATTTTCAAAAACCAATTCAACTTTTCTTTCATGGTGAATCTTTTCACGATCGATAGTACCTAATTTAGCAATTCCTGCACGATCTCGGATTTGATTGACTGCATCCAATGCTTCTGCTGTTTTTCCCAATTCAAAAGCAGCTTCTGCACAGTTCAGCAAAATCTCTCCATAACGAAAGATCAAATAATCAGTAGTCGATTCACAGAACCAGTTGAAATTATTTGCCGTAGGATCAAGATACTTCATCACACCAAAACCAGTATTAGAAGTATTCCCTTCCTTAAAACGTACTAATTGATCTCCAACAGCAGAAATTCCCTCGTATGAAGCATAACGTCCATCAATCAATTCTCCTGTTCTTGTCATAATTCCGTTATGCATATCAATTTTATTAGAACCTAAAACTCCGCCTACAGCACCTGCCCATGAGGTACCATTAGTCCATATTGATGCAAAGAACCGAGGATCACGGTCTCCCCATAATTCCTCCATAGTCCATAGCCGATTTTTGGCATACACACGGTCAATCACTCCTGAAGTGCCATCTTTATGCTCGAATTCTTCAACCATATCCAAATACGGCCCATGATAATTACCGACTCCCCAAACATTCGGACGTGGACATTCAACCATATCCCAAGACCATCTGTTGGAACCACCGTCCATGAAACCCTTGGATGTATGTTGTTTAACCATAATTGCCTCACAATTACCTTTTTTCAAGAATATATCCTTAAAATTCTGAACTTTATCAGCTTCCTCGTTATACAATTTATAGGGGCTCTGAGTCATGATTGCTTTACTTGCATCGTAACATATCTGATAATATTTGGAGGCATCACCACTGGCAAAACCCAGCAATCCGTTTAATTGCTGTGTACCAAACTGCGCAATGCTTCCGGCATACAATGCGGCCCTACTGCGAAGAGCTAAAGCAGCCCATTTATTAGCGCGCCCAGCATCACTTGAAGAGGGAAGAATTTTGGAGATATCATCCGTCTCTTTAAGAATAAAATCATAAACTTCTTTTTCTGTATTTCTTTTAGGATACAATACTGTAGAATCAGCATCCATCGATTGAACATCAATAATCAAAGGTACCCCTCCATAACGTTTTACCATCGCAAAATAGCAGAAGGCTCTTAAGAAGCGGGCTTCACTAATACGCTCTTCTACCTTCGAAATAGTTGATTTTCCCGCGTTGGTAATAAAATTATTCAAGTTTCGAATGGTATAATAAGCATTTCCCCACCATTGTAATTCTGTTCCATTCGACTGGATCCCATTCTCTTTCATACTCAAAAGATGAGCTTGTGCGCCAAAATTATATTTTGCTTCATCCGTAATTTCAATCGTTCGGACTGTACCTTCCATCTGTTCACTAAATCCCATTATTGCACTCCAACTATTATCATCACGGTTCATCGGTGCACCATTCCAAGAATTCATTAAACAAGTCGCATCTTGTACCATTACAGGTGTACAGGCATAAAGTTCAGCCAGATGGGCATTCAATAGATACGGATCATTCCAAACCACAGCATCGGTATATCTATCCGCCGGGGTTTGGTCCAGCACATCGTAACATGATGTCAATGTTATTGCAGCCAAAGCTACTATCAGTAATTTATATTTCGTTTTCATATCCTTTTCTAATTAAAATGTAAGATTACAGCCAATACTCATTGTATATTGTTGTGGATAATAAACACCTGCGCCATATCCTTCCGGCATTTCAGGGTCAACTCCATACTTATTAAGATTACTTAATGTGAAAATATTAGTGCCTGCAACATATATTCTAAATTTGCTAAATCCAACTTTAGTTAATACAGATGAAGGAACTTCATAACCCAAAGACATATTTTTCAGACGCATGTAAGTTGTATTATGATTTCTGTAATCTGAGTAGAAGCCATTTGTTGATGAGCCCGATGGTCTTGGGAGCAATGCACGAGCACTGTTATTGGTCCTTTCATTCCAGTAGTTACTATAATTAAGGGTAGTAGGAGCTCCATCTAAATTTACATTTGTAGTATAATCAAATGCTCCTTGAAATAATGCAGATAAGTCGAAATTCTTATATTTAAATAGGAAGTTAAGACCAAAGGTCCAATGAGGTTCGGCTCCTTTACCTATTTCTTTCTGATCTCTCCAATTTATAACATGATCGCCATTTATATCTTTATACTTTACATCTCCTGGCTTCAATGATGAATTGTCATTATTTAATGCATCAAATGAATATTGCCATTCATTAACCTCTTCTTGGCTGGTAAAAAGTCCATCAAAAACATATCCATAACGTCTGTCGGTATATCGCCCACTATTTTTATACATCTTTATTTCGTCAGGATCAGTGTATGTAGGTTCATCATAATTTATCCATTTAGATCTTGAATATGCAATATTACCCGAAATATCATAATTAAAGTATCCTGACTTACCTGAAGTGCCCAATCTAAGCTCAAAGCCCTTGGTACTCTGACTATTCAAATTTTCCAAAGGAAGTTCAGCTCCGAAGGTCGAGGGTAAAGAGTTTGTTCGACTACCTGGGATTCCCGATCGCTTACGATAAAAAAATTCCAATTCGCCATAAAGTTGGTGACGCCACATTGAGAAATCAAAGCCTCCATTATAAATATTCATTTTCTCCCATGTTAAATTAATGTTGGCCAAACCTGATGGGATCAATGCAGAAATCAGACTGCTACCGATAGTATAGGTGGCATCAAACTTATAACCCGTAAGATAGGCAAAATTTGCAACTGCATCATACCCAGATGATCCATAGCTTAAACGAACTTTCAGGTTATCTAAACTACTAAACCTTTTCATGAAATTTTCTTGTGCAACATTCCATCCTAATGATACACTTGGGAAATAACCCCATCGGTGTCCTTTTGCAAAACGAGAAGAAGCATCAGCTCTCATGATGGTTTCAAGCATATAACGATCCATGTAACTATAGTTTAAACGTCCAATCCAAGAAGTACGTCCATTATTATAACTTGATGAGTTATTGGCTGCCGTGGAAGGATCTCCGGCAAACAACTCTTCAAGTGCCATTGACTGATAACCGCCACGTGAAGCATCAAAAGATCTGCCTTTCTCATCTTGATATTCATATAAAAACATTCCTGACACATTATGTTTTTCTATAAATGTTTTGTCATAGTTTAATGAATACTGCTGAACTAATTTAGTATCAGTACTACTAGCTCTACTTATATATTGAGGATCTTGTGAATTGCGGACAAAAGTATATTGATCTGTCTCTGAATTATAGGTGTAAAATTCCTCTTGCTTCTTCACCACTTTTTGGTCTAGCGAATTGCTTCTATAAATAATGACTGCTTTCGCATTTAATCCGGGAACATTCTGAACATTGTACTTTACCTCACCTCTAAACTGGGTAATATTATTGCCTTTATCCTGATAACCGCATAAATCAGAGTTCGTAGCAAATATTGGGTTGCCATAAGGAATGCCTGCATAAGACATTCTTGTTTGATCAGGTAATGTCAATGGGAAAGCAGGATCAGCTGCATAAATCAAATCTCTCCAAAAGTTATTATTGGTAGCCACGCCATCGGCCCCGGAAGGATAAAGACGTTGCTCCTTTATATATTGCATATCCATTGCAATAGAAATCTGGTCAGTTACTTTTGCATCTACATTTGTCTGAAAGTTATAACGGTCATAATTTCCACCATTTTTCTTCAAAATGGTCTCCTGCCTGTTATAGCCAAAATAGCTATAATACTTTACGGCATCGTTACCTCCAGAAAGGGTAATATTATGATTTTGCTGGGGAGCCAATTTGCGGATTGAAGCATCAAACCAATCTGTATTCAAATACCTGGGATCGGAACCATCTTTGAATTTCTGAATTTCATCCGTAGTGTAAGGAACTTGATCCGCGGGTTTGCCGGAATTGAGCCATTTATCTACCTCAAATTGTGCACGTTCTGCTGAACTTGCTGCCTTAATCACCTTAGTCGAACCTTGTAGTGTATATGAAGTATTTACAGTAACGGTAGGTTTGGATTGTTTCCCTCGTTTTGTAGTAATCAAAATAACACCATTACCAGCTCGTGCACCATAGATAGAAGCTGCACCATCTTTCAATATAGAAATTGTTTCAATCTGATTAGAATCCAATGTATTTAAGTCAGTTTCCAGACCATCTACAATAACCAACGGGTTGCCAAAACCACGAATATTTAGACTGGAATTATCTGCCCCGGGAATACCAGAGATTTGTTTAGAAATTAATCCAGGCAATTGTCCGGCCAGTGTATGTGTAACATTAGCTTGAGGAGCCACTGAAATTTTTTCAGCTTTGATTTGTGATACAGACCCAGTAACCGTAGCAAGTCTCTGTTGTCCATAACCCACTGCCACAACTTCCTCGATCCCTACCGTTTCCTCAACCAGGGTTATATTAATTGTGGTCTTATTTTCAACTACTACCTCCTGTGTTTTCATTCCAATGAAAGAAAAAACCAAAGTTGAGTTGTTCTGAATTTTGGTTATAGTATAGTTTCCATCTGCATCTGTAATCGTTCCGATGGTCGTTCCTTTCAAAACAACTGAAACTCCTGGGAGAGGTGTACTTGAAGAGTCAGTGACTTTACCCGAAATAGATTTTTGTTGCTGATCGTTAAAATCTTTGACTTTCGATTGTAATTGACTGTTGATCAGCAAAATTTGACGATCTTTTATCGAATAAGTTATACCTGTATTTACAAATATTATATCCAATACTTCATTGACGCTTTTTTCTTCAACTTGAATATCTACCTTTCGGTCAACATCAATCATATTTTTGTTGTACATAAAAAAGAATTCTGAATTCTTCTCTATTCTATCAATAACATCCTCCACTCTAACATTCTTCATATCTAAAGTTAGTTTAGCTTGCTGAGAATAAGAGTTCCCCGCAAAAGTTTGCGATAAGGAAAGGATGAGGATAAAAATGGCGAAACGCATAATCTTAATCATTTTAAACAGGCCAATTCTTTCCATCAGCCTATTAATTCGGTTTTTTTTCATAAATTTGTAATTAGTGGATTTACTACTTCTGTAAGTTTAATTCTACTGATTAGCAGGGTAGGTAAGGCGAATACCTCCCTGTTTTATTATAAAAATATCATTTCATATCATAGGCAATCTATTTTAGGTTTATATCATTTTCTCAACCACATTTCTACTTTACCTTTAGCAAAGGTATTATCAGGGAGTTTTTCTCTAATATGTATTTTATATTCAATTGGTGCCACGGTTGATAACATTTTACATATCTCATCCAAATTCTCATCCTGAAAAGTGGCCCTAAATATGGACGACTTTAACGAATCGCCATGGAGGATGATTTCTGCATTATACCTGCGCTCTAGCCTTTTCGCAATCTCTGACATTGGAACATTCTTGAATATTAGCAATCCATCCTTCCAGCTTGTATAGGCTTTTGAATCTATATCAGTTCTTATGAGTCTCTTCGTCGATTTATTGTATACAAAATGTTGGTCCGGATTTAATTCCTCCTTTACCTCTTGATCTTTGCCAAGCAAAAGAACTTTTCCTTTTTCTAAAATTACTTCTGCTGTAGCTTCATTATCATAGGCAATTACATTAAATTGGGTACCTAAGACTTTTACATCAAAATATGGCGTAATCACACGAAATTCTTCGGATTTAAGATGAACCACATCAAACCAGGCTTCACCGGAAATCTCAACATTTCGATGGTTCACAAAATTGATTGGATATTTAATTGAAGAACCGCCATTCAACCAGCCTTGCGAGCCATCTGGCAACTGAAATTTTGTCCTTGAGCCAACTGGTGAATGAATTTCTGCCCAGGATTCATCTTTTTCAGGAGAATTGATCGATAAATAGGATAAAACTACAATGGTAATTAAGGCAGGAATAATTAAAACAGCAGCAACTTTCGAAAAAACACGATAAAAATTTTGAAATACATTTGTATTCTCATTACCGTTCTTATTAATATGAAGATGCAAGTAATGAAGAATCTGAGCCAGGCGTTCTTTGTTATTGCTGACATCCTCAGTCTCATTCCATTCTGACTTCATACTCTCCTTCAACCCTTTATCGTACACCTCATTTTTGAAATAGGAAGATACAGATAAGTAATCGTTGAATGAAAATTTATCGGAAGTAAAACGTCTTATTTTTTCTTTATTGGTATCCATGATGCCTATAATGTCCTTTTAAGTCAATTTTCCACTATCCGAAAACAAAAAATATTGAAATATTTTTTAAGATAATCGACAAAACGCTAATTATAAGTAAGATAAATAATCAATCAAATAGAAATAAAAAGCATAAAGAAAATCAATCCTGCTAATTTTTCTTTTCGAAGTTCATTTAGTATCTGCGCCTGGGCAGAAGCAAGTTGGTTTTCTACTGTATTAGGAGAAATACCAAGTTCAGTTGCAATTTGCTTGACTGATAATCCTTCATATTTCCTTTTTATAAAAATTTCTTTACGCCTGTTTGGCAAGGAATAAATAATTAATTCAACTTTTTCGAGCAGAAATTTATAATCTATAGTCTGATCCAGATTATTCTCCTGTTGCAGAAGGGTGTAAATCAAATCATCCTTATATGCATTATCCCGTGATTTTTTTATAAAGTACTTTTTTATAATGTTATAGGCAATAGTGAAAATGTAAGAATTAAAAGAATTGTCAGGCTTTAAGCCTTCTCTTTTATCCCAAACATAAAGAAACACTTCCTGAACAACCTCTTCTGCTTCTTCTTCCGACTTCAAATATTTTAAAGAAAAGTTATATAAACGAGATGAATACTTGTTAAACAAATCATTAAATCCATTAACATTACCTTGTTTAAGATTTTTTACAGCTAAATAATCGATATGTTTAAACGTTGAAGTCAAGGTAGCTTTTAGATTAGAAGACGGAGGCAAAGATAAAATATTTTTTTCCCCAAATGTTGAGATTCAAAATACGAAGATTTAGGTTAGTGTGTCAACAAAAAGAATAAATTATGACAACATTGTATAAGCTCTACTAGAAACAGTAGGTTTTTGTATTTTTAAAGGAATTTGATAACGATAAGCATTAAATACCAGTATGTTATCAATGAATTATCTGAATTATATTGCACAAATGGCGAGCAGCATGGAAAAGAGCGATGGATACCAGCAAAATTAAGTAGTTCAAAAAACTAGTGTTAAGTTAATTTTGATATGACGTATTAAAGGTGTATTTTTACCAAA
>CALGIG010000109.1 GCA_937915865.1 uncultured Prolixibacteraceae bacterium | reverse complement strand
AATACCAGTAAAATCAGGCCACTCAGAGGCTTTTCTTAACTAAACGACATTGAATCCACAATGATAAAGAGAAAAGGAATCAGGAAAAGGGAGACGAAAGTTTCCCTTTTTATTTTCGATACGAACGAAACACTTCACTCACCCCGGTTACCTTTCATTGTTTGAAAAAGGTATTAGCGAAACTTACCAGGCAACATAACAGGTTTTAAACCAGGTATGTTTTCACCGTTATAATAATCCTGACAGATTCAAAAACCTGTCAGGATTATAAGAGCACAAACCATATAACTACCGCCCGTGCCCAGCTCAGGTTTCTGGTCTTCCTGCGTCAAAGGATAGCAAAATGCGCGAGAAGGCAAACAAGAGTCAGCACATCTGGTCATTCCATTTAATCTGAGTAATCCTAGGTGTTTAAATCTTCTTTCGTTTCCCTATCTTTGCGCCTTTTAAACAAGTTATGGAAAACCCGAAATACCGTTTGGAAGTTTGTTTATCGCCGGCTATTTACCCCAGACATGCTGACGATAACAACATTGTTGTAATTATTGATGTTTTACGGGCTACATCAACTATTTGCGCTGCGATACACAATGGGGTAAAAAACCTCATACCGGTTGCAACAGTCGACGAAGCCCGCGACATGAAACAAAAAGGTTATATGGTGGCATCTGAACGCGACGGTTATGTACTCGATTTTGCAGACTTTGGCAATTCGCCATTTAATTTTACACCCGAACTGGTTAATGGCAAAGATATCGTTTATTCAACCACCAACGGAACACGTTGTATTCATCAGGCAGCCCATTCCAAAGCAGTAGTTATTGGCTCATTTCTCAATCTCTCGGTATTATCAAACTGGCTTATTCAGCAAAACGCACCGGTTTTACTTTTTTGCGCTTCGTGGAAAGACCGCTTCAGCCTCGAAGATACCGTTTGCGCAGGAGCCCTGGCCGAACAACTGCTCGATTCGGGTAAATTTGAAAGTATATGCGATGCAGTTACCGCCTCCATCGATTTGTGGAATATGGCTAAACCCAATTTGTTTGGTTATATACAAAAAGCCGCTCAAAAAACCAGGCTCGCATCCAAAGGTTTAGACGATTGTATTGAGTATTGTCTCACCACCGACCTTTGCCCGGTAATTCCAGTATTTCAGGAGGATAAGCTGATGGATATTTTGAAATGAAAGAACAGGAAATATAGTAAAACACTTACTTACTAACACTGAAAGTTGAAAAAATAATCAGTTAAAGGATTGTTACATCGATTTTTTATTCGATTTTTGATGCAGCTTATTTCGATTAAATTCCTGACAATTGTTTCTGATTTATTTCAGGAAAGAAATGTTGATAAGCCATTACATTTGAACTAAAATTAAGCTTAAAGTTATTAACCCATAAATTTCAATCCAATGAAGAAGCATAATTTTTATGCGGGCCCATCAATTTTACCCGAATTCACCAAGGAAAAAGTAGCAGAAGCAACTCTTAATTTTGCAGGAACAGGTCTTTCGGTAATGGAAGTATCGCACCGCAGTAAAGAGTTTGTTGCTGTTATGGATCAGGCAATTGCTTTAGTTAAAGAATTGCTCAAAGTTCCTGAAGGATATTCTGTTTTATTTTTACAGGGTGGTGCAAGTCTTCAGTTTTTGATGGCACCTTATAACCTGCTCAACAAAAAAGCTGCCTACATCAATACCGGGACATGGGCTTCGAAAGCAATTAAAGAAGCTAAATTTTTAGGCGAAGTAATTGAAGTTGCTTCTTCCAAAGACGCCAATTTCAATTACATACCCAAAGGATATGTAGTACCGGATGATGTTGACTATTTCCATTATACGTCGAACAATACCATTTTCGGGACTGAAACTTTGGTTGACCCTGAAGTAAATGTTCCGCTGGTATGCGATATGTCGTCGGATATATTCAGCCGCCCGATTGATATTTCGAAATACGATATGATTTACGCAGGCGCCCAGAAGAACCTTGGCCCGTCGGGAGCCACGCTTGTTATTATTAAAGATTCGGCCCTTGGAAAAGTTGAACGTCCAATTCCAACAATGCTCGACTACCGCATTCACATTAAGGACGGTTCGATGTTCAATACTCCATCAACATTAGCTGTTTTCGGATGTCTCCAGACATTAATCTGGCTGAAGGAACAAGGCGGCGTTGAAGGAATTGAAAAAGTAAATATTGCAAAAGCTGGTTTACTTTATGGCGAAATAGACCGTAACTCGTTGTTTAAAGCCACAGTACCAAATCCTGAAGATCGTTCGCGCATGAATGTTACTTTTGTAATGACAGAAGGGAATGAAGAATTTGAAAAAGAATTTGGCGCTTTTGCCAAATCAAAAGGTTTGGTAGGTTTGGAAGGACACCGCTCTGTTGGAGGATTCCGCGCTTCGTTGTACAACGCATTGCCGCTTGAAAGTGTTCAGGCTCTGGTTGATACGATGAAGGAATTTGAACAGCAAAAGAAAGCTTAATCTCAATAATGGGAAAAGCAGAATGAAGATTCTGCTTTTCTTTTTTGTTCCTATTCTGAATAATGTCATATTTTAAAGTACTTACCCCAAGTCCGCGAGCAAACTTTCGCCCACTTTTTGAAAGAAAGGGGAAGAACGTCGCAGGTGCGAGGAATGAGTTTCAAATAAACAACAACTACAAAACCAAATTCTGATTCTAGTTGCCAAACTAAAACTACCTTATTTATGAAACGAGTGTTAATAGCTACTGAAAAACCGTTTGCCCCGCTAGCGGTTGATCAAATTACCGAAATTTTTGCCACAACTGGTCTCGAAGTACAAAAACTCGAAAAGTATTCGTCGAAATCGGAATTACTCGAAGCTGTAAAAGATGCAGACGCTATTATTGTCCGCAGCGATATTGTCGACCGCGAGGTTTTAGACGCAGCCAAAAATTTAAAAGTAGTTGTTCGTGCTGGTGCCGGCTTTGATAATTTGGACCTGGCTTCGTGCACCGCAAAAAATATTGTGGCAATGAATACTCCGGGACAAAATTCAAATGCTGTGGCCGAATTAACCATTGGCATGATGATTTTTATGTCGCGCGGACAATTTAAAGGTGGCGCCGGAAGCGAACTTAAAGGCAAAACCGTTGGTATTTATGGCTGCGGCAATATTGGCCGTCGCGTTGCCCGTATTGCCCAGGGCCTTGGTATGCGCGTTGTTGCACTCGATCCTTGCATCACAAAAGTAAGTATGGACCCTTATGATGTAAAAGTAGTTCAATCGGTTGAAGAACTCTTTAGCGCAAGCGACTTCCTTTCGCTGCATATACCGTCGAACGAAAAAACAAAAAACTCGATCAATTTCACCCTGTTAAATAAAATGCCCAAAAGCGGAATGCTGATTAATACTGCCCGCAAGGAAGTTATTGACGAAGAAGGCCTGAAACAAATGTTCGAAATGCGGCCTGATTTTAAATATGTGAGCGATATTATGCCGTCGTGTCACGAAGAACTGGTTGCCAAATACGGGTTACGATACTTTTCGACACCAAAAAAACAGGGAGCAGAAACTTCTGAAGCCAATGTAAATGCAGGCGTTGCTGCTGCCGAGCAAATTGTTGCATTCTTTGAACATAACGACCAAACATACCGTGTGAACAGGTAGGAGAAGCCCCACCCTGACCCTCCCCGAAAGGGAGGGGAAAAACCATGAACCCGGAATTTCGGATTGAGAGATGAAAAGATATTGTTCGATCAAACAAATTGCTGAATAGTAAAAAAAGAAATAAACGAGAATGACTTTCGTGACTGAAAATTCCCTCCCACCTGGGGAGGGTCAGGGTGGGGCTATTCTCTGAATTAACTTAAAAATAATGGAGAAGTATTTTGAGAACGAAGAATTCATAAACATCAATTATTCAGGGCTAAAGGTATCACAAACCGAGTTCGACGATTGTACTTTTCGGGGATGTAACTTCTCCAATACCGATTTTTCAGATAATGATTTTATCAACTGCCGGTTTGAAAATTGTAACTTTGCAGTAGCAAAATTAACCGGGACCGGGTTAAAAGACATTTCATTTTTCGGCTGTAAGCTGGTTGGAATTGATTTTGAACCGTGTTCTAATTTTCTTTTTGCTGTAAACTTTGAAAATTGTGTACTCGATTATTCATCTTTCTTTGGAAAAAAAATGAAGAAGACCAGGTTTATTGGTTGTTCGCTGGTTGAAGTTGACTTTGCAACGACTGATTTATCAGGAGCTATTTTCGATAAAAGCAATTTATCAATGGCCGTTTTCAAACAAACAAATCTTGAAAGCGCCGATTTCAGGGCTGCCGAAAATTTTACCCTGAACCCGGAAGAAAACCGGATGAAAAAAGCGAAATTTTCAATTTCAGGATTAGCTGGTTTGTTAGGCAAATACAATTTAGTAATTGAATAATTGTAAAATCAAATAGTTAAATCATGTCATTAAAGTTCAAAATTGTATTTTATAATGTGATGATCTTCCTGATTATTTTCGACATCCTTTATTTATTTGTATGGATACTTGCCATCAGAATGGATCCGGTAAAAGGACTGCTTGTTGCAGGAATTGCAGCATTGATTATGCCATGGGCGCGCCCTACAAATATGTCTTCAGGAAGAAAAGTCGCTATCCGAAGTTTGGCTTATGTTCTTTACAAAAAGTACCATAAACCCAAATTTCAACCTAACGAAGAAATAGAAGAATTTGAAGAAAACGAATAACAAAATAGAATTATGGCTATAGTTAAACCATTTAAAGGACTTCGTCCACCACAAAAAATTGCCAGCGACCTGGCTTGTTTACCTTACGACGTGATGAACAGTACCGAAGCCTCTCAAATGGCAGAAGGGAAAGAATGTTCGCTTCTGCATATAACACGGGCAGAAATTGACTGTCCGCAAGGTACTGACATTCATTCGGAAACTGTTTACCTGAAATCGGTTGGAAATTTTAAAAGTTTTCAGGAAAATGGTTGGTTAAAACAGGATGAAGAAGCCAAATTCTACATTTATGCGCAAACCATGAATGAACGCACTCAATACGGTATTGTTGGAGCTGCCGCCTGCGAAGATTACAACCAGGGCATCATCAAAAAGCATGAACTGACACGTCCGGACAAAGAAGAAGACCGTATGATACTGACTCGCTATTTAAATGCCAATATCGAGCCGGTTTTCTTTTCGTATTGTGCAGTTCCTGAAATTGATGCCATCGTTGAATCGATTGTTAAAAAACAACCAGCCGATTATGATTTTGTTGCTGAAGATGGTTTTGGTCATCATTTCTGGACAATAAATGATTCGGCAACCAATAAAATGATTGAAGAATTATTTGCAACCAAAGTACCATACACATACGTTGCCGATGGACACCACCGCACTGCTGCCGCTGCGCGTATTGGGCTTGAAAAGAAAAGCCAGAACCGCAATCATACAGGTAACGAAGAATACAATTTCTTCATGGCAGTTCATTTCCCTGACAATCAATTACAGATTATTGATTACAACCGCGTTGTAAAAGATTTGAATGGATTTACAGAAACGGAGTTGATCGAAAAACTAGCTCAAAATTTTGAGGTGGAAGAAATGGGAACTGAAATTTACAAACCGACGAAACTTCACGAATTCAGCATGTACCTTTCAGGAAAATGGTTTAAACTTAACGCCAAACAGGGAACTTATAACGACAACGACCCGATAGGTGTTTTGGATGTTACTATTCTTTCGAACCTTGTTTTGAACCAGGTTTTAGGTATTGCTGATTTACGTACTTCAACCCGCATTGATTTTGTTGGTGGGATCCGCGGCCTTGGCGAATTGAAAAAACGTGTTGACAATGGCGAAATGAAAGTAGCATTCGCACTTTACCCCGTTTCGATGCAACAGCTAATAAACATTGCCGATTCGGGCAACATTATGCCTCCAAAAACTACCTGGTTCGAACCAAAACTTCGTTCAGGTTTGGTAATTCACAAGCTGGATTAAAAAATGAAAAATGATTGTCTGAATATAAAATAGTTGAAGGCAGCCTTCAACTATAAAAAATCCCGGAATATTCCGGGATTTTTTATTGCGCAGCACCATATAAATTAACTCTACCCCGCAAATATAAGTTTGTAACCCTGCTCCAAAAATCTGGTGCTAGAAATAGTAAATATTCTTCGAGCCACGTTTTCCTTTACGTACATCATCATTGAGAATTTCAACAACCGTACGACGGTTAGCCTGATGTTCCAGTTCGGAACAGGGAACACCATCAGCACATTTGTTTACTAACTGCGACTCACCATATCCCTTTGGAACCAATCGGGTTCTATCAATTCCTTTACTAACCAGGTAATCAACAACCGATTCAGAACGTTTTTGAGAAAGCCATAAATTATAATCAGCCGGAGCCCTGCTATCGGTATGCGATCCAACTTCAATTTTAATTGAAGGATTGTCAACTAATATTTTTACCAGCTTATCAAGGACAAGAGCCGCATCAGGTCTGATATTGTATTTATTCAGGTCGTAATACAAATCTTCAAGAACAAACTGCTTTCCAGCCGTAATTTTTTCAAGTTCAACAGTTAACGTATAGTCTTCCAAGCCCATTCCCTTTGAAGAAAACTTTTCAGTTCTGTCGAAATAACCTTCAGCTGAAACAAAGAACGAATAATCGGTTTCAGGCTTAAGCTTCATCCTTACAATCCCATTGTTGTCTTCAAAATCTGTTTCATTAAATTTACCCTGATCAACATCAACCAACGCATTGGGAATTATTAGTCCGGTTTCTTTATCAATGACTTCAATTGTCAGATAAGAAGCATTTTGCTTAAGGTATATTTCTTCATTTTGCACAAAGTCAAATAACGATCCCTTTATTACAATAGCTTTCTGTTCGGGATTGAAACTATTTTTATCGGCTAGTATTTGATAATTTTCGCCCAGTTCAACCGAGAAATTTACAATACCTTTTTTATCTGCAATCCGAGTGTCCAGTACTTTTCCTTTTGAATTGACCAGTTTAACCTGTGTTCCGGGAAGAATACGGTTTGTTGCCTTTTCAAGCGTATTAACCCTGAGTTCTATTTTATTGATCCTGAACGAATAATTATCATCATCGCCTTTTCCGCCAGGTCGGTTAGAAGTGAAATATCCGGATAATTTTTCGGGATCGAAAACAAGTCCAAAGTCATCATACGACGAATTTAAAGGTTCGCCAACATTTATTATTTTATATCCATCAGAGCCCATGGGTTCTGCTGCATAAATATCAAGCCCGCCATAACCAGAATGACCATTAGACGAAAAATACAGGACACCATTTTTATCGACATAAGGAAACATTTCTTTCCCGTTCGTATTAATTGTAGGTCCAAGATTTTCCGGTTTTCCCCAATTACCATTTACCCATTGTGATTTATAGATGTCGGTTCCACCAAATCCACCGGGCATATCTGATACAAAATATAAAGTTTTATTATCAGGCGATAATGCAGGATGACCAACCGAATACTTATTACTGTTGTAAGGGAATTCCCTAATTTTACCCCATTCGTTTTCAACCATGTCGGCAACAAATATTTTAAGGTTGTTAACCCCTTGAGGCATAGAGGAAAAAAGATGTCCCTTGGTATAGCTATTACGGGTAAAATACATCGTATTAAAATCGGATGTAAAGCAAACCGGGCCTTCATGAAATTTGCTATTTACCAATTTAAATACGGTTTTTTCGTCGGTATCTGCAGGTTCCGACCCAGGTTTCGAAATATAAAGATCAAGAAATGGTTGATCGTTCCATGCGTAAATTGTTTTAACCACAGCAAAACTGTCTCGCGCTGATGAATAGACAACCTGATCTTTATAGAAAGTAGCGCTCATATCTATAAACCGGGTATTTCCAGGCACATCTTTAATAGTAACGTCGGCTCCTAAAATTTTCGAATAATTTCCTTTTTCAATATCATCCAACTGGGCTTTGGCCTTAACATCTCCGGGTTCTTTGGCTAAATACTTTTTAAGCCATTCTTTCGATTCAGACGCCTTTCCTACATTAAGCAATAATTGAGCATAATCGTAATAGTCGGACGCCTTACTAATTTCAGTTTTAACCAGTAAATCGTAATAATGAAGCGCCTTTTTATAATTCAGCATTTTATTATAACAATATGCCAGTTTTTGAATATATTCTGGATTACTGCCGTTTTCAACATGCAATCGTTCAAAAATTTCGGCAGCCCTGCTATAGGCCATATTATTGTAGTAATCGTTAGCACGACGAACTACCGGTGTTTGAGCATAAGTACTATCTGGAATCACAAATAATACAGAAAGAAGTATGGCTGAAAAAATGATCTTACTTCCAATGTTCCTAAAGAGTATCTGCAACAGACCTTTCTGAATGAAATACAAACAATTCATAATTACTAGTTTAATTACAGATTTAAAAATACCGGGGCGAAAGGATTTTTCGGCCTTTTCTAACAAAATCAAAACTTATATATATTTCGTGCGTCCCCTGGCTATAAACCCCAAGTTTCGATAAGGTATAATCGTACGAATAACCAATGCTAAGTTCCTTGCTAAGATCAATTTTAACCAATGCACCAAGGGCATCGCCCAAACGATACATAGCGCCAAACCATAACCGCTCTTGTAATAAAACAGCTAACGAGAGCTCGGTTGAAACCGGTGACCCTTTTACAATTCTGAGAGTAGTTGATGGTTTAAACTTAATATTCTCAGTCATATCAAAAACAACTCCTCCTGTAACAAAATAATGTCTCTTTTCTTTGCTAACCAGTGTATTTGAATTGTCGGAAAGGCTATTTTGAAGTAATTTTGGAATTGAAAGGCCTAAATAATACCTGTCGGAATAAAGATAAGTGCCAAGACCAAAATTTGGAAGATACAATTTCTGGTATCCATTCATGGCCAGATAATCATCTTCATTATAATGAATCAGGTTATTTAAATCTTTCTCAATAATACTAATTCCACCTTTCAGCCCTAAAGCCAGCTTTGTCTTATTCTTTATCTTCAAATGATAGGAATAATCTCCAAATAAACCGGTTTGTTTTGTAGGTCCCAATTGATCGTAAAGTAAAGTGAAACCTATACCAACATTATATTTAATGAATGGACTATTGATCGATAAAGCCAATGTTTTGGGCGCACCATCTATACCTACCCATTGCTGACGATGCATACCAACAATATTTAAGGTTCCCCTACTCCCGGCATAAGCCGGATTTATTGAAACCGGATTATGCATGTATTGGGTAAACATAGGGTCTTGCTGTGCTGATACAGTTACACAAATGCCCATAAGGAAGAAAATGATTAAACTAATTTTCGTTCCTCTTGCATACTTATAAATCGACATCCGCTCTGAATATTTATTAAACATTTCCTTTATCTTTCGAGATATACAAAACCAGCTTTGTGCCTGTTATTACCATATTGAATCAAATAGTAGTAGGTTCCAACTGGTAATGGCTCCTTACCAACTTTCCTTACATTTGAATATCCGTCCCACTCATTTAGATAGCCAGCTTTTTCATAAACAATATTTCCCCATCGATTGAGTATGGTTACTTTGTTACTTGGGTAACGATCTATTCCCTTGATAAAATAAGTATCATTCTGTCCATCGCTATTTGGAGTAAATACCTGATCAGGAACAATATCTTCAACTACAATTGTAACTGTAGCTTCCGAACAATCGCCATCGGCATCACAAAGTTTATAGGTGAACGAATCGTTCCCGCTAAAGTCGGGAAGTGGAGTATAGATGTAACTACCATCCGGATTAAACATCAACGTTCCTTTATCAGGTTGTTTAACCAACGACCATGTGTTACCACCATCCTGACTAAGTTTATCGTTATCTCCAACATAACCATTCAAAATTTGATCAAGAGGTAATTCTATTTCATCGTTAACAGCTACCGGAACATCATTTACATCGGTCACTGTAGGATCGTTTTCTGTATTACTATTGTCATCAGATAAGTCCGACACTTTATTGCCTAGCAAATCAACTCCGTCAACTCTTGCCTGGTTAATAACACTTCCTGCAACCAAATCAGCAGAAGTAATGGTGTATTCAGCAGTAAACGAGGTTTTATCAACAGCTCCGGCCTCCAAACTAATTGGTGACCCGGTTACAGTAACCTTAGGATCGGTAACAACAACATTGGTTAAGCGAACTTTCCCTGTATTAGTAATAATGAAAATATAATTAATTTTATCACCAACATTACCTTTTATTCCATCGCCATTTGCATCAATTACTGTTGCTGTTTTTATCAATGCAATTGATCCGCTAGCCAAAGGTGTAACTGTCGGATTATTTGATGTATTACTTGAACTATCTGACAAATCGCTCACTTTATTTCCAATTATATCAGTTCCTTCAACCTTGGCCTGATTAGTCACACTCCCAACCAGTATATCATCTGAAGTAATAGTATAAATAGCATTAAATGTTGTATTGTCGACCTGCCCCACGTATAATGTAATCGGACCGCCAGAAACAGTAACCTTTGGATCAGTTACTATTACATTAGTCAATGTAGCAGTACCAATATTTGATACAGTGAAAGAGTATTTGATCTGATCGCCGGTATTTCCTATAAAACCATCGCCATTTGCATCAATTATAGTATCAGTCTTAATAATTGCCAGAGCTCCACCTGCAACTGGGGTAATTGTAGGATTATTTCCTGTATTATCTGACGAATCTGACAGGTCGGAAACAATGTTTCCAAGCGGATCGGTCCCTTTGGCTAACGCCTGGTTGGTTACACTGCCATTTTGAATATCAATTGTTGTAATGGTATAAGTAGCCGAGAATGTGGTTCTATCAACTGCTCCTGAAACCAAAGTAATTGGAGTACCTGCAACAGCAACTTTTGGATCACTAATAACTACATTGGTTAAGGTTACTGTACCAGTGTTGGTAATTGTAAACGAATATTTTATTTCATCGCCTGCATTGCCCTTTATTCCATCGCCATTGGTATCTATCAAATCAGCTGTTTTTATAATTGCAATTGCCCCACCAGCCACAGGTGTAACTGTCGGATTATTATCTTTATTACTCTTTTCATCCGACAAATCTGTAGCAATCTTTCCATTGATGTCCTTTCCTTCAACTTTAGCCTGATTTGTTACACTACCATTTTGAATATCGGTGGTTGTAATGGTATAAGTTGCAAAGAATGAAGTATTATCAACTGCCCCGGCAGCCAAAGTAATTGGGCCGCCAATAACAGTCACTTTCGGATCAGTCACCAAAATATTGGTCAAGGTTACTGTACCAGTGTTGGTAATTGTAAATGAATATTTTATTTGATCGCCAACATTACCCTTAATTCCATCCGTATTGGTATCAACGATTGTCGACGTTTTTATAAGGGCTATACTTACATCAATTACCGATATTGTAACTGTTGCTGTTGAACAATCGCCATTTATATCGCATAAACGGTATATAAACATATCAGTTCCGGTATAATCGACATTTGGCGTATAAGTAAACAAACCGTTATTGGTTAATGTAACAGAACCATTTGCCGGATTAGTAACTAAACTAAATACATTACCTCCATCATCACTCAATGTATCATTAGTTTTCACATCTCCATTAACCGGAACACCTTTCATTGTTGATACGTTATCATCAACAGCTATCGGATTATGGTTAACCGGAGTTACAGTAATTGATATTGTTACAGTAACAAAGCCACCATTTCCATCAATAACACTTATTGTAAATTTATCTGTACCAACATAATTAGTTGCGGGAGAATAGGTATAATGACCATTAGCATCAACTGTTACTGTACCATTTGCCGGATCAATTCCTTTTATAAAGGTCAGTACATCACCATCAACATCAGTAGCAGTTACAGTACCACTTACCGGGGTATTTTCCGGTGTAACTTTGGCATCATCGTGAGCAACAGGCGGATCATTCACCGGATTTATAAGAATTGTAATTACAGAAGTGGCAGTGCCTCCATGCCCATCGCTTACAACAACTGTAAATGTATCCCAGCCGTAATAATCTTTATCTGGAATATATGTATAATTTCCATTACTGTCTACAGTTACAGTGCCATGAATGGGATCACTAACTTTAGTGAACGTTAATACATCTCCATCTCCGTCAAAGGCAACAATATTACTGCTTAACTGAGTGTCCTCAAGTATTGTTTTTGTATCATCATAAGCGACAGGAATATCATTTACTGGAATTACTGTAACGAATACGGTACCTGTTGCTGTTCCTCCATGACCATCATTTACTGATACAACAAAACTATCAGGGCCGTTATAATTCGTAACCGGAGTATAAATAAAATGTCCGTCGCTATCAACAGAAACAGTACCATGAGATGGGTCACTAACCTTACTGAATGTGAGGGCATCACCATTTGCGTCAGTCGCAGAAACAGTACCACTTACAGGTGTATCTTCCATTGTTGAAACTGGTGTAACATAAATTACAGGAGGCACGTTAGCTTGTACAACTGTAATCACAAGTGTTGCCATTGAACAATCACCATCAGAATCACATATTCTATAAGTAATTGTCTCCGTTCCATACCAACCTGTTGTAGGTGTATAAGTATATCCACCCAAAGCTGTCATGTCTAAAGTACCATGTAAAGGAGCAGTTACCACGCTCCAGGCGTTGCCACCATCACCGCTGAGTGTATCATTTACAGAAACATCTCCACTGACTGCTGTATCTTCACTGGTCGTTACATTGTCGCTGACTGCTACCGGTACATCATTCACCGAACTGATCGTGATCGTTACCGTGGCCGTACTCACATCGCCGTCGGCATCGGTGATCGTATAGTCAAAGCTGTCCGTACCGTTGTAATTGGCGGTCGGGGTGTACGTGAAGCTGCCGTCACTGTTGAAGCTTAATGCGCCATGCGACGGATCGCTGACCTTGGCCCATACATTCCCGCCGTCACCGCTC
>CALGIG010000108.1 GCA_937915865.1 uncultured Prolixibacteraceae bacterium | reverse complement strand
TAGACCCTTTTTTTCCAATTTCCCAAACCTTTCACTATTCTTTTTTTTGATTCTTAATGCATCTCTTTTATCTCATTGGAAACCCGATATTTACAACTAAAAAAAGATTAACGAATTGTGAAAGATTAATTCAGTTTACAAATAATTGGGTTGAAAGCTTTAGAAAAAACGGAGACGCGATCGCCAATATTTACATTTTCGAGATCACTGTCGAAGGCAATTACTTTAATAACCTGGTTCCCGCCTACAATTACTGTAACGATATTAACAACATCCTGGTAATCGATTCGGGCAATCTGCCCGGTAATTTGAACCTTTCCGCTGATATTATTATTAGAAAACACATCATCTGGAGTGCCAA
This sequence comes from uncultured Prolixibacteraceae bacterium, assembly GCA_937915865.1. GTDB lineage: Bacteria > Bacteroidota > Bacteroidia > Bacteroidales > Prolixibacteraceae > Aquipluma. The sequence continues at coordinate 36,446 of CALGIG010000108.1, read as the reverse complement.
TACGCGCTATCATGCCGTTTTCGAGATGAATTACATGCGAAGCCAGTCGAAATACCTCGTTTAAATCGTGACTAACCATTACAATTGTAATCCCCCATTGCCGGTGCACTTTTTCAATTTCATCCTGAAGTAGCAAACGCATTTCTGCATCGAGCGACGAGAGAGGCTCGTCCAGTAACAATAACTGTGGTTTTCGCGCCAATGCACGGGCAAGAGCTACCCGTTGCTTTTGCCCACCCGACAACCCTGATGGTTTCCGCTTCTGCAATTCAGCCAGTCCAAAAAGATGAAGTAATTTTTCAACCTCAATAAAATTGGGTTCTGGTTGTGCAAAAGTAATGTTTTCGGCTACAGTCATATTCGGGAAAAGCGCATAATCCTGAAACATCAGGCTGATGTTCCGCTGTTGCGGGGGTAGATTGATTTTTCTCTTGGAATCGAACCAAACAGTTTGTCCGAATCTGATTTGTCCTTCATCTGGAACAATTAATCCGGCCAATATCCGTAATAACGTGGTTTTTCCTGCTCCTGAATCGCCAAATAGAGCGATCAGTTTACCCATTTCTATCTTGGTTTCAATAACCATATCCATTGGGCCATTGGCTGTAACCATCCGCTTGCGTACCTGAACATCGATTACACAATTTTCCATGAATCGTATTTTTTATTAACACTGTAAATGGTTGTTAGAAGAATAAGTGATATCAGGAATAATATCAAGGCGTAGAAATTGGCAGCGTTGAAATTAAGCGCCTGAACTTCGTCGTAAATCGCAATGGAAGCAACACGAGTTTCTCCGGGCATATTCCCTCCTACCATCAACACTATTCCAAATTCACCTATGCTATGAGCAAAAGTAAGAGCTACCGCCGTGATTACCGATGGTTTTATATTGGGCAGTAAAACTTTCAGGAAAGTCACCCATTTCGATTTTCCCAAGGTGTAGGATGCTTCCCGAAGACTGTCGGACAAAGCATTTAGCCCGTTATGCAACGGCTGTACCATAAATGGCAAACTGAAGATGACCGAAGCAATTAACACTCCTTGGAAAGTAAAGGCCAGCCGAATATCGAAAACACTACCAAGCCACTCACCAAACCAATTGCGTGGACTATATACTACCAACATATAATATCCAATAACAGAAGGAGGCAAAACCATTGGCATACTTACCAATGCTTCTATAAATGGCTTAATCTTCACTTGAGTATAGGCCAGCCACCAGGCAAAAGGCAATCCTATAATTAATAGAATTGTGGTTGTAGAAAAGGCCAACTTAAAAGTTATCCAAAGTGTTTCTAAAAATTGTGAATCCATCGTGTAACGTATTTTCAAATTATTGTTTTTTCATCAACGATACTTCGTTGGACTTAATCAACGCTTCAATTTCATCGCCAATGTTTAGCTGAAGCGAGTCAACTGCCCTGGTTGTAATAGCCGAAACAATGGTATAACCCATAAATTTCAGGGTTACTTTGCTCAGCAAATCGCCTCGATCTATTTCCATAATAGTACATCTCATTCGGTTTCGTATGCTTATCTGTCCCACAGGGGGTTTTGCCAAAGAAACTTCTGTTTCTTTAAATACAATATTTATCATTCTATTTTCGAATAGCCATTCTGGACGAACAGCCGATTCAATCATCAGAGCTGAAAATATCTGCTGCTCAACTTCAACGTCAACCAGCAGAATTGCTCCCGATTGTTGAATTTTGGTAATTGTTCCGGGTAGTTTGTTCATTTCAAAGGCAAGAGTTTAAAGACAAAAGGATAAAAAGGGGAAGTCAAAAATTTCGGATTATCCATTTTTGACTTTTACCTTTTGCCTTATTTATTTTATGGTACGATATATCCAAATTTTTCGAAGATCGGCCTGCATTGTGGGCTTAAAACAAACTTCATGAATTTAGCAGCTTCAGGATTTACTTTCCAGCCTTTAACTAAAATCATTGCCTGTTCAACAGGTTTATACGTTTGGGGGTCAATAACATATACCGAACCTTTCATATCAGGAGTTAATGTCAGCGATAGCGCCAAGAAAGCCACTTCAGCATTTCCAGTCTGTGCAAATTGAGCCGTCTGCGAAATATTATCGGCATAAATAATCTTGTCCTTTACTTTTTCGAACAAGCCAGCCTGTTTCAGGCAAGCCACAGCCCTGTCACCGTAGGGGGCCAAATCTGGTTTTGCCACAGCAATACGCTTTACCGACGGATCAGTTAGAATGGCTAAACCTTTCGATACATCGAGTGTGTTGCTCCACAGTACCAGTTTTCCCAGCGCATATACCTTCATTTCTCCCGAAGCTGCCCCCTGATCTCTCAATTTTACCGGAAACGAATTGTCGGCAGCCATAAAAACATCGAACTCGGCACCATTTAATATTTGCTGAAGAAGGGCTCCTGAGGAACCAAAGATGACAGCAACATTGCTTTGTGGATTTGCCTGAACATAGCTCGATTTTATTTCATCGAAAACAAAACGAAGGTTTGCTGCCGCTGCTACTTTTACGGTTTGAGAATGGGCAGCAAGTACTGTAAACAGAAATAGTATAAATATTACGCGTTTCATAGTGTGATTTTTTAAGTTTCAGAATTATTTGCTATCAACAACCACTGGCGTTTTATACAACTGTGGTTTAATCGTAAACATTACATAAGCATATTGCGGGAAGCGGGTTTCAGCAGTTGTCGATTTGTATTTTAGCAGCTTAGTACCATTCGTTTCGAAATAAGTACACCATGCAAACTGAATGGCCGTTTCAGCAGAGAATTTATAATTCAATACAAGGTCTAACTCCGAGCCAATATTCTTTTCAACATCCGTTTTGCCCGAGACCATTCCTTTGGCCAGCTTAAAACCATAATAGGTTATTTCAGAACTCAAGCGTTTATTTAATTTCAGGCTAATCCCTCCGAGATAATTAAATAAACCGCCCTTGGGCAGCGTTGCCCAATACTCCATGTACCCGTTGAATGAATGATTGACACCATAAGGCAATTTATTGAATGTATTGGTTTTTGAAGCTTCGAGCGTTGTTGAAGACCCTGAATAATAATCGGCGCCCAGTATTCCTGTAATCTTGCTATTGAAAGTATACGTTCCTTTAACGGCGAGTAAATAAGCATCCAGATTGACAGTTGGTGCACTTTTCCCAAATTGATAATAAGCCGTGGCCAGAAATCCAAGTGGATTTTTATCGTTTTTTAGTTGTAATGTACCGCCAGTGGTATAGCGATGATATAAACTCCGATCAGTTTTACTGTTCATGAACGATTCGTCAATGCCAAGTAAACTTAAATCGAGACCACTGGCCAACGTTTTTGTGATGTGTAAGAATTCAAGTTCTTTATACATTTTACTGATGGCATAATAAGATGTATCGGCATTGTATGCTTTCTGGTTATTAAAAGCATAGCCCAACTGAATATCCAATCCAGGAGCAACGTAATGAAGCTGAGCCAAATCATGTGCATTTCCGGTTAAACTCCATGGCGAAAGGCTAAATAAACGTCCATCTTCGAACTGAATTCCCTGGCGACCAATTTTTAAACTGGTTCCTGAATAGAGTAACATTTCAGCCCAGGCTTCATAAACGCCAATGCTGCCGGTAGTGGCGGTTGCAGGCTGCTTGGTATCGGTTTCACCAAAAATGCGTGAATCCTGCAAAGTGACTTTTCCACTTACAATTCCGCCTTTGTAGTTGAAATTCAACCGCGTTCGCTGGGTAGTTAAAAAACCTGGTTTTGTGCCATCAAGCAAAGGCTGGTTAAATCCCTGCCTGAATTCGGTTCTTGGCCGAAACTCGACATCGATGGTTGTTTGCCCGATTGCCGAAAAAAATCCCGACAACAGACAAATCATTAAACATCCTAAAAATTTCTTTTCCATTTTGCTAACTTTAAAGGGTTAAAATTGAATTGATTTTAATACACCGGAACTTTTAATCATTTTGCGGCGATTGAGTTCCGGTTTTTTATTTTCAGATTAACAGATTTAAAGAACCATTTTCGTTATCTACAAAAACAATAACGACATTCAAAAAAAATCACAGGTTGATTTCCACATTCACCTGGTCCACAGTTTTATTGATTTGCTTTAGAATTAAATCATACTCATTCAATATCCGCTCGCCAAAAGTGGTGATTGCTGCTCCTCCCCCATGGTTTCCGCCTCGTTGCTTGATCACCATAGGTTCGGGAGCCAACTGATTCATCTCATTAATCATTTCCCAAGCGTGCTGGTATGAAATCTTCTGAAGCTTGGCCGCCGAGTTTAAACTTCCGGTTTTCCTGATTGCTTTCAGAAGTTCGGTCTTAACAGGATTCATAAAACAAACCCCATCCTTTTTGATCGAAATATGGCATTCGACTTCAATCATATCAATAAACTGTTGATCAATCGGTTGCTATAATAACTTCGGTCGATTTGATGATTGCATAAGCATCATCTCCAGGTTTCAGGCATAAATCTTCAATTGCATCTTTTGAGATAATAGCAGAAATTACATTGCCATTCCCGAGGTCAAGAACTACTTTGGCGGTAATCAATCCTTCATCTACTTTCAGGATTTTACCTTTTAACTGATTGCGCGCACTTAATTTCATGTGACAAAATTTTTACTTTAAATACTATTATAATTGAACACTCTATTTCTCTTGAACCGCAAGCAGGCTTTCTTCCGTCCAATTTCTCAATGCTATCACAAAGCTTATCATTCGGTCAATTTCCTCGTCGGTGGGAATATACTCAGCAACCACTTCCAACGAACAGAAATTCATCAGCGAATTCATAAACCGCACTTCGGCAAAGAATTCTTCCGGGACAACCACAAACTTTTTTAATTCACGTAACATAAAACCGATACTGGAATGTTCAGGGTAAACATTATTCTTGGCTAAAACAGCCATAAGTAAACTCTCAACGGCCAAGCCAACCGTATTATAAATCACAGTATTTCCCAGCTTTCCTTTTTCTTTTGCTCCAACGGCCACCTTGCAATAAGCCAGCCCTTCATCCAAATACTTTTCCCATTCTTCCATTTTGCATCCTCCTTATTTTGTTTTTACTGATTCTGCCAACGAAATCAATTCAATCTCGCTCAGGTCCCGTTTTTTTCTCATCGAGAGATGCTTTACTTTAGCCGTTAACAATTGAGACTCCGCCTCGCTAAGTTCGATCTTCCTTTTTCTGAAAAAGTCGGCAATCGTTGCTTTTCCTGAATGTTTACCAATAACTATTTCGGTTTGCCTGCCAATTTCTTCGGCCAGGAAAGGCTGGTAAGAAAGTTCGTTCTTCAAAAGACTCCGACAATGAATCCCCGATTCGTGCCTACAAACATTTGCCCCGGTTATAGGCTTTGAAACGGGCGTTTGCCGGTACGAAACTTCGGAAACGTACTGACACAGCCTCTGCAATTCGGGCAGGTGAATTCCGGAGTTTACACCTGAAGACACTTTTAATGCGGCAACCAATTCCTCCAAAAAAGCATTTCCGGCGCGTTCGCCCAACCCATTGATGGTTGCACTTACCGAACCTGCACCCGACATTAAAGCAACCAGAGAGTTGGCTGTGGCCATACCAAGGTCGTTGTGCCCATGAAATTCGAAATCAACAAACGGAAACAGCGAAACAACCGATGAAAACAATTCAGCAGTAGTCATCGGATTCAGGATTCCAACCGTGTCGGCCAGGCGAATGCGATCGGCGCCTTCGGCCAGACAAGCGCCAATAAATTCATTCAGGAATTCTCGATCGGCACGCGATGCATCCTGCGCTCCAATAGCTACGAAATCGAATTCTGATCGGGCCAGCGAAATCATTGGTGCAATTTGCTTCATCACCCATTCGCGGTTACGCCCCATCGCAGAAAGCTGAATGTCGGAGACCGAGAAGGAAATGTTGATGCGGTTGGCACCTGTTTGTGCTGATGCCATAATGTCCGATTCTTTAGCCCGTGCCCAGCAAAGCTTATCGAAACGAAAGCCCGACTGAACAATCTCCCGAATGGTTTGAACTTCCTCTTCGCCCATGCCCGGGGTACCGACTTCAACTTCTCTTACACCACATCCATCGAGCAACGCCGCTATACGTAATTTCTCTTCGAGCGTGAAAACCACTCCCGGAGCCTGTTCTCCATCACGAAGGGTGGAGTCGATGATATAAAAACCCCTAGCCTCCCCTAACCCCTCCGAAGGAGGGGAGAAAAAAGCGGTATTCGAGGATTTATCATTTGACATAGCAGTATCGTTTTAGGATTCAATTGTACAGCATTATATGCCTATACTTCTCTTTCTTCTGAATAAGCTTTGGAGATGCGGCTTTTTTTCAAGTCTCCCCTTCGGGGAGATTTAGAGGAGTTGTTCTTTATTCGCTGATCAGGTATTCCTCAACGGCTTCGCCTTCTTCGAGTGCATCGAGAATTTCATCGATTTTCTCGGTGGTGATGGCGCCGTACCAAAAGTTATTGGGCTGAATTACCATTACCGGACCTTGTGAGCATACGTTCAGGCAGGCCGTTGAAGAAACTGCGGCATCGATGCCGCGGTCGGCACACTCTTCGGTTACATACTGAATGAATTCGGCGCCACCATTTTTGTTGCAATAACCTTTGGCATCGCCGGCAACCCGGTAAGAGTTGCAAATCAAAATGTGATAATCTGGTTTTTTCATGATTAAAAATTTAACCCCCAGCCTCCCCCTACCCCTCCGAAGGAGGGGCGAAAGAACCTGGATGCGTGGATTTATACTTTTACAATAACTTCAATATTCTGAACTTTTACTTTCCAAACTCCTTTCTCCCTCCGAAAAAGGTTGGGGATGAGGCTTTTTTAAGTCTTCCCTTCGGAGAGATTTAGAGGGGCTTTTTTAGCACCCCGTAGCTTTTCCGGAGCAGGCGGCACCGCATTTGAAAACATCGGCTTTCTTCACGGTGCGCAATTCTTTACCTTTATATATAGCGTCTAATCCTTCGTCGATCAGGCCGGTCATTTCAACAATGCGGATGCCGGTGCGGCCAATGGCTACCGATGGACTTGGGCCAATTCCCCCTACCAGCAACGCACGGCAGTCGCTCAGTACATCGGCCAAGACTTCCCAGCGTTTGTTGCCAGTTCCCGATGGCGGTGTTTTGCGTTGCTCAACCAAACGGTAGCCATTGGGCGTTTCGCGAAAAATGTACAGGCTTTCGGCTTCGCCCAGGTGTTGGTTCACCAGCATTCCTTCGTAACTGGCAACAGCCACAAACTGACGGTTTTCGTCGGGCGTTACCGTTAAAGTTATTACTTCCGACATGATTTTTTTCGCTTCGGTATCGTCTTCACCCAGCAGACCAACAGCATCGGCACGGCAACGGGCACAGTGCGTCATTGGCTTCAGGTGCCTGGCAATTTTTCCACGGACTTCGCGCATTGTCAGTACATCCGGTTCTTTTAGGTTTTCGAAAGGTGTGTCGGCTACCGGGTAAAGCGGAATGGCATTCATCAATTCGGCTCCCATTTCTTTCGCCTTTTCAGCAATGCTCTCCACCAAATGCTCATTCAAGCCTGGAATAACAATGGTGTTAATCTTCACAGTGATTCCAAACTTCCGGAGCATTTTAATGGCAAACAACTGGTTTTTCAACAACAGCTCAGCAGCGGCTTTGCCCACGTATCCGCGGTTTTCGAAGCGTGCCCATTTATAAATATGTTGTGTTTCTTCAGCATCGAGGCCATTCATTGTGATGGTTACATGGCTGACACCCAGCTCGGCCAACTCGTCAGCATAAGTCCCGATATTAAGCCCGTTTGACGAAAGGCACAATATCATCTCCGGGAAATGCTGACGAACCAACCTCAATGTGGTGAGGGTTTCATTGGGATTGGCAAATGGATCGCCCGGGCCAGCAATTCCGACAACCGACAGGTTTGGCATTTTTTCTTTCAGTTTGATTAGGTAGGCCAACGCCTGTTCGGGCGAAAGCACCTGACTGGTAACGCCAGGACGGCTCTCGTTTACACAATCAAAATCGCGTTTGCAATAATTACATTGAATGTTGCATTTTGGAGCAACTGGCAGGTGAACCCTGGCGTATGTACCTTTCGCCTCGATATTGAAGCATGGATGAGGAAGCCCCTCTAAATCTCCCCGAAGGGGAAACTTTGGGTCTGTCGCATTTCGAATATTTTGATCTTTTTTCATTCGGTTCATTTTAAATGATCATACGGTTCAATATCTACTGTCCAAACTCCCTTCTCCTTTGGAGAAGGGCTGGGGATGAGGCTCTTGCTCCTCCCCTTCGGGGAGGTTGGGAGGGGCTTCACATATATTTATACCCCACAGCCGAATGGTCTTGCTTAAAGCCAATCAATTCGTTTACAATCCGGTCGAACAATTCCTGTGTGCCGGTATAGCCAAGGTGTTTGATGCGTTGTCCGCCAATGCGGTCGTGAATGGGGAAACCGCACCGCACGATTGGAACGCCCAGTTCGCGGGCGATGTAGTACGCTTTGCTATTGCCAATCAGAATGTCGGGTTTGTTTTCGTTGCACCACTCGTGAATCAATTCGTAGTCCCAGCCATTTTTAACCGTAATCGAATCGGGATTCTCTGGACAGTATTTCTTTACTTCTTCTTCGAGCTTGAAACTTTCGCCCCCTGTTGCAGCCAAAGCCACCACAATGCCAATCTCGTTCAGAAAGGCCGACATGGCGACGACGAAGTCTTCTTCGCCATAAACTACAGCCCGTTTCCCGAAAGCATATTTGTGACCATCGACGTAAGAGTCGATCAACCGGCCACGTTCTTTGGTGTATTTCATCGGGATTGGTTTTCCTGAAACCCGACTCAATGTTTCGAAGAAGGCATCGCACGAGCTAACGCCTGTTGGGAAAGGCATTCGGCAATTTTCAACGCCAAATTTTTCCTGAAGGTATTCGCCAGCGGTAGTGAGGTTCGAAGTGTTTTTTACCCTTCCGGATAAACTTCCTTTATTAATAATGGTACCCAACTCGATGGAAGCACAGGCCGAACCGCATTTCGTGATCCGTTCAATCGGGGTTCCGCCATCAGGAATACGTTTGTACGCGTCCCAAATCGGGTTATCGAGTGTCTCCGAAAAATCGGGAACCATGATGTAGTCGATCCCAAAATCTTCGAGAATAGTTTTGAGTTGGCGCAAATCTTCCGGAGAAACAAATCCGGGAAATATATTAATGTGTTCGCCGCGTTCACCGGCTTCGGCCATCGATTTTACAATTGCTAAAACGGCTTCGTGGAACCCGTCGATGTGCGAGCCCTGGTAACTTGGCGTTGAAGCATTAACGAAATGGGGAAGATTTTCATCTTCAGAAAGCTCTTTGTATTTCTGAATATAGAATTTCACATCGTCACCAATGGTTTCGCTAAGGCAAGTCGTGGTAATTCCGATAAATTCGGGATGATATTGTTTGATAACATTGCCGATAGCAGTATGACAATTAGCACCTCCTCCAAAAATGGTAGCTTCTTCGCTGAAATTTGAAGAGGCGATATCGACTGGTTCTTTATAATGGCTAATGAGGTAGCGGCGAATGTATGTGGCACATCCCTGGCCGCCGTGAATAATTGGAACAGATCCGCGAATGCCTTTGAATGCCACGCTGGCCCCCAGCGGCGCGCACAATTTGCAAGCATTAATAGCAAAAGCCTCCCCCCGCCCCCCTCCAAAGGAGGGGGAGGAAGAAGACGAGCCTCCCCCTGCCTCCGCCCAAAGAGGGGGTAAAGAAGCGGGATGCGTCGATTTATCTTTTGAAATAGGAGTTTCCATGATTAAAAGTCTAATTGTTCAAAATCTTCACTCGCCAAACTCACTTTTCTTTGGGAGAAGGATTGGGGACGAGGCTGTTTTCAAGTCTCCCCTTCGGGGAGATTTAGAGAGGCTTCTTTCTCCCTCCACTTTGGGGAGGGTCGGGGTGGGGCCTCTCATAAACTTCCAAACCGGGCTGCAAACTGAAGCGTGAACTTCTTTGGCAAAATTCAACATGCCATCGTATCCGGCCAGCGCTTCTTTACGTTCGTGGTTGTGATCGCAAAAACCCAGACCCAACTTGTAGGCGATTGGCCGTTCCTTCACGCCACCGATAAACAGGTTGGCTCCGGTTTGCTTCACAAATTCCGAAAGTTCGTTGGGGTTCGAGTCATCGACAATGATGGTTCCTTCGTCGCACAAGTCCTTCAGCAGGTTGTAGTCGTCGAGGTTTCCGGTTTGCGAACCAACAACCACCGTTTGCATTCCGAGCAGGCGCAGTGCTTTTACCAGCGAGATGGCTTTGAAAGCGCCACCTACATAAATTGCGGCCTTTTTCCCTTCCAGGTCTTTCCGGTATTGCTGAAGTGCAGGTATCAGTTTGCTGATTTCTTCTTTTACCAATTGGCGGGCTTTCTCCATCATTTCGTCGGATTTAAAATAACGGGCCACTTCGTACAGCGCATCCGACATATCTTCGATTCCGAAGTAGGAAACTTTCATGAACGGAATATTGTACTTTTCTTTCATGTCTTTGGCCAGATAGACCATCGAACCCGAACATTGCACCACATTTAGTTGTGCCTTGTGTGCTTTCCGAACATCATTGATACGGCCATCGCCCGTCATGCAAGCAACCATATTCACACCCATCCGACGATAATAATCGGCCAGCATCCAGAGTTCGCCTGCCAGGTTGAAGTCGCCAAGAATATTAATGCTGTGTTCAGGAACTTCAGTTTCGTTGTCGGTACCGATGAGATTGGAAAGGGCATCGCAGGCCAGCTTATATCCATCTTTTTTTGTTCCGTTGAAACCTTCAGACATGACCGGTATTACATCGATGCCTTTTTCTTTGGAAACGCGGCGGCAAACGGCTTCCATGTCGTCGCCAATCACACCAACAATGCAGGTTCCGTAAACAAATGCAGCTTGGGGTTTATACTGATCGATCAAGCTGATGAGCGCCTGGTACAATTTTGGTTCACCTCCAAAAACAACTTCTTTTTCTTTCAGGTCTGTAGTAAAACTTAGCCTGTGCAACTGCGGCCCCGAAGAAAGAGATCCTCGAATGTCCCACGTATAAGCAGCGCAACCTACCGGCCCGTGAATGAGGTGCAAGGCATCGGCAATGGGATAAAGTACCACGCGCGAACCGCAAAAAACACATGCCCGCTGACTGACCGAACCTGCCAGACTAGCCTTTCCACAAGCGATTGCCACATCGTCTTTCCCCTTTGTGACAACCTGATTTTGACGTTCTTTCAGTATTTCGTTCATGGTGTTTTGTTTTATTGATGTTTAAGGAGCGTTGCCCCTGTAACCCCAATTCCTTTTTTGGCGATTTTATGAAGGCGAATTCAATTCCGTCCGAAAAAAGGAAATCACTTTTTACACCTATTCTCACGGACGGTTTTGTTTTCTTTTCGTTCTCCCCGGAGTTAAAACCCCGGGCTACAAATATTTCACCCATCCTGGATTGAAATGAAAGGGGGAGTATGCGGGAAGCTCCTCCCCCCATTCAACATTAAAAAGAAAATAGCCACCTAAATCCTCCTCACCCAAAGGAGGACTTTTTCTTTATGGTTTCATCAAACCTTCAAGGTTTTAAAAACCTTGAAGGTTTAGAATCATCTACATTGTCAATTCGAATTTTTCTTCAGGAGCAATAGCATCTTGTTTATCCATCAGAACACTCAAAATCTTTTCGAGAATGCGTAGTCCTCCAACATAACCTAACGTGGTGAAATAGCTATGTCCAACACGGTCGAGAATTGGGAAACCCATGCGTACAAACGGGATATTCTCATCCCGGGCAATGTATTTTCCATAAGTATTGCCAATAATCAAATCAACTGGTTCCTTTTTAATCCACTGGTGCATCAGGAACATGTCGGCTTGCGGCCCATTTTTGTATTTGGCTTCAGGAACACGGTCCTTCAGTATTTCTTCCATTCGCTTTTCGAAGCGTTTTCCCGGAGTTCCCGAAACCACATACACCGGTTTCATATCTATATCTACAAGGAATTCAATCAGCGGAATAATATTGTCGGGGTCACCGTAAACTGCCACTCGTTTTCCGTAAACATATTGATGCATATCGGTAATCATATCAAGCAATCGTCCGCGTTCTTCGGTAATCGATTCAGGAACAGAAACCCGTCCGGCTTTGGCCAAGGCCTGAATGAAACGGTCGGTAGCACGCAATCCAACCGGAATATCTATGATGTCGAATGGGACTTTACATTGGTTGTCGAGCGCGATGGCAGCTTTCTGTGTTGCCCATTCACCCAAACCAAGCGTTTCCATGCTATCGCCCATGCTGACAATTTCGGCGATTGTTGTTCCCCCTTTGGGATACATTTCAAATTTTCCGGTCATTGGTGTATCCAGAACATCCGAAGTGTCGGGCAACAGTACCGAACGTACTTTCATCATTTTCATGATCCGCTTCAATTCGCGCATATCCGATGGTTCTACCCAGCCTGAAAGCAGGTTGACCTGACGGATTTTTTCGTTAGTTTTTTCAGCGAAATACTTCACAAAACTCTCAAGCATATTGGCATAACCTGTCACATGCGAACCTACGTAACTAGGGGTCGAAGCTGCCAACACATGTTTTCCGAACGGAACTTTACCTTCGTCGCGGGCTTTGGCCAGAATCTGTCCAAGGTCGTCGCCAATAGTTTCTGACAAACAAGTTGAATGAACAGCTATAATTTCAGGATCGTACACCGAAAAAATGGTTTCGACTGCCTGAAGAAGGTTGGCCTGTCCGCCAAATACCGATGAACCTTCGGTGAATGAACTTGTTGCAGCCATAACAGGCTCTTTATAATGCTTAGTGAGCGCGCTCCGGTGATAGGAGCAGCAACCTTGCGAACCGTGGCTATGAGGTAAACATCCGTGAACTCCCAGAGCGCAATACATGGCTCCTACCGGCTGGCAAGTTTTGGCCGGGTTTACGGTCAAAGCATTGCGTTCTCTAACTTCGTTGGTTGTATGACGTAATAACATATCTTTTCCCTCCTATTAATATTGTTCGATGGCCAGGCTACCAACCAGTTCCGATTCGTTCTTCCATGGTGCATCAATCAGTTTCCAAATATTGGTTGCCAACATACGTTCCATTTCGAGGTAGAAATTAACTGCTCCATCGAAACAAGTGTAAGGGCCGCCATAGTCGTAGCTGTGTAATTGCTTTAATGGTACGCCTAATTTTTGTACCACATACTTTTCCTTGATACCGGCGCAGAAAATATCGGGCTTATAGAATTCTATTAGTTTTTCGGTTTCCCAATGATTTACATCGTCGATAACGAGTGAGTTTTTTTTCATGTCAGGCATCATCCCGTCGTAATTTTTAAACTCGTACCCCAGTTTTACCAGTTCGGCTTTTTTAGTAACCAGGTCATCGCGGAAATGCTCCTCATCTTTGGTGACTGTCAATTCCTCAATGTTTCGGGTATCAGCATCAATCTTTATATTCGGGATTACTTTGCGGCCTTCATAATCGTCGCGGTGAGCAAACTCGTACCCGGCTGATACAACATGTATTCCTAATTCTGAAAATAAATCCTGATAATGGTGAGCACGTGAACCACCAACAAACATCATGGCGACTTTACCTTCAACACGTGGTTTTATTTCATCTTTTATTGCTGAAACTTTAGCCATCTCGCGGACAATGATTTCTTCTACTTTGGCTTTCAGTTCGGTATCGCCAAAAAAGTCGGCAATTTTCCGGAGCGATTTACAGGTTGATTCGGCGCCAACAAAACTTACCTTGATCCACGGAATACCATATTTTTCTTCCATCATCTCGGCAATGTAGTTGATCGAACGGTGGCACATCACCATGTTTAAATCGGCAGTGTGAGCATATTCCATACTCTTTATGGTAGAGTTTCCGGAGAAAGTTGAAATCAATGTAATTCCGGCTTCCTCGAACAAGCGTTCGATTTCGAAAGCATCGCCACCAATATTGTATTCGCCCAACAGGTTTACCTGAAATTTTCCTTCGCGGGGACGGTCGTTAAGGCCAACTACATTTTTAAATACACCGTTGTTGGCAATGTGGTGGCCAGCCGACTGCGAAACTCCTCGGTAACCTTCGCAACTGAACCCGAAAATATTGATCCCCAGCTCGGCTTTCATGTCGCGGGCTACGGAATGAACGTCGTCGCCAATCAAACCAACCGGACAGGTTGAGAAAATACCAATTGCTTTGGGCTTGAATATTTCATAAGCCTCACGAACAGCTTCTTTCAATTTGGCTTCACCACCAAAAACGATGTTTTCGTCCTGCATATCTGTCGAGAAAGCGTAAGTCATAAAATTGTCTTCGCCTTCGGCAGGGCGGGTTTGGTTACGACGGGTCAACCAGGCGTAGAAACTACATCCAATTGGTCCGTGAACCAGGTTAATGATGTCGCGGGTTGGCCCCAGCACTACCCCTTTACATCCGGCGTACGTACAACCACGCTGCGTAATGATACCGGGAGCCGTGCGCACGTTGGCCATTATCTCCTGCTCAACATCAGGATCGTTGATCACAATTGCTTTTGCTCTTTTCTTTGCCAGCTTCGGCGGATATTTCTTAAGAATTTCTTCCCTAAGTATAATCGGGTTTGGCAACCCTTGGCTATAATCAAATCTTTTTGGCATAATGGTAAGTTTTAGTCGAGTGCTAAATCGCCGGATTCGCCGGTTCTCACTTTGATAGCATCAATCATCGGGATGACGAATATTTTACCGTCACCCGGTTCAGGAGTCTGGTTGGCTTCAATAATGGTTTCAATCGCCTTATCTTTATTGTCGTCGGTAACAATAAGTGTAATAACACGTTGCGGACGAAGTCGTGGTTCTTTCCCCAAATGAGCCAATGCTTCAGGAAGATCTTTCTTTACTCCTTCGAGTACTTTGGCATCCCAAAGTCCCTTGCCACGCCCGAAAACTTTTCCTGTGGCGGTCATCGAAGGAAGTCCGGCATTCGACAGTGCACGTTTCGTCGCGTTCATCTTGTCGATGCGTATGATGGCCATGATTAACTTCATAGTTTTAAAATTTTCAGGTTATAACTCTTTGGTTCCCCGACTGATAGTATAAGCTTCTTCAACCGGGGTGATGAAAATTTTACCGTCGCCAAAAGCACCTTTAGGCTCAGTTCTAGCAGCTTCCATAATGGTAGTTATTGCAAAATCTTTATCTTCATCTTTAATAACCATGAGTAGCATTTCCTTAGGAAGTTCGTCGTAAGTAACATCGCCGATTTTGATACCACGCTGTTTACCGCGACCTACTACCGGAATTTTAGTTACAGCAACATAACCAGCTTCAAATAAGGCTTTCAATACTTTACTCGATTTCTCAGGACGTATAATAGCTCTGATCATTAACATATTTTTGTTCTCCTATTATTTTGGTTTTTTATTTTTCTGAAATACTGAAGGATTGATGATATAAAAAGCCACTACTGTAAACTGCGACTTTTTCCTTCTGCCTGATATCCTTCTGCCCGTCGTTAGTTCACAATTCCGAAATCAATTAGCAATGTTTCAAGTTCTTCCATTGCCAATGGCTTTGGAATTACAAACTGGGTATTTTCGTTAATGGCTTTCGACAAAGCGCGATATTCATCAGCCTGACTGTGGCTCGGATCGAATTCGATCACTGTTTTACGGTTGATTTCGGCACGTTGAACCATATTGTCGCGAGGCACAAAGTGTATCATTTTAGTACCCAACTGTCTGGCCAATTCTTCAATCATTTCGCGCTCGTTGTCCACTTTACGCGAGTTGCAGATCAAACCACCGAGGCGAACAGTTCCGGCCTGGGCATATTTGCTGATACCTTTGCAGATGTTATTGGCAGCATACATCGCCATCATTTCGCCAGATACCACGATATAAATTTCTTCGGCTTTTCCTTCGCGGATTGGCATAGCAAAACCGCCACAAACCACGTCGCCCAATACATCATAAAATGTGTAGTCGATTTTGTATTTTTCGTCCCACGCCCCTAACTGCTCCAGCAGGTTGATGGAAGTGATAATACCACGGCCAGCACAACCAACTCCTGGTTCAGGACCACCGGATTCGACGCAACGAACGCCGCCGTATCCAATTTTCACGATATCTTCCAGATCAATATCTTCACCTTCTTCGCGCAGGGTATCCAGCACTGTTTTCTGAGCCAAGCCGCCCAGCAGCAAACGGGTTGAGTCGGCTTTAGGGTCGCAACCCACTACTTTTACATTGAATCCTGCTTCGACCAATCCGGCCACTGTGTTTTGCGTGGTAGTGGATTTTCCGATTCCACCTTTACCATAAATTGCAATCTTTCTCATCTTCGAACTATTTTTAGGGTTTAAACTTCTTTCGTTTGGCAAGGGCATTACCAGAACGGTGCCAGAAGAAGTTCCAAGTTCCAGGTTCCAAGTTTCAAATTGCGCCTTAATCACTGTTTTTCTGAAAGTTAGAAGTCGTAAAAAATTTTTGATGAGGTTTTGGCACGGAAAAAAGTCCTACATTTTGGTAGGAATGGCACAAGGGACGTACAAAACGTATTGCACGGCACAAAATCAACAATAGCAAGGGTTTGAGGGGTGTTAATATTGGCTTAACCTACATTTTGGTAGGAAAAGGAGACGTCTTAAACCTTCAAGGTTTTGAAAACCTTGAAGGTTTTTCTATAATTTACTTCATTCGAGTAAGATTAGATTTAAACAAGAGGAGGTTGAAAGGCGGTGGTGAAGACCCAGACCTAACAGGTTTCAAAAACCTGTTAGGTCTTGATTGATCCACTTCCAATTCTGTCTTTGAAAAGGAAGAGACGTAGTCTCAGCTAATATTGTAGCAACGGATTTCAATCCGTTGTTAAAGCCCGTGGTTTGAATCGGGAGAACCGAAGGCTCGGAGCTTGTTGCGGACCAGTTTTATCGGATAACAAATGTTTGTTCTCTACAATTTCTTTTCCCAAAACATCATTCGGGGAACGCAATCGTTAAATCCCATTTTGCGGTAAAGTGCTTTAGCATTAACATTGTCCTCGCGCACTTCGAGGTTAACGCGGCAGAAGCCGTTTTGCAAGGCATAATTGATAACCCCTCGAAGCAAAAAACTACCAGCGCCAATGTTTCGGCATTCTGGGGCGACAATAAAATCGTGGATATTAATGAGTGGTTTGGCCTGAAATGTGGAAAAATTGATATTACAATTGGCCAATCCTGCATACTTTTTGTCAGCTAATATAAAAAAACCCAGAAACCCAGTATGTTGCTTCAATCCCGAAATTATTTGTACCCCCAAGCCAGCTGGCATTGGACGGTTGTTTCCCATTGGGTCGTTCATGTAATCGTTTAAAAGTTTAATTACCTGAGAACAATGTTCCGGGTTTTGAAGATCAACTTTCAGGATAGATAGTTCCATTAAGAAATAGATTTACGGTTCAATTATTTACGATTTCATTCAATGTTACAAAATTTCACAACCCATTGCAATAACAACAATTAACCCAATAAAACCCTTGACCGGAGCGTTTTTAAGCCCTCCACTTTGGGGAGGGTTTGGGAGGGGCTTTAAACTTTAAATCGCCAGGCATCGATATTATATTTCTTCAGGCGGATACCAAGCATACGTTCCGTAACTTTTAGCTCATCGGCAGCCTTGGCAATGTTGCCTTTCGAACTAACCAACGCTTCGCGAATCAACTGTTTTTCAACCTGTTCAACAGTAAAGGTTAATCCTCCTGAAGCTTTTGTGTTTGTAGAGTCAGCCGTTTGCAATGAGGGTGGTAAGTTATAACTGTGAATAACATTGTCTTGGGTCAAAATACAAGCCCGTTCAATACAGTTTTCCAGCTCTCTAATGTTTCCCGGCCACCGGTAAACCATCAGCATATTAAGGGCAGAAGTAGTTATTCTACTAATCTTTGACTTGTTACGCCTGTTAAATTTCCCAATAAAATGGTCGACCAATGCAGGAATATCGTTTCGTCGGTCGCGCAAAGGCGGCACAAAAATGGGGAACACATTGATGCGGTAATACAAATCTTCGCGAAACTCATTGTTCTGAATCATGTCTTCAAGGTTTCGGTTGGTGGCACACACAATACGAACGTCAACCTTTATCGTCTCAGTTCCGCCAAGCCGTTCAAATTCGCGTTGCTGAATCAACCTTAGCAATTTAACCTGGGTCGACATAGGAATATCACCAATTTCATCCAGGAAAATAGTTCCTCCATCGGCTAACTCAAAACGCCCTTTTCGGCGCGATTCGGCCCCTGTGAAAGCTCCTTTCTCGTGTCCAAACAATTCACTTTCAATCAATGTATCAGGCAAAGCAGAACAATTTACTTTAATAAAACTCCTTTTTGCGCGCGGACTCGAAAAGTGAATTGCATCGGCAATCAATTCTTTTCCAATTCCGCTCTCTCCACGTATCAAAACCGTTGAATTGGTTTCGGCAACCATGTTTACAAGTGAATAAACATCGCGCATCTTGCTCGAATTACCAACAATGTTTCCGGGTCGGTGTTCTGTTTCGAGTTGATTTTGAAGTTGAATATTTTTTTGTTTGAGAATTTCCATCTCTTCCAAACGTTCCTGCCTCGATCGCACTGTCCTGGAAATCAATGATCCAATTATAGAAAGCAACCAATGTTCCTCGTCAAATAAGATATGCGGATTATAAAGCCTTATCACACTAAGCGTTCCTGTAACTTTTCCTTCTTCGATTACCGGAATACAAATAAACGATAGCTCCTGTCCATCCTTTGTTAAATCCTGTCCCGTCCTGTTCAGAAACAAGCTCGATTTTGAGATTTTATCAATCACGACAGGGCGCGCCATTTCAACAACCCTACCTGTAATCCCTTCTCCAAGACGATATTTACCTCGTGCCTGTTGAACTGCACTGTATCCGTAAGCAGCTTCAATGATGATACTTTCTGCTTCACGGTTAAAAATGGTAAGGAAAGCGCGCTCTGCCCCTAAATGTTTAACAAGCATCTCCAAAATTCCCGACAAATCATTTTTCAGCTCTTTACTTTGAATCAATCGCTGGCTGATTTCAAAAAGTAATACAAGCTCCTTGAGCCCGTAACATTCATTGCCTGCCTTTTTACACCTAAACTCCATAATTTAACATTTTGACAATGAAAATCACTATTAATTACCACTTTGAACAAATATGGATTAATTTACAATCAAATTAGCATATAACAAGCTACTCTATAAACATTTTAACAAAGACTTAACGAATTTAAACAACTCATTCCTGTCAAATAGTATTTACCATCACGATTAGCCGCCTAAAAGCAATTGATTTTCTTATACTTTTGTATCTCATTGCTTAACACAAAATGAGACTTCGGAAATATATACCACTTATTCTAATTGCCTTTCTGCCATTCAGAGTGATAGCAAAAGCGCCTGTGATAGCAGAAAACCAATCATTACCTAAACCTCATCGTATAATTCGGACGTGTTGTTCGTTTGGAACAGAAATGAAGATGTTCGCCTTGCCGGGAGTAAAAATTACAGAGACAACCAGCATTGAAAAAATCGGCGTGCATCATTATTTAGGCGACCCTTCTGAAGAAAACGGAATTATTTATTCGCGCCGTGGAGGTTTTATTGATATGGGCCATTTACGCGACCAGGCCGACTGGACAGCCTTTCTTTATACGCGAATTTTAAAAAACAAAACTATAGACAATTGGTCGATGGTTTTAGGTCACGAAGGAGGAGAAAAAAATCTCAGCATAAAAATTTCTCCAAACCTCGACAACCTGGATATCATTCGGCTGGCCGGTAAAATTGCCTACGACCTTTCGGTATGGCACGAAATTGCAACCTGGTTTGGAGCATCAACCATACCTTTTATTCCTGAACGATATTCGAGTTTTTCAATTGAAGATGCCTATTCAAATCTTTTAGGAGTTACCATTGGAATGCAGGCTTTACAAAGCGAATTGCCTTATGAACAGGCAGTTACACAACTTATTGAAAAATACCTGCAAGATTTGGAAGCGGTACCAACCGAAACAGAAACATATATGGCAATGGAAGTAGTACGCGATGTGTGGTGGACACGCGAACGAAAATTACCAAGCGCTAAGGTATTAATTGAACGCCAGATACAGGTTTATCCTTGCCTAAAGCCCTGGCTTGTCCCTGGCATAAAATCGACCAATCCATCCCCGGTGGAATTAAGCGTTCCGCTACAATCATCTAATGGCCAATATCTTAATAGCTTTTATAAGCTTGAATTCAGATTAAATTATAAATTCCCTTTCAGAAAAATTTTTCCAGAACGTAAAACACGTAACATTACTCAGAACGACTTCGATCGTATGCTGTCTCAGGTTGAGGTTGAAGTTTCCAGAAAAAACAATATAGTAAAAGGAAGAAGGAGAAATTAGCATTAACCTAACTTCTCCTTCTTATGAATTATTCTTCATTCCAGGCCTTATCAGGATCCAGCTTTTTATTTCGTTGTATCCTAGCCTGAAGTTCGAATGTACGAATGCGATCTTTATATAAGTTATTGGCATTCATTTTAGCCACGTTGAGTAAGGCATCGGTATTGTCATCCCATCGACGGCACAAATAAATAGGTTGGTACACTCGGCCAATTTTATATTTTCCTGATATAGCAAGACCCAAAGCATAATCTTCTCCATAGCTTACATTTGGCACACGAATCTCTCGCAAAATAGGAGTATAAAAAGCTCTCGGTGCACCTAAACCATTAATTCGTAAAGCATTATTAGGACCATTATCATCAGTCCACTCGCGATGATCAATTACACCCGGAGGAATTTCTTCCAAATTAAAATTGGTCATTCGGTAACTGCCAACAACCATTGCACAATTTTCTTCATAGAACTTATCAACGATTGTTTGAAGCGTGTTTTCATTAACATACAAATCATCACTATCGAGCTGGACAATAAACTTGCCACATTCCGGGTGAAAAAGCGCTTCATTCCAGCAACCGCCAATGCCAAGGTCTTTTCGTTCAGGGATAACATGGATCAACTTTCCCTGATTAGCGTATTCTTCAAGAATTTTGGAAGTCCCATCAGTCGAATAATTATCGACAACAATCAGGTTAAAATTGAAAGATGTTTTTTGTATCAATACCGAAACAATAGCATCGCGAATGGTTTTTACACGATTCTTTACGGGAATAATCACGGTAGCTTCAGTTTCAAAATTCTCCGACAGAATAGTTTCTGGGAAAGGAGCAAGTAATAAAGCACCAATATCGCGCAAATGAGTTCTACAAACCTGTTCCATTTCCAACTGCCTTTCACGAGCAGAGGCTTTCACGTAATCAAATTGTTTTTCGCCCGATGTTCGGGTATCTGTTTCTACTTTGGTAAACAAATATTCAGGAATACGCACCAGCTCTCCCATGCGGCTGGCCCGTAGCCTTAAAGCATAACTTCCTGCATATTTCAATGTCTCGTAATTTTCGTACCTGAATGCTTTCAAAACTTCAGAACGATAAAACCTGACAGGCCCGAAATTAAAATCATCGCGTAAACTTCCCAATTGATAATCGATGGTCGGATATGATGAAACAACTCCGTCCAAAACCTCTAAATAATCAGCATAAACCATCGGTGCATCGGTGTACCCGGCAACCTGAACCATACGCTCTATTGCACCCGGCCCAACATTAATAGCCGATTCATTGAGCGCCAGCAAAGCAAAATCAGCTCGGAGAAGTTTGGCAATCAACCGTATAGTCGAGCACGAATTATTCTCTTCAACAGTCACTATCTGGCAATGGGTCAGTTGAACTTGCTCGCGTGCCAAAACATAAACCTCACGAACCAAAGTCGAAGTTCGCAGCTGATCAATTAATTTCTGGCTTTCTTCCTGAGCAGTATATACAAAAAAACAATCGACTGTTCGTTTCATGTTAGGTCTTCTTTACATTTTAATCATTTTCATTTTAGTAGGTTCACTCTCGTTGTGAAGCCTGTCGACAGCAGAAACCCGGATTTCATATTTCTTCTGTAATTTACGTGAATTTGGCCTAAAAGAAATGCTTTTATGCTTAGTAATGGTAAAAATATTTTCAGATTCCTGTGCATCAAAAGTTGTTCCAACCGGGTTCAAATACACAATAAAGCTTACAGGTTTATCCATCTCGTTCGGCGTTTTTACCACTTTCCATTTCAGTTTATGACCTCTCTTTTTGAACCGTCTGGGCGCTATCGGAGGTGTCTTATCAATCCAAGGCATTTGCGGTATTAATGCAGGCGACTTGTAAAGGTTTTCGCGTAAATGTTTGTCGAAGCCATAAAGGTCTCGTTTAAAATGAATACTGCTATAAAAGGCACTTCCGCCCAATTTGGGATTTTGACGAACGATTTGAATTTGCTTTACAAGTTGATCTGGGTCCTTCCAATCAGGAATTGTCGAATTTGCATCAAGTTTGTATACTCCGTGCCCTATGTACATTGCCCTGTTATAGGCATGATTGGCCCACCATTCGGATAATTTCAAAAAATCAACAGAAGGATGACCAATTTGCCAATATAACTGGGGAAGGCAATAGTCAATCCAACCATTTTTTTGCCACTTCAGAATATCGGCATACAAATGGTCGAAATTAGTTGTTCCGGCTTTTGTATCCGATCCATCAGGATCATCAGATATATTTCTCCAAACGCCAAATGGGCTGATCCCAAATTTCACCCAAGGCTTTGTTTTTTTTATGATTTCAGAAAGGCTTTTTATCAGAATATCAACATTATCGCGTCTCCAGTCGGCTTTATGCTCAACTGAAAAACCACGATTATATCTTTCGAATGAGACCTGATCGGGAAAATCTTCTTTCAATGGATAGGGGTAAAAATAATCGTCAAAATGTATGGCATCAATATCATACCTCGAAACAATATCAGTTACAATTTTAACGACAAACTCGCGTGTTTGCGGCAGACCCGGATCAAAATAGAGTTTATCGCCATAATTCACAATCCAATCGGGATGCTTAAAAGCAATATGATTAGCCGAAAGTGGATCAGATATATCTTGGGCAACTCTGAAAGGGTTTAACCATGCATGAAATTCCATATCTCGTTTGTGACATTCATCGACCCAGAATTGTAACGGATCGTAAAACGGAACGGGTGCTTTACCTTGTATACCAGTCAAATACCTCGACCAAGGTTCTAAATCAGACTTGTAAAAAGCATCAGCGGCAGGCCTAATTTGCATAATAATAGCATTCATGCCATTTCTTTTGTGCATATCCAATAAATCGATTACCTCCTTTTTCTGCTGATCGGTAGACAAACCCGGCTTTGATGGCCAATCGATGTTGTTCACCGTGGCAACCCAAACGGCCCGAAACTCTCTTTTCGGATTAGTTTGTCCATAAACATTGTTGAATGTCAATATCAATAAGGCTAAAAAAATCCTAAACATATTTAACAATTTTATACAGCAAAACATATTAAACAAATAATGACGACAAAAATACAAAGTATTTATTAATAACTCTATGTTAAAAATACTCCGACACAAAAAACAATAACCATGGCAATTTGTGTAAAATACACAATTACGAAAGGGTTATTTGGAACATCATCAAGATTTTTTCATTTTAAATTTCAAACATTTTTCATTTATATTTTGATTTTCAGCCAATTGCAAATTTTAAAAAAATGATAATTTTATTTTTTTCATGGCACCTACATTTGGAGGATTATTTATTTTTAGTATTTTTGCCCCATCGAATAAACGATAACGTTCTATACGGTAATTAATTTAAAAATACAATACACTTGGCGAAACAAAGTTATGCTTTACATGTTATTTAAGTAACATCCAAAAAGTTGTAAACTTTGATGAGCTTATGGTTTATTAGGTTTAGTTGGTTTAGGTTAGTTTCCCGTCGTAACGGGTGGAAAGGCTGTCAGAGGGCAGCCTTTTCTTTTTTGTTTAAGTATACTTGTTTACAACTTAATTTAGATAGAGTTAATTTTTCAGAAAGAAAATAATTGAAGCAATTAATCCTGCTGAAACAACTATCCAACGTAGAATTTCGGGTTTTATCCTACCGGCTAGCATCCCGCCAACCCAACCACCTAATAGAGATCCAAAAATCATTATAAAGGCTATAAACCAATTTACTTTCCCTGAGAAGGCAAAGTAAATAGCTGCTGCAAAATTAATTGCAAAACCTAATGCCTGTTTCAAAAAATTTAAACTTGTTAGATTTTCGTCGGTAACTAATCCGAGTGTGGCCATTAAAATTACTCCTAAACCAGCTCCAAAATAACCGCCATATACTGCTGCCATAAAAACAAGGCTCATCATAAATATTGGGCTGTGATGTTCGTTATGTGCTTGACCGATGCGGGATACAACCCAATTTTTAATTTTAGCCTGCAAGGCCAACAATAGCGTTGCAAGTAATATAAGGTAAGGAATTATAATTCTGAACGTTTCTTCATTTGTATTTAAGATTAGTAAACCTCCAACTACGCCGCCCAATACACCAACAGGGAGTAATTTGATTAATCGCTTGCGCTGCGACTGAAACTCACGCCGTTGGGCCCACATTCCACCAATTGTTCCAGGAACCAAAGCAACCGTATTGGTAACATTGGCAACAACCGGCGAAATACCAACCGCTAACAATACCGGAAACGAGACCAAAGTTCCTCCGCCTGCCATAGCATTTATAAATCCAGCTGTAACCGCTGCTAAGAAAACAAGTATTTCATTCAAAACCGACATATTATCCTCACTATAGAAGCTGTAAAGATGGAAAAAAGCTAGAAAAAGAATATGTAATTCTGAAGTAAATTTGCATGAAATTGTCCGTATAACTCAGGAACGAAGTTAACTTGAGGCCAAACCGTTTCGTCCACATCAAGGTGGGAGATCGGCCCCGGAGATATTCTGATTGTTGAAGAAAATAAAGGTATTAACAACAAAAATCTGGAATTTCCTGTTTTGGACAAGTGCTAATAATTGTTAATTAACACTAAATCTGAAACAAAGCATCATTTGTTCGCGTAACCTGTTTTGACTTTGCAAATCTAATTTGAACTTTTTGGGTTGATTGGTTTTTTGTGAAAGCAAAGTTCGTAAGGTAATTTTAGTTGTTTGTTTAGTGAAAAGCGGTGAGCACCACCGCTTTTCACTTTTTTATTTCATCAAGAGTTTCATTATTTCCTATTTCTGTAGTCAGCACACGTTTAGAGTAAATTTGATAGTTAATTCCTGACTACAAACCAACCCATTTCTAAATATAGCCAACGTCTGACAAATTTTAAACTATGACACATCGTAAAGTTTTGTTTGAAGCATAATTAAATATCCCATTGAATACCTAATTTATTTAGCGTTGGAGCCTTGCTCCAAAACTCTAATTACTTTTTGTCTTGACACATAAAATCAAAAAAGGTCAAGGCTAAGCCCGATTCGCACCAAAAACTACGTTCGACGACTCACCGGCCCAGGCCGCTTGCGCATTAATTGGCTTTAGGCAACGAAAAGGATATTCACATAAGCTTGAGAAACTGTTTAAATTTTTTTATTGAAGAATTTTAACCTTAATTCTATCTTTTTTGACTCACCCCAAGTCCGATAAATCGGACTTGGGGTGAGTATTGAGTCTTAAATTAAATTTAAACAGACTCTGAGATTAAAACAATAAACTTTTTAAAATTTTAATAAAAGTATGTGCTTATTTCAAAAATAAATTAAATACATTTGTAATGTTTTAACCTGGATAAAAATATGACTATGGCATTCCCTCAGGTAAATAATAACGACTACAGCGAAATGAATGTCGTTGAAATGAAGAATAACTCGCAAAAGCGAAAGATAATCAAAAATCTGTTTCTTCACGGAGCAATGACTAATACAGACTTAGGTAAGTTCGTCAAACTAAGCACTCCGAAAATAATAAGTTTACTCAACGAATTAAAAGAAGAAGGCATTGTTGAAGAACTAGGGCAGGGAAATTCGAGCGGAGGCCGACGTCCTAATTTATATGGCAATAAAGAGGATGCTTTTTTTATTATCGGAATATCAATCAATCTGTATAAAACATCAGTAACGATATTTAATGCAAAGAACCAGAGCGTTGTTAATGATCAAATATTAACATTAAATATATCGCATGGAATAAGCATTATCGACCCAATTGTTGAATTCACTGAGAATGTCATTCACGAAAAAGGAATTGCGCGAGAAAAAATTCTTGGTATTGGTATTGAAATGCCGGGAATGGTCGATTCGGCAACTGGAATAAATAAAACGCACATGGTTTCAGATCGCCCTGTTGCTGAAATATTTCGGAATAAATTTGGATTAAAGGTAATCATCGAAAACGACGCTAAAGCACGGGCATTCGCCGAACTACGGTTTGGATTGGCTCATTCCAGAAAAAATGTTCTTGCCCTTCAGCTAGATTGGGGTATTGGCTTGGGCATAATTGTAAATGGGAAACTTTATAAAGGTCGCGATGGATTTGCAGGCGAATTCGGACATCTCCCAATGGTTGATAACGGATTACTTTGCAGGTGCGGTAAACGCGGCTGCTTAGAAACTGTAGCTTCAGGTACAGCTATTGCCCAATTGGCCAAAGAAGGGGTTGAAACCGGGCATTCATCCTTTTTAGCAGGTTTAACTGATAACGACAACAACGAAATTAAAAAAGTTATTCTGGCTGCCACAATGGGCGATCAATATTCAATAACTATGTTGGCCAATGTTGGCCAATGGTTGGGAAAAGGTCTTGCTTATTTGATTCAAATATTCAATCCGGAGCTGATCATTTTGGGAGGCCCTATCGCAGAAGCTAACCAATATATCCTACCGCCAATTCAACAATCCATACAGGCATTCTGTATACCCGATCTGGTTAAAGAAATACAAATCAAGGTTTCCGAATTAGGAAGTCAGGCCGGAATATTGGGCGTTGCTGCCTTATTTCTCGAAAGTGAACTCGAAAGAAATTAATCATTTATCAAAACTCAAAATCAGATTGGATGTTTT
This sequence comes from uncultured Prolixibacteraceae bacterium, assembly GCA_937915865.1. Lineage (GTDB taxonomy): Bacteria > Bacteroidota > Bacteroidia > Bacteroidales > Prolixibacteraceae > Aquipluma. The sequence goes on along the minus strand of CALGIG010000108.1, from coordinate 9,420 downwards.
CTTTCTCAGAACGCATCCATTTTTCCAAAATATAAAAATATGAAAACAAGAGAATTCAGTAAGGTTGAGCAAATATTCCTTCAGCAAGCAGGAATTGAAAAGATGAGTACGAAAATTCCTTATATCACAGTTGAGAATTTTCCAAAATTGGGTATGCTAGCCGCTTTACATTTCCTGGAATGGGTAAGTAAAAACCCTAATGGGGTAATAAGCCTGCCAACCGGAAAAACATCGGAATATTTCATCAAATACACCAAATTTTTCCTTGAAAACTGGGATACTCCACGAGGACAAGAACTTCTGGCTTCTCACGGACTCGCAGGTGTTATGAAACCTGAATTAGGTGGGCTCCATTTTGTTCAAATGGACGAGTTTTATCCTATTTCTTCGAAGCAACACAACAGTTTTTATAATTATACTGAAAATTATTACCTCAAAGGCTTCGGACTTGATGCTTCCAAAGCATTATTAATCAATTCAGATGAAATCTCACTTCCAGATGGGAAGACATACCTGGAAATTTTTCCTGATTTGAGAATTGACTTATCTCTTCGATTCCGCGAGGCAAAAACAAATAATGAAAAATTACAGCAGAAAGCCATTTTTGCTATCGATAATTGGTGTTCGGAATATGAACAGAAAATTCGCGAACTTGGAGGAATTGGCTTCTTCATGTCGGGAATTGGACCTGACGGACATATTGCATTCAATACCCGTGGAACTGATCATTTCTCAACAACACGATTAACTGCTACAAACTTTGAAACACAGGCAATAGCTGCTGGCGACCTTGGAGGTATTGAGGTATCAAAAAATAGGTTGGTTATCACAATCGGACTTGATACAATTACGTTTAATCCCAATGCAACGGCTATTGTATTTGCAGCAGGAGAAGCTATTGCAGATGTAATTAAAAACTCTCTCGAAAACGAGCCCTCCAATCATTACCCGGCAAGTGCATTAGCCAAACTAACAAACAGTCGTTTCTACCTAACTAACGGCGCAGCAGTAAAATTAACCGACAGCATCAACAAATATTACCAAACCGGAGAGTGGACCCATCAGAAAACAGAACGGGCAGTTATTGATATTTGTGCTAAAATAAACAAGTTTGGACATAAACTTACCTTAGACGATTTGAAGGCTGACAAATATTGCAGCTTAATACCAAATTTAGACGAAAATACTGTACAGGAAGTTATTGACTCGGTTACTGCAAAGCTAAACAAAGGCATGGAACGCGAATCGAACCAGGTATATTATCATACCGGGCCACACCACGATGATATAATGCTGGGAATCATGCCCTTTATTAACAGGCAACTACGCGATGCAAGCAACGAATTCCATTTTACCGTTTTGACTTCAGGTTTTACTTCGGTTATAAACCAATATTTAAGCGGATTATTGAACGAAACTCTTAGTTTGATAAGCAAAGGGAAAATTGAGATGATTAATTTTCCTGATTTCTTTGCAGAAGGATATAAATATAAATGGGACAAAGATATTTACCATTACCTCGATAGTGTAGCATCGAATAACGAAACTGAAAAACGTCGTGGCGTATGCCATAGAGTTGTACGTGCCATTGTCCAGATATGGGAAGTAGGTAACCGCGAACAATTGATCAACACCATAGTTGAAATACTCGACAGTTTAAAAAACACTTACGATGGAGGCAAAAACCCACCAAAGATTCAGACTTTAAAAGGAATGATTCGAGAAATGGAAGAAGAATTGGTCTGGGCCCATTATGGTGTACCTGTGAAAAATGTCCATCACTTACGATTAGGCTTTTATCAGGGGTCTACTTTTGGGCAACAACCTGATAATAAACGTGATGTACTTCCAATCCTGGAGCAGTTCCGTAAATTTAAACCAACACGCATTAGCCTGGCCATGGACCCAGAAGGAAGTGGCCCGGATACCCATTATAAAGTATTAAAATCGATTGCAGCAGCAGTTAAAGAATGGGCACAGGAAGAAGATTTAACTAATTTACGTGTAATTGGTTACCGAAATGTATGGTTCCGGTATCATCCGGCTGACACTGAAATAATAGCACCGGTATCGTTAAATGCCCTGGCAATACTCGATTCATCGTTTACTGAATGCTATCTGAGCCAGGTCGACGCGTCGTTCCCCAGCTACCAGTTGGACGGCAAATTCAGTCAGCTAACACAACGTATTTGGGTTGAACAGCTTAAACAAATACAATTACTGCTAGGTAAAGATTTCTTCTACCAACACGAAAAGCCTCTTGTACGCGCAACACACGGGCTCATTTATATGAAAGAGCTTACTGTTGACCAATTTATTGAAGTAGCCAATAATTTGGAAAAATCGATGGAAGGCGTAAGCATTTAAAATTATCACCATTATAAAACAGGCTGGCCTGCCACGGTCGGCCTGTTTTGCATTAAGCAGGAGATGAGAAATCACTTATAGTCATAATTTTATCTTTATTTGGTATTTTAAAGTCAATTCTTTAACTTAGTAAATCATAATACTTCAATAGATGTATAAGAAACTGAGAATTAAAGAATGGGCTGTTGAAGATCGTCCACGCGAAAAAATGCTGGTAAAAGGAGTTCGCTCGCTTTCTGAAGCTGAATTACTGGCCATATTAATCGGATCGGGCAATATAGAAGAATCAGCGGTTGAAGTTTCGCGAAAAATACTAGCTTCAGTAAATAACAACCTCAACGAACTGGGAAAGAAATCAATAACCGATTTGAAAAAGTTTAAAGGCATTGGTGAAGTCAAAGCGATTATAATCACTGCTGCACTTGAACTTGGCCGGCGGCGTAAAGAAACAGAGCCTGAAGAAAAGCCCAAAATAACTACCAGTTCAGATGCCGCACAAATTTTTAGTCCATTACTGAGTGATCTTCCTCACGAAGAATTCTGGGTTTTACTTTTAAACCGTAACAATCTGATTATAGATAAATTTATGGTAAGTCAGGGTGGTTTGTCGGGAACTATTATAGATGTTCGTATTATTCTGAAAACAGCACTTGATAAACTGGCTTGCTCGTTAATTTTATGCCATAATCATCCTTCAGGAAATCTTGTTCCGAGTCAGGCAGATAAAGACATCACGAACAAATTAAGGGATGCAGGCAAACTTATGGATATTCCGGTAATCGACCACATTATTATCGGGAACAATTCGTTTTTTAGCTTTGCCGATGAAGGTTTAATCTGAATCTGTGACAATATCAGGCATATTTTATTAGTTTTAACAAACGAAAAATGAGGAGATGTTGGAAGCTGCTTTGTCATCCAATATTTTGGTTTATATTCCAGAACCCACCGTAAGAGTGGAATTTACGTTTAGCTTTATTTTCAAGGCAATTCTCGGAGTCAATGTCTCTTTTTCCAGAGATAGAGAAGAATTCTGCCGTTCGGAATGGCCCAAAATAAACTACTCAGAAGTCAATTTCTTTTCAGGCCTTTTCCTAAAAGCCCACTCAATCTTATTTGAAAAGACTATAACTAATCACACTACCGATTATGTTGATTTTCAGGATATAAAATTATTCTTTTCAACTTCGTCCGATTCGTTTTTACCCTTCGACCCTTTTGCTGTAACTTTTTATTTAATAACCCGCTACGAAGAGTATTTAAGCGAAACAACCGATAAACACAACCGCTTTATTGATTCGGAAAACTTGCTCGTAAAACTTGGAATACACCAAATCCCAATTGTAGACCATATTGCTTATTGGATTGCTGATGCACTTTTAACTGCTTATCCAACATTTCAGGTAGGAAAAAGAACCTTTCGTTTGCTAACAACCATAGACATTGATAATGCCTGGGCATTCAAGAATAAAAGTATGTCAATTTTAGCCGGTGGAATGGCCAAAACAGCACTAACCGGAAAATGGGATGAGTTGATTCAACGAACATCAGTTCTGCTTCGCCTGCAAAGCGATCCTTATGACACGTACGAGTATATTCTTGATACTTACAAAGGAAGGCTCGACAAACTTTTGTTCTTTTTCCTTGTTGGCGACCGCAATCTGTTCGACAAAAACATATCACATAAAAACGATTCATTCAGAAAATTAATCCTTGATATCGCCGGCCAATGCGAGGTTGGCCTTCATCCTTCGTATTCGTCAAATGAAAAGCCCTGGATGTTCGAAACAGAAAAAGAACGCCTGGAAAATATCGTTGGACATACGGTTACAAAAAGCCGACAACACTTTTTAAAACTGAAATTTCCTAAAACATACCAAACTGCTATAAAAGCAGGAATAACCGACGACTTCACAATGGGGTTCGCCAACATGGCAGGATTTCGCGCCGGAACATGCACTTCATTCCCTTTTTTCGATCTGGAAAAAAATGAGCAAACACAATTGATGATTCATCCTTTTCAAGTAATGGATGTTACTCTAAAGGATTATATGAACCTTCAGCCCGAAGAAGCCTGGCAATTAACCAATAAACTGATGGATGAAGTAAAAAAAGTGAATGGAACTTTTATTTGCCTGTTCCACAATGAATCGCTGCACGATTTAGCCCAATGGCAAGGATGGAGAAACGTTTTTAAACAACTAACTGATAAAGGAATATATTTGGAAAATGAATACTCCTGAAATCAGATTCGTTGACAACTCAAACATAGACCGGATGAAATGGGATAAGTGTATCTCAGAATCGCCATACGGGATAAGTTATGCTTACAGCTGGTACCTCGACCGGATTTGCCCCCATTGGGATGCCTTGATTTCAGACGATTATCACTATGTTATGCCGTTGGTAAACAATCAGAAATACGGCATTAAGTACATCTATCAGCCATTTTTCACTCAACAATTGGGTATTTTTTCCGCATTGCCAGTCAACGAAACTACTGTTGAACAATTCATAAAAACAATTCCTTCCAAGTTCAGACTTGCCGATTTAAACCTAAACCTTGGAAATACAATTAAAAATTCTCAATTCCTTTTAAAAAAGAATACAACTTATCATCTTTCGCTGAATTCAGATTTTGAGAGAATCCAGTCAGCATACAATACAAACACTAAAAGGAACATTCAGAAAGCCCTTCAGAGTAATTTAATTATTTCCGGGTCTAAAGAAATCGATCGTTTTATTGCATTTACACAAAATAACTTAGTAAGTAAAGCACCAGAAGTAAAACAAGAACATTATCTCTCCTTCTGTGAAATTATAAGGTATGCCCTGGCCAATAAACTAGGCGAAATAAATGTAGTTGTAAACGAACGAGGCAATTGGTTGTCAGCAGTTTTTTTTCTGAAAACCAATCAGAAGTACATCTATCTCGCCGCTTCATCAACCCAGGAAGGGACAGAGAAAAGCGCCATGTTTCTTTTAATAAACAACTTTATTTGCCAAAATGCAAAAAATAACCTTATCCTTGATTTTGAAGGTTCAAATATTCCAGGAATTGCCCGGTTTTATACCGGTTTTGGTGCAAATCCACAAACCTATTATTCGGTTCATATCAACCGCTTGCCCTGGTTAATACGTCTTTTAAAAAAATAGTCCGTCAATCAAAATTTCACAGAATCTATATTGTAAAGCATTCTATACGTTTGGTATTTTTATATTACTTTCGCCGAAACTTTTTAAATCATGAAAGTAAATATACTTGGAGAATCAAACTCCATTTTCAACCAGTTCATTTCAGAAATTCGGTGCGAAGTAATCCAGAAAGACCCAATGCGTTTTCGCCGCAATCTTCAGCGTTTAGGCGAAATTTTCGCTTACGAAATCAGTAAAGTTATGGATTACGAAATTACTGAAGTGAAAACCCCGCTGGGAATCGCCAAAGTGCCCAACTTAGTTCAACATCCGGTTTTAGCTACTATTTTACGTGCTGGATTACCTGTTCAACAGGGTTTTTTAAATGTATTCGACCGTGCTGAAAACGCTTTTATTTCAGCTTACCGAAAATACGATGAAGCTGGTGAGTTTCATATTGAATTCGAATACCTTGCAACTCCTTCACTCGATGGCAAAACGCTAATTCTTTCAGACCCAATGTTAGCTTCGGGTGCATCAATGGAAATTGGCTACCATGCTATGTTGCAAAAAGGTTCGCCAAAACATATTCACCTGGTAGCAGTTATTGCCAGTAAGCAAGGGCTTGAGCATGTTTCAAAAGCTATTGATGCCGAAAATGTAACACTGTGGGTGGGGGCTGTTGATCCGGAAATGACCCCAATGTCGTACATCGTTCCCGGGTTGGGTGATGCCGGAGATTTAGCTTTCGGTGCAAAAATAGACTCGCACTAAAATCTTGTAATTTATTGTTATTGAGTCATTTATAGTCATTAATTGTTTGAGCAACCAATGACTATAAATGACCATTTAATGACAGGCAATTATTACTCCCAAACCAAACAGCACAGTAAAAAACAGTGTTGTTAATGATAGTTTTTTCAGAAACGGGTCGAATTGCCGAGGCTCCGAAATTCGGTTAATCTGTATTAAATCGCGCACAAACAACGGTAATGAAATCAGGAAAAACCATTGAAAGCCTGATTTAAAATGCAGAAAAGAAAAAACTACTGCAAAAATCATTCCTACTGAAATCATCAGTGTATGATACAGTTTTCCTTTCGCGCCGCCCATTCTTACAATCATCGTATTTTTTCCTGAAGTACGGTCGTTCTCCACATCGCGCATATTGTTCAGATTCAAAACCCCGGTGCTGAAAAGTCCGATTGAAATGGCCGGAAGAAAAACCAAATTACTAATTTGATGGGTATTCAGGAAATAGGCGCCAACAACCGGCAATAACCCAAAAAACAGGAAAACGGCCAGATCGCCCAAGCCGGCGTAGCCATACGGATTGCTTCCGGCGGTGTATTTAAATGCGGCAATCAGCGCCAAAACTCCCAGCGCAATATAAATGCCGAAAACCGACAGAGACAATCCTTTGGTTCCTTCCGCTACCAGCCAGATTCCTGAGGCCAGACTCAGCAGAGCCAGTACAATCATTCCACCACGCATTTGCGCCGGAGTAATTTCTCCTCCCTGAACCGTGCGTCGTGGGCCAACCCGTTTGTCATTGTCGGTCCCTTTCTGGAAATCGCCGTAGTCGTTGGCAAAATTCGAGAATACCTGGATAAACAGCGCCGTAACAATGGCCAGAATAGTGACTTTCAAATTAAAACCTTCGTCTAACCCAGCCAAAGCTGCTCCCATCAAAATGCCGGAAACCGCCAGTGGCAAAGTTCTCAACCGTGCTGCTTTTACCCAACTTTTTAGTGATGCCATATTTTAATTCTTAAAATAATATGTTTTCAGCCAGCTTTTGTACATAGGGTCGAGCAAAGAAATATTTCCTCCCTGAATATCAATGATCTCTTTACTTTCAAGCGTATTTTTAACACGCAAAACATTTGCAGAAGTTCCAATCTTATACTTGTCCAATGTTTCTTTTGAACTGAATTTTTCAACACCATCGATGAGGGCTTTCAAAAAATTTATCTGTGAATTGGTTAGCTCATCGGTTTTCGACTGGAACAGCAAACTTAGTTGGTCGATAATGCTCCGGTGGGCTTCATGTACGATCTCTGTCGAACAGGTGTCGTCGGTACGCAACCAACTCTGCTGTGCAAGCTGCTGAACGTAATACGGATGACATTCAGCCAAATCTGCAATTAATGCTGCACCCTCCTGATTAATTTGCTTTTGTGTTTGTTCAAAACGACTGCATATAAAAGGAATCCAACTTTCTTTTTTGATTTTCTCTAAAAACAGCAGGCTCCCAAATTTATAGAATGGCATTAAAGGATTTGTAAACACCTCCATCAGCATATGCCGTTTGCTCCCGTACAGGCAATATGCCACATGCTGATGCCTCTGCCATTGCGATCTTAACTTCTTCTGAAATGCCAATGGATTTTCGAATGTCGCGATATTCTGAAACTCATCAATGCAAACAATCAATTTCCACCCTTTCTCGATAGCCAGTTTCTCAGCCATGTTCAAGATGTCGTCAGGTTGTTTTTTAACCTCTTCCCAGTCAAGTCCCAATGAAATTTCGTTTTGTGCATCAGGACTAAATGATAGCTTCGGAAGAAATTTACCCAAAAACCTGCCTGCATTGTCCAGCAAGAGTTCTATTTTCGAAGCTGACGCTTTTAAGAGCTCTGTTGCCAAATGCTGGTAAAACTGATCCTCGGTCCTAACACTAAATACATCAAGAAAACAAAAATGCAATTCGCTGTTCACTGTCCTTGCATCGTTTGCAGCCATCTGTACCAACGACGATTTGCCCCAGCGGCGAGGCGAGATGAGGGTAGTATTTACCAGCGAATTAAAATTATCAGCCAAAAGCTTCCGTTCTTGTTCCCTGTTTGTGAACTCGCCTCTGATAGCCAATTTACCAAATACAAATGGAGTTTCCATTTTGCTTTTTTCTCAAATGTAGGCAAATAATTTAAACTTACAAAAATGTAAGTTACAAAAGAGTAAGTTACATTTTTGTAATATAAACAAACTACTGAATTAAGGGAACTTAGGGAACTTCTTGAAATCCGGTTTGCGTTTTTCGAGAAACGCGTGCTTGCCTTCCTGCGCTTCTTCGGTGAGGTAATACAGCAAAGTCGCGTTTCCGGCAAATTCCTGGATGCCGATTTGTCCGTCGAGTTCGGCATTTAAGCCAAGTTTCAACATGCGCAAAGCCAGCGGACTATGTTCCTGCATTTTTTGAGCCCAGGCAACTACCTCATCTTCCAGTTGTTCGAACGGCACCACTTTGTTCACCAAACCCATTTCCAATGCTTCGGCAGCCGAGTATTGGCGGCACATAAACCAGATTTCGCGGGCTTTCTTCTGTCCAACGATGCTAGCCAAATAGGATGAACCCAAACCCGCATCGAAACTTCCCACTTTGGGGCCAGTCTGACCGAAGATGGCATTTTCGCTGGCAATACTGATGTCGCAAACCACATGCAGCACGTGCCCGCCACCAATGGCATAACCATTTACCATAGCAATTACAGGCTTTGGCATCGAGCGGATTTGTTTCTGCACCTCCAGAATATTCAAGCGTGGAATGCCGTTTTTGTCGATGTAACCGCCAATACCTTTCACAGTTTGGTCACCACCGGCACAAAAAGCCTTGTCGCCTGCACCGGTCAAAACAATTACGTTGATGTGCTGATCCTCGCGGCATATACGCAAAGCCTCGCTGATTTCATTCACCGTCGTAGGGCGAAAAGCGTTGCGGTAACGCTCGCGATTGATAGTGATTTTGCCGATTCCATCGAAATACTCAAAAAAAATGTCTTCGTATTCTTTAATGGTTTCCCAAGTACGTTTTGTTGTCATAACTTAAATTGTATATACTTCTCATAATTAGATATTTACGAATAAATCTCACATAAATCTCACATAAATCTCACATAAATCTCACATAAATCTCAC